>JBIKXA010000192.1:0-6642 GCA_044356015.1 Roseomonas sp.
CACCGCCTGGGTCTCAGCCACTGCCGCGCTACCCTCTGGCCGCCGTGGTTTGCGGCACGTGTCGCATGGTGCAATTGGACCATGTGGTGGAAGCCGAGGCGATCTTCACCGACTACGCCTATTTCTCCTCCTTTTCGGAAAGCTGGCTGGATCACGCCGCGCGTTATGCAAGCGCAATGCGGGAAAGGCTTTCGCTTGGCGCGCAAAGCTTCGTCGTCGAAATTGCCAGCAATGATGGCTACCTGCTGCGGAATTTCGTCGCTGCCGGCATTCCCTGCCTGGGGGTGGAGCCTGCGGCCAATGTCGCGGCCAGTGCGGTGGCGGCGGGTGTGCCGACCGAGGTGCGCTTTTTTGGCCGGGAAGCGGCGCGCGATATTGTGGGCCGGCGCGGCCACGCGGATTTGGTGATTGCCAATAATGTGCTGGCCCATGTGCCGGATGTGGTGGATTTCGCGGCGGGGCTCGCGCAGCTCGCGGGGTCGCGCGGTGTGGTGACCATTGAGGCACCCCATCTACTGTCCTTTGTGGATGGCGTGCAATTCGATACGATCTATCACGAACACTACGCCTATTGGTCGCTTTACGCCGTGGAGCGCCTGCTCGCCGCGCAGGGCTTGCGCGTGTTTGATGTGGAGAAGCTTTCCACCCATGGCGGCAGCCTGCGTTATTTCGCGACCGCTGACGCGACGCGGTTGGATATGCCGGGCGTGATTGAGATGCGGGCCGATGAAGCCGCGCGCGGCATTGCGGGCGATGCCTTCTACCAAGGCTTCAATGCTCGGGTCGCGGCGGTGCTTGCCGCCTTCAAGGACTGGCTGGCGCAATGCCAAGCGCAAGGGCTGCGCCTTGGGGCTTACGGCGCGGCGGCCAAGGGCAATACCTTCCTCAATGCCGCAGGCGTGGCGGCCGCGGATTTCATCGCGGTGGCGGATCGCAACCCGGCGAAGCAGAACCGGGTCTTGCCGGGCAGCGCCATCCCGATTGTCTCGCCGGAAGCGTTGCTCGCCATGGCGCCGGATGTGATCCTGATTCTGCCTTGGAATTTGGCCGATGAGATTTCAGGGCAGTTGCGCGCGGCGGGCTTCAAGGGACGCCTGGCCACTGCCTTGCCAGAACCGCGCTGGCTGTAAAAATTAGGCGGCGTCGCGCCCTTCTTCCACCGCATGGCAGGCCACCATGGCATCACCCGCCGGCTTCAATTCCGGGCGTTCCGCCTTGCAGCGCGGGCCGGCCAAGGGGCAGCGCGGATGGAAGGCGCAGCCGGTGGGCGGCGTGATCGGGCTCGGCACCTCACCACCCACCGGAATGCGGGCCCGCCCGGTCATGTCAAGGTCCGGGATCGCTTCCATCAGCGCGCGCGTATAGGGGTGGCGCGGGCGGCGAAACAGGCTTTCCGCCGGCGCCAATTCCGCGATGCGGCCCAGATACATCACGCCGATCTGGTCACTGACTTGCCGCACCACGGCCAGGTTATGGCTGATGAACAAATAGGTCAGCCCCATGCGGGCTTGTAATTCCTTCATCAGGTTCAGGATTTGCGCCTGCACCGAAACATCAAGCGCCGAGGTCGGTTCATCGCACACCAGAAACTCCGGGTTGGATGACAAGGCGCGCGCGATGGAAATGCGCTGACGCTGCCCGCCTGAGAATTCATGCGGGAATTTGTGCCCATCCAGCGGCGATAGCCCCACCTGCGTCAGCAATTCCGCAACCCGCGCTTCCTGCGCGGCACGGTCCGGCAAAAGGCCAAAGGCGCGAATAGGCTCAGCCACGATGTCCCGCACACGCCAGCGCGGATTGAGCGAGGCGTAAGGGTCCTGAAAGATCATCTGCATCCGCCGGCGCTGATCGGATGCGGCGCGGGCTTCGGCCAAATCCCGCCCGTCAAACATCACCTGGCCAGCGCTTGGCCGGTAAAGCCCAACCGCCAGCCGTGCGACGGTGGATTTGCCGCAGCCGGATTCCCCCACCAAGGACAGGGTGCGGCCCTTGGGCACGGCAAGGCTCACACCATCCACGGCGCGCAGCAAGCGCTTGCCTTCACCCGCAACCACGCGCTGCAAAAGCGGGCGGGAGACATCGAAATACCGCGCGGCATCGCGCAGTTCCAGCATGGGGGTATCAGCCATGGGTCTTGGCCTCCCCATCATAAAGCCAGCAGGCGGCTTGCGTTGCCCCCGCCGGCAGCAAATCCGGCCGGTCTTGCATGCAGCGCGCGAAGACCTTGGGGCAGCGCGGGTTATAGGCGCAGCCCTTCGGGATGGCGGAAAGCCGTGGCATGGCACCATCAATCTGCGCGAGCCGTTCAACGCGCCGATCCAAGGGCGGGATGGAGCCCATCAGCCCCACCGTATAGGGGTGGCTTGCCTGCTTCACCACATTGCGCACGGGCCCAATCTCCGCAATGCGCCCGGCATACATTACAGCCACGCGATCGGCGGTTTCAGCAATAACGCCCATGTCATGCGTCACCAGCATCATCGCCGTGCCCTTTTCGCGCGCGAGCGATTTCAGCAGCGCAATGATCTGCGCCTGGATGGAAACATCCAAGGCCGTGGTCGGTTCATCCGCCACAATCAGGCGCGGTTCGGCACATAAGGCCAGCGCAATCACCACACGCTGGCGCATGCCGCCCGAGAATTCATGCGGGTAGGAATCAATCCGCTGCGCCGCCGCCGGGATGCCCACCAGATCAAGCCAGCCAATGGCGCGCTTGCGTGCCTCGGCCGGGGTGATCGGCAAATGGGTTGTCATGGTCTCGGCCAATTGCCGGCCCACGGTATAGAGCGGGTTGAGCGTCGTCAGCGGGTCCTGGAAGATCGCGCCGATTTCCTTGCCGCGGATGCGCCGCATATCTTCATAGCGCAGATTATCAATGCGCTTGCCATCCAGGCGAATCTCGCCCGCGGCAATCCGCCCGGGCGGTTCCAGCAAGCCGATGATCGCGGCCCCAGTCATGGATTTGCCGGCGCCTGATTCACCGACCACGCCCAGCACTTCACCGGCGGAAATGGAGAAGGACACGTCATCCAGCGCCACCAAGGTACCGCGCCTTGTTGGGAATTCCACGCGCAAATGGCGCACTTCAAGCAGGGGGTTCTGGCCAGACATTAGCGGAGCTTCGGATTGAGGGCGTCGCGCAGCCAATCGCCCAGAAGATTGACGGAAAGCACCATGGCAATCAGCGTGACGCCCGGGAAAATCGTGATCCACCATTCGCCGCTGAACAGGAAGTCATTGCCAATACGGATCAGCGTGCCAAGCGAAGGTTGCGTCGCCGGCACCCCGACGCCGAGGAAGGAAAGCGTTGCCTCAGACAATATCGCCAGCCCCAGATTGAGTGTCGCAATCACCAGCACAGGCCCCAGCACATTGGGCAATACGTGGGAAAGCATGATGCGCGGCGGCGAGACACCAATCACGCGCGCGGCCTGCACATATTCCTTGTTGCGTTCCACCATGGTGGAACCGCGCACGGTGCGGGCGAATTTTGGCCATTCACTGATGCCGATGGCGAAAATCACGACGAAAAGCGCGATCTGGTCATGCACTTCGCGTGGCAGGGCAGCGCGCACCACGCCATCAATCAGAAGTGCCACCAGAATGGAGGGAAAGGTCAGCTGCACATCGCAAATGCGCATCAGCAGCGCATCCAGCTTGCCGCCCAAATACCCCGCCAGCAGCCCAAGTGTGACCCCAAGCGTGGTGGCGAAAATGGTCGCGGAAAGCCCCACCAGCAGGGATACGCGCGCGCCATACATGATGGCGGAAAGCACATCGCGCCCCTGATCATCGGTGCCGAGCAGATAGGCACGCTCCCCGCCCTCAATCCAGGCGGGCGGCTTGAAGGCATCGAGCAGGTTGAGCGAGGCAAGGTCAAAGGGGTTATGCGGCGCAAGCCAGGGAGCGAAGAGCGCGCCCAGAATGCAGATCAGCGCCACCACGGCGGAGAGCATGGTGACGGGTGAGCGTGTGAAGGACCACCAGATATCGCTATCAAAGAACCGACGGAGCGTATCAGTCATGATCAATGCGCCCCCTGCCCGCGCCCGATGCGAAGCCTTGGGTCAACCGCGTAATAGAGCAGATCAACAATCAAATTGATGGTGACGAATAGTGCCGAGATCAGCAGCAGATAGGCGGCCATGACCGGAATATCCGCCTGATTGACGGATTGAATGAACAGCAAGCCCATCCCCGGCCATTGGAAGACGGTCTCGGTCACTATGGCGAAGGCGATGATCGCCCCCAATTGCAGCCCGACAATGGTGATCACCGGCACCAGCGTATTCTTCAGCGCATGGCCGAAATGCACGGCGCGATTGGGCAGGCCGCGGGCGCGGGCGAATTTAATGTAATCCGCGCGCAGCACTTCCAGCATCTCGGCCCGCACCAGGCGCATGATGAGCGTCAACTGGAACAGCCCAAGCGTGATGGAAGGCAGGATCAGGGCCTTGATGCCTGTCCAGGTCAGGAAGCCCGTGGACCACCAGCCAAGCTTCACCGTGTCACCACGCCCGAAGGAAGGCAGCACACCCAGCCAAACGGCAAAAACCAGAATCAGCAGAATGCCGATCAGAAAGGTGGGCAGGGAAACGCCGACCAGGCTGAAGGTCAGGAAAAACCGCGACAGCCAGGAATTCCGATAAAGCCCCGTATAGACCCCCAAGGGCACGCCAATCAGCAGGGCCAGAAAGGCCGCGGTAAAGGCCAATTCCAGCGTGGCCGGCGCGCGTTCCGCGATAAGGTCCGAAACCGGGCGCGACAGGCGATAGGAAAGCCCGAATTCGCCCTGGACCGCATTGCCAAGGAAGGTGCCAAATTGCACCCAGAAGGGCTGATCCAGCCCCAAATCCTTCACCAGCGCCTGACGCTGCGCTTCCGTGAAATCCTGCCCAAGCATGATCGCCACCGGATCACCGACATAGGCGAACATGGCGAAGGAGATCAGCGCAACTGTCAGCATCACAGGCAAAGCCTGCAAGATTCGGGAGATGATGAAGGCGAACAATCGGGGAACTCCGTAAGCATTTTCAAGCCAAGTGGGACCACTTGGCGATTCGGAAAATGCGACCAAAAAATCTCCAAGCGCGGCGGGCGCAAGACCCGCCGCGCCAGAGGATCAGTTCATCTTGGCCCAGCGGAAATAGGGCTGGTTATTGGCCATATGCGGAATGGTCAGGTTGGACCGCATCGCCCAGGGGATCATCTGATGGTGCAGCGGAATATGCGGCACATCTTCACGATAGATGCGCAGCGCCTCACGGATCGCCTCATTACGCGGCGCGCCGGATTGGGTCTTCATGCGTTCAATCAGCGCATCCATGCGCGGGTTGGAATAGCGCCCGTAATTCCAGATGCCATCACCCTGCGCGCCATTGCGGGTCGCGACCAGGGATTGGAAGGAATACAGCGCATCCAAGGTCGGCACGCCCCAGCCCAGCAGATAGATGGAGGTATCATCACGCTGGATCTTGGCAAAGAAGGGTGCCAGCGGCATGGCATTCAGCTTGGCGCGAATGCCAACCCGCGCCCACATCGCCACAATTGCCTGACAAATCTGCTCATCATTGATGTAGCGATTATTCGGGCAATCCAGCGTAATCTCGAAGCCATTGGGGAAGCCGGCTTCCGCCAACAAAGCCCGCGCGCGCGCCGGATCATAGGCCAGGCGCACATCCTCTTCCTTCACATAGCCATTCACCTGGGGCGGGAAGAAGGTGCCCGTCACCACGGATTGGCCGCGCATGGTAGTGCGATGGATCGCCTGGATATCAATCGCGTGATAAAGCGCCTGGCGCACACGCAAATCCTTCATCGGATTGCGCCCCTTCACATCGGAATAGAGCAATTCATCGCGGAACACGTCCATCGCCAGGAAGATGGTGCGCACTTCCGGGCCTTCCAGCACGCGGATATTCGGCGCTTGGCGCAGGCGGTTCAAATCCTGCAAGGGCGGATCGAGCACGAAATCAACCTCACCCGACAGCAGGGCGGCGATGCGCGTCGCATCGGATGCGATGGGGCGGAAGATGATTTCCGTGACATTGGCTTCGCGGCTGCTGTCTTCCCGCCAGCCCCACCAATCATTGTTGCGGGTCATAACGGTGCGCACATCGGATTCACGCGCGGTCAGGCGGAAGGCGCCAGTGCCATTCGTGTTGCGGACCGTGTGCATTTCTTCGCGCTGGCGGGTGTTTTGTGGCCGCGCGGCGTTGTTCCTTTCGGACCAGCTCCGCGACATCATGAAGACGGAAGCGATCTTGTTGGGCAGGATCGGGTCCGGGATTTTGGTGATGATATCCACCACCAGCGGTTCCACCTGCACCGCGCGTTCCACCGTATCCACGAAAATCCCGTAATTGGAGGTCGGCGCCAAGGCGCGCGTCACGCTGAACACCACATCATCGGCGGTGAAGGCCTCGCCCTCATGGAATTTCACGCCATCGCGCAGCCAGAAGCGCCAACGATTGGGTTCCTGCTGTTCCCAGCGCGTCGCCAAGCCGGGTGCCAGCCCCAATTCCTGGTTGCGGGCAATCAGCGTGTCATAGATCTGCTGCAGCACCATCGAAACCGTGCCGACATTCTGGCTATGCGGGTCAAGCGTATTCGGATCGCCCGAAGCCGCCCAGCGCACCGTGC
>JBIKXA010000193.1:0-6638 GCA_044356015.1 Roseomonas sp.
TCCTCCAGCCGCGCCGAACCAGCCTCCCGCGCGCCAAGCGCTTGCAGCGCATTGCCAAGGTTGCTTTGCGTCATGGCCCAATCGAGCGGCACGCGGTCGCGCTGCGCTAAGGACAGGGCCTGATCAAAAGTCGTGATGCTGGCCAAAAGCGCTTCATTGTCGCCGAATTCGTCGCCACGCAAAAACAATGCGTTCCCCTGACGCAAGCGATATTCCCAGGAAAGGTTTGGGTCAAAACGCACGAGGTCCGCGGCCTCTCCATACAGCGCCGCAGCGGTCCGATAGCGCAGCGCCACCTTGGCAATATTTGCTTCATCCGCGGCCATAGTCGCTTCAATGCGCTGGTTCTCCTCACGCCCTTTCCGCAATTCGGTGCGGCCTTGGCGAAGCTTAGTTGCTGCGGCTTCGAAATTGCCTTCGCCAATCAGTCGGCGCGCTTCGTCACGTGCCGCTTGGGCTGTGGGTTCACCCTGGATTGGTTGCGCCAGGATTTTTTCCAGTTCCAGCAGGCGTATTGCGGCAGCTTCCAGCCGGGCGGGAATTTGATCTGGTGAGACATTCAATACACCAAGACGGACAAGAACGGCCTGCAAAGGTGCAATGGGCACGCCCTTGTCGCGCGCGATGGCGGCAAGAAGCTCTTCCTGGCGCTTATTGGCCAAGGCAGAATCTTCGACGCGGTTTATGGTGACTGGCCCCGGCGAGATGACAACAGTGTTTTGGTCACCCTGCGCGGTGACAATGTTATTTGCGATCGTCACCGGTGTCGGGGGAGGGGGTGGCGGCCTTAGCCACAAATACAGACCAATCGCGATGGCGAGCGCTGTAAATGCAAGACCCAGAAGCCTTATCGGTCCGGCGTTTGTCGCAGCGAAACTGTCCGAATTTGCGTTGATGTGAATATTGACATCACCATCCCCTTGATAATTCACCGCCGGACTCAAAGCGCCTGACGTCTTGGCACCTTGTGCTGTCTTCATTCCGAATAGACGCGCGAGCAATCCACTCATCGGCGAATATTGACCGCCGCTGAATTGTTTCCTTTTGTGGTCGCTTCCTGGCGCGCACCATCCTTGCTGGCGTTTTCGTTCCGCGCTTCCGCCTTATCACCCTCAGTCTTGGCAATTTGCGCGCCGCCGCGCTGCCGCAAGATCCAGCCAGCCAAGGCACCGCCAGCCAAAGCAGCAACGCTCAGAATGATGAGAACAAGGATTGGGCCGCGCCAGTTTTCGGGCAATACGCCAAGTCCTTTCAAGACATCGCCGAAAATTAGCACCACCACGCCAAGGGCGATGCCAGCGATACCCCCGATTTTGCCGAGTTTTGCTAGGCCAGAAAGCTCCATGATGTTCCACCGATTTTGAATATATCGAAACCGAAACACAGATTTTATCGTAACTCAACCCAAAATGGCGCACCCCAAAAACCCGGTTTCCAAAGGCCCCCCGGCCTTTGGCGGGGTGGTTTGGAGGGGCAGCGCCCCTCCATGAAGCCCCCACCCAATCAAACCATCTCCCCCCGCAAAAACCCCAGCGCCGGCAATGGCACCCATTTCCTCGGCAGGTCGGATCGTTTGATGGGCGCCACGGAATAATGCGGTACGGGTTGTTTGGCGCGCACCAGCCAATCGGCATAGGCGCGCACTTGTTGGTCGCGCCAGTCTCGGTCATTCAAGGCGGCGGCGCGGGAACGGAAAACCTCGGCCACGCGGCTTTTGCGCCCCACGGTCGCCACCACGGCCCAGAGCGTATCCTCATCCCCGCGACTGACTGGCGTAAGCGTTACCATGCCCGAATCAGTGCCAAATCGCGGGGGCGGGGGTCAACAGTTTAGTTCAGGCGGCAGCCGGTACGGGAACCCCAATCCGGTCCAGCGGGCCGAATTCACGTTCAAGCCGCGGGCGAATGGCTTTGTCCCAGGCCGCTATGGAGTTCATGGCGATGCTTTCCGGCAAATCGCCAATGTGCATTTGCAGCAAATAATGGCAGGGGCTGGCGGCGCGGATTTCGGCGGCCATGCGGGCGGCCACCGTATCGGCATCCCCCACCAGCATGAAGGACCCCATTTCTTCCAGGCTTGGCTCGCCTTCCCAGGTTTTTTCGACCAGCAGGCCGCCATCCATTTCCTGTTCCTTGCGGCGCAGGCTTTGGGAAAGGCGGATTTGCCAGCGGGCGTTTTCCAGAAAGGCCCTGGCTTCGGCCTTGTCATCCGTCACGCAGAAGGGGCGCATGGCGCCGAAGCGCAACGCCTCGGGCGGCTTGCCGGCGGCGCGCCAAATATCTTCAAAGCGCCGGCGCGCGGCGGCCAGCAGGGCAGGGGTGAAGTGGCGCGGCGTCACCATCACCACGCAGTCACGTTGGGCGGCGTAGCGGTGCAAATCGGGGTTGTCGCCGGCCACCCAAATCTCCGGCAGTTTGCCCGCGGGGCGCGGGGCAATGTGGGTTTGCGGCAGGGAATAATATTCGCCTTCGTGGGAAAAGGTCTCGCCCGCAAAGGCCTTTTCCATCATGCCCATCACTTCCAAAAGCCGATGCGGCGCTTCCGGCAGGGCAGAATCGAAGCGTTCAAACTCATAAGGCTGGTAGCCGCTGCCAACGCCCAGCACCAGGCGCCCATGCGTCATGGAATCGACCATGCCGATTTCGGCAATCAGGCGGGAAGGGTGATACAGCGGCACAATCACAACGCCGGAAGCGAGTCTTATGCGCGATGTCTCGCCCGCCAGGCGGGCCAGCATCATCAAGGGCGATGGGCAGACGCAGTAATTGGAAAAATGGTGCTCGGCGAACCAGGCGATGTTGAAGCCGGCGGCCTCGGCGGCTTTTACCTGGGCGATGGTGCGGTCATAGATCGCCGCGGTGGGCACGCCGCGATTGCGATAGCCCATGAGGTTGAAAATGCCGACATCCATGGTGTGCTTCCTTCCCTTTGCTTCGGGGTATGCTGCGCCGAAGTTTTGGTGGGCTCAAGGGGTCATAACTTGCATGGAAGACCGGGCCGGGGTGTTCTGCGGGCGATGAAGGGGACCCCAGGATGATCGTGATCGGCAAGGGCAGTGTGCAAAGCGGCGAATGTGATGTGATGGGGCATATGAATGTGCGCCATTACGTCGCGCGGGTCGGTGATGGGCTGGGCTGGCTGGCGCTGGCGATGGGCATCACGCCGGATCGCGGCTTTTTCACGCCGGTTGATCAGCATATCCGCTTTTTGCGCGAAATGGCGGCGGGGGCGGCTTTCACCATCCATGGCGGCATCCTGGCGCGGCGCGGCGAACAGCTGCGGGTTTATGCCGAAATCCAGCATAGCGGCTCGGGCGTTGCCTCGGCTGCTTTCGTGACGGATGTTGAATTGCGCCATCCCTTGAGTGGGGAGGTTCTGCCGCTGCCAGAGGGGGTGGATGGCAAGATCGCAAGCCTCACCACCACCCTGCCGCCCCATGCCGGGCCGCGAGGCCTGCCTTTTGGTCCCATCCGCACCCCGCCCGATGCCGCCGCCACCGCCGCCATGGGCCTTACGGAAGCGCATCTTGGCGCCATCCGGGCAGAGGATTGTGATCGCGCCGGGCTGATGCGCCCGGATGTGGTGATTGCGCGCATTTGGGATGGCATACCCAATCTGCGCTTTCGTGGCTCTGAGGAATTGGGCGCGCGCGAAGAAGGCATTGGCAGCGCCGCTTTGGAATATCGCCTGGTCTATCTGAAGCCGATGCGCGTGGGCGATTTGCTGGTCATCCATAGCGGGCTGCGTGCCTTGGGAGACAAAACCACCACCTGGACCCATTTGCTGCATAATGGCGTAACCGGCGGCCCGGTGGCGGCGGCGGAAGCCATTGGCATTGGCTTTGATTTGAAAGCGCGCAAGGCCGTGGTGATTGATGGCAATCGGCGCCGCGTGCTGGAAGCGTTGCTGATCCCTGGGCTTTCCCTATGAAACGAGAAATCCGCTTCAATGCTTTTGATATGGCCTGTGTCGGCCATATCCAGCAGGGCATGTGGACTCATCCGCGGGATCGGTCTGCTGACTATCTCTCGCTTGAATACTGGATGGGCCTCGCGCGGCTATTGGAAGAAGGGCTGTTTGACGGGCTTTTTCTGGCGGATGTGCTCGGCATTTATGATGTGCATGGCGGCAATGGCGACGCCGCCATCCGCAACGCCGTGCAGGTGCCGCTGATTGATCCCATGCTGTTGGTGCCCGCCATGGCGGCGGCCACACGCCATCTTGGCTTTGGCGTGACGTGTAACTTGGCTTGGGAAAGCCCGGCGCTGATGGCGCGGCGCTTTTCCACGCTGGATCATCTGACCAAAGGGCGCATTGGCTGGAATATCGTCACCGGCTATCTGGATAGCGCGGCCCGCGCCATGGGGCTGGATCGGCAAATGGCGCATGATGATCGCTATGATCTGGCCGATGAGTACATGGAAATCCTCTATCGGCTGTGGGAGGAATCCTGGGCCGCCGATGCCGTGAAGCGAGACCGTGCGGCGGACATCTATGCCGATCCGGCGCGCGTGAAGCGCATCACGCATCAGGGCCGGCAATATCGGCTGGATGCGCCGCATCTGGTGGAACCATCACCGCAGCGCACGCCAGTGCTCTATCAGGCCGGCGCTTCGGATCGTGGCCGAGGCTTTGCCGCGCAGCATGCGGAATGCGTGTTCCTGAATGGCGGGCCGAAGCCGCATGTGGCGACGCTGGTCGCGGATTTGCGCGCCCGCGCCGCGCCGCGCCCGATCCGTGTTTTCGTCGGCGCGACCTTGATCATTGGCCGCACGCGGGCCGAGGCCGAGGCGAAATTCGCCGAATATCGCCAGCACGCCAGCATTGAAGGCGCGCTGGTGCATGCTTCCGCGTCTTTAGGAATAGACTTGGCGCGTTTTGACCTCGATGAGGAATTGCCCGAAGCCGGCCAAAGCCAGGCCATTCGTTCGAATGTGGAAGCGCTCCGCGCCGCCGCGCCCCGCGCCACCAAGCGCGCCTTGATTGACCGTATGGTGCTCGGCAGCCGCCAGCCGCCCATTATTGGTTCGGTCGAGGAAGTCGCGGATGAACTGATTGCGTGGATGGATCAGGCGGATGTGGATGGCTTCAACCTATCGCGCACGGTAACGCCGGAATGCCTGGAAGATGTGGTGCGGCTTTTGGTGCCGGCGCTTCAGGAACGCGGGCGCTACAAGCGGGGCTATGCTGCGGGCACTTACCGCGAAAAACTCTTTGGCGCCGGGCCTTTGCTGGCCGCACCCCATCCGGCGGCGGGGTGGCGTGATGCGGGGTGATTTCCCGCCGCGCCATTCTGGCCTAGGCTTTGGCGACCTGACGAAAGGAATACCCCAATGGATGGCATGCAATTGCCCGCCGCCGCAGCCCTTACCGCACGTTACGGCGCTGGCGCCGAACCGAAGCTAGGCCCCTGGAATGATACGATTTCGCTGCTGCTCTCCCACCGTTCGGTGCGCGGCTATCGAAGCGATCCGCTGCCCGATGGCACGCTGGAAGCGCTGATCGCGGCGGCGCAATCGGCGGCCACTTCTTCCAATCTGCAAACCTGGTCCGTGGTTTCGGTGAATGATCCGGAAAAGCGCAAGGCGCTGGCGGCGATTGCGGGCGGGCAGAAGCATATCGAACAATGCCCGATCTTCCTGGTCTTCATCGCCGATGTCTCGCGCAATGAACGCCTGGGGGAACAGGAAGGTGTCGCACTCGCCGGCATGCCCTTCCTGGAAACCTTCCTGGTGGCAGCGATTGATGCGGGGCTCGCCGCGCAGAACGCCGTGGTGGCGGCGGAAAGCATGGGGCTTGCCACGGTCTATATCGGCGCGCTTCGCAATGATGTGCCGCGTGTCGCTTCCATGCTTGGCCTGCCGCCTGGCGCCGCGCCGGTCTTTGGCCTTTGCGTTGGTTATGCCGCGCCGGGCAAGGAAAGCGCGGTGAAGCCGCGTTTGTCTCAGGAAGCGGTGCTGCATCACGAAACCTATTCCACCGCCAAGGAAAAGGCGCTGCGTGCTTCCTATGATGAAAAGCTTGCCGAATATTCCAAGCGCTATGAAATGGCCGCCGACAATTGGTCGCAGCGTGTGATTTCGCGCATTGGTTCCATCAGTGCGCTGCGTGGGCGCGATGGGCTGAAGGCGGCGCTGCGCTCCCTCGGCTTCCCGCTGAAATAAGGAAAACGCTCATGCGCCTTGGTCAAGCAAGTCCCGCCCGCGCCACCACGCGCCTGCGCGCGTTGTTGAAGGAACCCGCGCCGCTGATCCTGCCCGGCTGCTTCAACGCCATGTCGGCCCGCATTCTGGAACATGCGGGTTTCCCGGCGCTTTATATGTCGGGCTATGGCACTTCGCTCAATCTGCTCGGCCTACCGGATGCGGGGCTGATTACGCTGACTGAAATGGCGCTGAACGCGAAGCTGATCGCCTCTGCCGTGCGGGCGCCATTGATTGCCGATGCCGATACGGGCTTTGGCAATTCCATCAATGTGGTGCGCACGGTGGAAGAATATATCCGCGCCGGTGTCGCGGGCATGCATCTGGAAGACCAGGTGGCGCCCAAGCGTTGCGGCCATGTGGCGGGGCGGGAGGTGATTGCGCGGGATGAGGCCGTGCTGAAAATTCGCGCCGCTTGCCAAACCCGCGATGCGC
>JBIKXA010000194.1:0-6620 GCA_044356015.1 Roseomonas sp.
CGAGCCAGACAGCATCCGGCACCATGACATCCACTTCCGGCTGATCCGGCCCGGCAAAGCCAAGCCCGCAATCCACCGCCAGCAAGGCGCCATCACAGCGATAGACATTAAGGTTCATTCCGATCTCGCCCGTCCCGCCGAGCGGGATGAAGGCAAGATCGCCAGTCATGACATTCATGGGGCTAATCAGAATCCGAACGGAGAGGATCGCGAAGCGCGCTTTGGTGGAAAACGGAAGAAGGATTACGCTCGGCCAGCAAGCGCAACCCTTCAAGGGTTATGTCGGGATCGGTTCTTTCAATGACAAGGGTGCCTTCGGCGAATAGCGGCGCCAGCCCGCCCGTGCCAATCACCTTCATCGGGCCGCCAAATTCCGCTTTTATGCGTGAAACAATACCCTCCACCAGGCCGACATAGCCCCAATAAATGCCCGATTGCATGGCGGGCACGGTGGCGCGCCCAATCACCGCTTGCGGGCGGCCAATGCCAATCCGGGGCAGGCGCGCCGCGGCCTTGTGCAGCGCTTCGATGGAAAGATTGATGCCGGGCGAAATCGCGCCGCCAAGATAGGCCCCATCGCCATCCACCACATCAAAAGTGGTGGCGGTGCCGAAATCAATCACAATGAGCGGCCCGCCATAGCGGGTATGGGCGGCAAGCGCATTCAACAACCGGTCCGCGCCCACTTCCTCGGGCCGATCCACGCGAATGGCAAAGCCCCAATCGAGCGGCGCACGCGCAATGAGGGGCTCGCAATCCATCCATTCGCGGCAAAGCCGCCGAAGATTGTAGAGTGCCGCTGGCACCACCGTGCCGATCACGCAACGCAGAATGTCATTGGGCTTCAAGCCGGCATGTTGGAACAGCGCCAGCAGCCAAACCGCATATTCATCCGACGTGCGATCCGCGCGTGTGGCAATGCGCCAGCGCCCGCGCCATTCCGTGCCGTCATGGACCGCGAAAACAACATTGGTATTGCCGGCATCAATGGCGAGCAGCATGGTCAAATGATCTCCCCGGCCAGAATAAGCTGAACTTCGCGGCCTTTGGCAAGCAGTAGCCCGCCTTCTGGCGAAAGCCCGGCGAAACTGCCTTCCATCAATGCGCCATCGCGTTTGACCGATACTGCCGCACCCATGGCCGGACCATGGCGGAGCCAGGCATCGCGGATGGGATCAAAACCTTTGCGCAGGCGCGTTTCATGCCAATGGGTAAGGTTCTGTAGCAGCGCGGTTGCCAGCGCTTGCGGCGTCGGTGGACTTCGCAGGTATTCGGCAAGGCAAGCCGTGGCACGGTCCGGCAGGTTTGGTTTGTTCGAGATGTTCACGCCAATGCCGATGCAAATCCAATCGAGTGCATGGTCAGTGGTGATACCGGTTTCGACCAGAATACCCGCCAGCTTGCCACCACGCAGCAGAACATCATTCGGCCATTTCAGGCTGGGTTGCGCGGTCTCAGGCAGCAACGTCATGAGCGTTTTCGCCAAGGCCACCGCCGCCACGAAGGACCATTGCGGTGCCTCCCGCAGCGGCACATCTGGGCGCAACAATACGGAAAGGTAGAGATTACCCGCGGGGCTATCCCACCCCCTGCCCTGCCGGCCACGGCCCGCGCTTTGCCGGAGCGCCTGGATGGCAAGGCCTTCAGCCTCGCCCGCCTCCGCGCGTTGCTTGACGAGGGAGGAGGTGCTTTCAAGCACCTCATGACATTCAAGGCGAAAATTCACGCCGGCTTACTGCCGCGCACCCGGCCTTAGCCGAGCAGCGCGGACACTGCTTCTTGCGCCGCGCGCACCAAGGGGGCGGGCATCAGGAAGAACAGCGTGGTGAAGATGCCGGAAATGCCCATCACCATCGTGAGCGTCTGCGGGCGCGCATCCAGCGGCGCCTCTGCCTCATCAAAATACATCACCTTGACGACGCGCAGATAATAGAAGGCCGAGATCACGGAGGTGAGCACACCCACCACCGCCAGCGTCCAGAACCCGCCCTGCACGGCTGCCAAAAACACGTATAGCTTCCCAAAAAAGCCCGCGAGCGGCGGGATGCCGGCCATGGAGAACATGAAGATCGTCATCCACATCGCCATGGCAGGATCGGTCTTGCCAAGCCCGGCCAGATCTTCAATGCGCGAAACGGCCTTGCCCTGGCGGCGCATGGCGATCAGCACCGCGAAGGTGCCAAGATTCATCGCAAGATAGATGGCCATATAGACCATCAGGCCATGCAGGCCCTCATCACTCGCGACCGCGAGGCCCATCAGCGCATAGCCGATATGCCCGATGGAGGAATAGGCCATCAGGCGCTTGATATCGCGCTGCCCAACGGCCGCAAGCGCGCCCAGCACCATGGAAGCGAGTGAGATCAGAATAATCACCTGCTGCCATTGCGCGGCGAGATCCGCGAAAGGCCCGGCCAGCACACGCACCAGCAGCGCAATCGCCGCCACTTTCGGCGCGGCGGCGAAAAACGCCGTCACGGGTGTGGGCGCGCCTTCATAAACATCGGGCGTCCACATATGGAAGGGCACAGCGGAAACCTTGAAGGCCAGGCCAGCAAGGATGAAGATCAACCCAACGGTCAGCCCCTGGCTGCGGCTTGCGGGATCAAGGAGTGCGAGAGCGATGCGTTCAAAACTGGTGGTGCCGGCAAAGCCATAAACCAGCGAAGCGCCATACAGGAACAGGCCCGACGCCAAGGCGCCCAGCACGAAATACTTCAAGCCGGCTTCGGCGGATTGCTCATTATCCCGATGGAAGGCCGCCACCACATAAAGGCTGAGCGAGAGCAATTCCAATCCGATATAGACGGTCATGAAATCATTGGCACTCAGCATGATCAGCATGCCGAGGGTGGCAAACAGCAGCAGCACCGGGTATTCGAAGCGATCCAGCCCTTCGCGCCGATTGAAATCCAGAGCCATCAGCATGCCGATGGCGGCACCCAGCAGCACCAGCAGCTTCATGAAGCGCGCGAAGCCATCGGAAATCACCTGGCCGGAAAAGGCGGTGCCATCCGGCACGGTCAGCACCAGGGCGGCGGTGACCACCAAAGCGCCGATGGAGGCCATGGTGCAGCCGAAGAACATGTTCTGCCGCGGCAGCACACCAATCATCAGAATGGCAAGGCCAGAACAGGCCAGCACAATCTCAGGCAGGGCGAGCATCCAATTCATGATCTTACAACCCCGCGAGCCGTGCCGCGCCAAGCGCGGCGTGATGCCGTTCCACAAGCGCCGCGACAGAGACTTCAAAGAAGGACAGGAAGCTTTGCGGATAAATGCCCATCCAGATCGTGAGCACGATCAGCGGCGCGAAGACCGCGTATTCGCGCGGCGACAGATCAAGCAGGCCTCGCAAATCATCACGCGTGATGCGCCCGAAGACAACGCGGCGATAGAGATACAGCATATAGGCAGCACCCAGGATCATGCCGAGCGCGGCACCAAACGCCACCCATGGGTTCACCTTCCAGGCACCCAGGATCACCAGCAATTCGCCTGGGAATCCGGCAAGCCCAGGCAAAGCGACTGAGGCCATGGTGAAAAGCATGAAGACCAGCGCATAGGCCGGCATGATTTTCGCCACACCGCCATAGCGCATGATTTCGCGCGAATGCACCCGGTCATACAAAACCCCGACACAAAGGAACAGCGCGCTGGAGACCACGCCATGCGAGAGCATGGTGAACAAGGCTCCCGAAAGCCCCTGCTGGGTGAAGGTGAAAATGCCAAGTGTGACAATGCCCATATGCGCAACCGACGAATAGGCGATCAGCTTCTTCATATCTTCCTGCGCCAAAGCCACCAGTGACGTATAGACAATGGCGACAATGGAAAGCGCGAATATCCAGGGCGCGAATTCCGCACTCGCCACCGGCAGCAAGGGCAGGCTGAAGCGGAGGAAGCCGTAAGCGCCCATCTTCAACAATACGCCGGCCAGAATGACGGAGCCCGCCGTTGGTGCTTCCACATGCGCATCCGGCAACCAGGTATGCACCGGCCACATCGGCACCTTCACCGCGAAGGAAGCGAAGAAGGCAAGGAAAATCCAGGTTTGCAGCGATGGCGGAATGGTAAGCGTAAAGAGTTCCAGAATATCCGTCGTGCCGGCCTTGTACCAAAGCAGCAGAATGGCGAGCAGCATCAGCACGGACCCAAGCAGCGTATAAAGGAACAGCTTGAAGGCTGCATAAACGCGCCGCTGCCCACCCCAAACGCCGATGATCAGGAACATCGGGATCAGCACACCTTCAAAGAAGATGTAGAAGACCACGAAGTCCAACGCGCAGAACATGCCGACCATCATGGTTTCAAGGATCAGGAAGGCGATCATGTATTCGCGCACCCTGTTTTGCACCGATTCCCAGGAAGAAAGGATGCAGATGGGTGTCAGCAGCGTTGCCAGCAGCACAAACAGCACGGAAATGCCATCCACGCCCATGTGATAGGTGACACCGAAATCCGAGAGCCAATCCAGCCTTTCGACGAATTGAAACTCCGCCTCATTCTTGTCGAAGCGGAACCACAGCACCAAAGACAGCATGAAGGTGATCAGGCTGGTCCAAAGCGCGGTCCAGCGCGCATTGCTCGCAACGGTTGCTTCGTCGCCGCGCACGGCAAGAATGATCGCTACCCCGGCAAGCGGCAGGAAGGTCAGCAGGCTGAGCAAGGGGAAACCGACACCCATCATCTTCAGCCCCCGAACAGCAGCAGAGAAACAAGCAGAACAAGCCCCACGATCATGGTGAAGGCGTAGCTCGCGACGCGCCCGGTTTGCAGCGCAACCGCCTGACGGGCTGCGCCTACCACCGATGCGGCCAGGCCATTCGGCACACCATCAATGATCCGCACATCGCCAATCTTCCAAAAGCCGCGCGCCAAGGCCTGCGCGGGGCGGACAAAGATCGCGTCATAAAGCTCATCAAAATACCATTTGTTGAGCAGGAAACGATGCACCCCGGGCAGCGCATTTGCCAGTGCACCAGGCAGGCTTGGCGCGAACATATACATCACATAGGCAAGCGCGATGCCGCCGAGCCCGACAATGGTTGGCGCCAGCGGCACCCAGCCCGGCACCTCATGCACATGATGCATGATGTGATTATGCGCCGCATTGACAATGGCGCCGTTCCAGAATTCTTCCCAGTGATGGCCGATGAAGGAAGGCGCGAAGACTGCGCCCGCAAATACCGCGCCCACGGCAAGCAACAGCAGCGGCACCAGCATCACCGCCGGGCTTTCATGCACATGTTCCATGGTGTGATGATCCGCCCGCGGCTTCCCGTGGAAGGTCAGGATCAGCAAGCGCCAGGAATAGAAGGCGGTCAGGAAGGCCGCGAGCAACCCGCAGATAAAGGCATACATCCCAACCCCGGAATGCGCCGCATAAGCCGCTTCCAGCACGAAATCCTTGGAATAATAACCGGCGAAGTAGGGCACACCCGCCAGCGCCAAAGAACCAATCCACATCACCGCATAGGTCACCGGAATCTTCTTCCAGATGCCGCCCATCTTCCGGATATCCTGTTCTTCCGACATGGCGTGGATCACCGCACCGGCGGACAGGAACAGCAGCGCCTTGAAGAAGGCATGGGTGAACAAATGAAACACAGCGCCCTGATAGGCGCCAACACCGGCCGCAAAGAACATGTAGCCAAGCTGCGAACAGGTGGAATAGGCGATGATGCGCTTGATGTCGTTCTGTACGCAGCCAATGGTCGCGGCAAATAGCGCGGTGGAAGCGCCAACCACGGTCACGATGGCAAGAGCCGTCGGCGCATATTCAAACACCGGCGACATGCGCGCCACCAGAAACACACCGGCGGTCACCATGGTCGCGGCATGGATCAGCGCGGAAACCGGCGTCGGGCCTTCCATCGCATCCGGCAGCCAGGTGTGCAGGCCAAGCTGCGCCGATTTGCCGCAAGCACCAAGGAACAACAGAATGCAAATCACCTCATAAGCCGGCAGGCCGGCGAAGCGCGCATCCTTGTGCTGGTCAATCGCGCCGAAGATTTCGCTGAATTCGATGGACCCGAAGACCCAGAAGGTCAGGCAAAGCCCCAGCATGAAGAACAAATCGCCTACGCGATTGACGATGAAGGCCTTCATCGCCGCCGCGCAGGCGCTTTCCTTTTCATACCAATAGCCAATCAGCAAATAGGAAGCGAGGCCAACACCTTCCCAGCCAAAGAACAGCTGCACCAGATTATCCGCTGTCACCAGCATCAGCATCATGAAAGTGAATAGCGACAGATAAGCGAAGAAGCGCGGCGTTGTCGGGTCATGCGACATGTAGCCAACGCTATACAGGTGGATCAGCGTGGAAATGCAGGTGACCATAGCCACCATGACAACACTCAGCGTGTCATACCGTAGCGCCCAATCCAGGCCGAAGCTGCCCACATCCAGGAAGCGCAGCAGCACCACGGTTTGCGGCGCATGCCCCAAGGCAACTTCAACGAAGGAAGCCACACCGCAAATGGCGGCCAGCGCCATGCAGAGAACCGTCACCCATTGCGAAGCCTTGTCGCCAATCCAGCGACCAAAGAAGCCCGCAATGGTCGCACCCAGCAGCGGGAAGAAAACGGCGCCGACAAACATCGCGCTAACCCTTCAGG
>JBIKXA010000195.1:0-6617 GCA_044356015.1 Roseomonas sp.
TTGTCGTGAGAGCCGTATTCTTCCGCCTGCTGCGCCATCAGCCCGACATTGGGGACAGTGCCCATGGTCTTCGGGTCAAAGGCGCCATTGGCCTTGCAGTCTTCAATTACCGTCTGGAACAGCCGCGCATAGCAACGATCCGGGATCACTGCCTTGGTGTCATGCAGCTTGCCATCCGGACCCCACATCTTGCCCGATTCACGGATCATCGCCGGCATGGAGGCATCAATGATCGTGTCGCTCGAGACATGCAGATTGGTGATGCCGCGGTCGGAATTCACCATGGCGAGCGCCGGGCGCGCCTTATAGGTGGCGTCAATATCCGCCAGGATCGGCGCCTTTTCGGCATCCGGCAGGGTTTCGATCTTGGCGAGCATATCGCCAACGCCATTATTTGGATTGACACCCAGCCGCGTGAGCGTCGCGCCATGCTTCTGAAAGACATCGGCGAAAAACACGGAAACCGCATGGCCGAACAGGATGGGATCGGAGATCTTCATCATGGTCGCCTTGAGGTGCACGGAAAACAGCACCCCTTCGCGCTTCGCGGCCTCAATCTGTTCGGCCAGGAAGGCGCGCAAGGCCTTGCGGCTCATGACAGAGCAATCAATGATCTCGCCCGCGATTAAAGGCGTTTTCGCCTTCAGCACCGTAATGCTGCCATCCTTCGCCACCAATTCAATGCGCGCATTGGTGGGTGCTGCGATGGTGGTGGCGACTTCAGAGCCATAGAAATCCCCGCCCGGCATATAGGCGACATGGGATTTTGACTCCTTCGACCAGGCGCCCATCTTATGCGGATTGTTGCGCGCATATTGCTTCACCGCGCCTGCGGCGCGACGGTCTGAATTGCCCTCCCGCAGCACGGGGTTCACGGCGCTGCCCAGCACCTTGCCGTAACGGGCGCGGATTTCCTTTTCCGCATCATTGGTGGGGTTGTCCGGGTAATCCGGCACATCATAACCCTTGCCCTGCAATTCCTTGATTGCGGCCTTGAGCTGCGGGACGGAGGCCGAGATATTCGGCAGCTTGATGATATTGGCTTCCGGCTTCAGCGCGAGCTTGCCGAGTTCGGCAAGCTCATCATTCACCCTTTGCTCAGGCTTCAGCTTTTCCGGGAAATTCGCAAGGATACGACCTGTCAATGAAATATCCTTGAGCGTCATTTTCACGCCGGCCATGCCAACAAAGGACTGCACGATGGGCAGCAGGGAATAGGTCGCCAGCGCCGGCGCCTCATCCACCTTGGTCCAGATGATTTCAAGTTCTGACATGGCTCAACCTTCCATAGCCGGGCCGTTCGGGCCGCTTTGCGTGTTTTGGCGTTACGGGCAGGTTTGTCGCACCAGGGGGGGCGAAGGGCAAGTGGGTGAAGCTGCCGCGAAAATAGGCTTCCACCAGAGGTTTATCTGCCCCCCTCAACGATCCCCATAGCCCTTGGGATGCGCTTCCCGCCAGGCCCAGGTGGTGCGCACAATGTCATCAATATCACCAAGGCGCGGCGCCCAGCCGGTTTCGCGGCGGAGCCTTTCGCTCGCTGCCACCAGCACGGCAGGATCACCCGCACGGCGCGGCCCGATGCTATGGGGCACCGCGCGGCCACTCACGCGTTCAATCGCCTCCAGCACCTGCTTCACGGAATGGCCTTCGCCATTGCCGATATTGTAGCGGCAGGAACCATGGGACTCTAACCGTGCCAGCACGCGCAAATGCGCATCCGCCAGATCGGTTACATGCACATAATCGCGAATGCAGGTGCCATCGGGCGTTGGGTAATCATCACCAAAGACCGTCAGCGCCGGGCGCCGGCCAAGCGCGGCATCAATCGCAAGCGGCACAAGATGGGTCTCAGGATTGTGATCTTCCCCCGCCCGCCCGGCAGGGTCCGATCCGGCGGCGTTGAAGTAGCGCAGTGCGGCGTAGCGGAGCCCATGGATGCGCTCCGCCCAGGCAAGGGCGGTTTCGACCATCAGCTTGCTCTCGCCATAGGGATTGCCGGGGGCGACGGGGCAATCCTCATCAATCGGCACGCGTTCCGGTTTGCCGAATAAGGCAGCGGTGGAAGACAGCACGAAGCGCAGGCACCCGGCTTGAACGGCGGCGTCAATCAATCGCAGGCTATTCCCGACATTTTCCGCGATATAATGCATGGGCGATTTCATGCTTTCCCCCACCAGGGAAAGCGCCGCGAAATGCAGCACCGCATCAAAGCGCCAAGAGCCGAAGACGCGGGTGAGTTCCGCATGATCCGAAAGCGGCGCCTGCACCAAGGTCGCACCAGCCGGCACGGCAGCGCGATGGCCTTGGCTCAGATCATCCAGCACCACCACTTCATCACCGCGATCAAGCAGCGCCAGCACCGCATGGCTGCCGACAAAACCCGCCCCGCCTGTCACAAGATAACGCGCCATTATTTTCCTGCCTTAAAACCTCAAGGCCGGGGCGAAGCCTCTGCCAGCCTTTCGCTGCGCGGTGCATCCAGCGCGCGGAGATAGGCTGCATCAAGCCCGTAAATATCCCGGCGCATGACCACGCTTCCGGCTTCAACCATCACCGTGTCATAATGAAGGCGCACCGGGATGGACCGCGACAGCGAAACACCTTGTGTCGCCCCGCTATTCAAGACGCGATCAAAGCGTTCACGGTTCCAGGCAGGCATGCCGCTGAAGGCTTCCGTCAGCAAATCCATTGGCCGTTCCAGGCGGATACAGCCCGATGAAAAGGCGCGGTCCGGGCGACGGAACAAATGCCGATCCGGCGTGTCATGCATGAAAATGTCATCGCGATTGGGCATGACGAATTTGATTCGGCCAAGCGCATTCACCTCACCGGGGTCCTGGCGAATGATGAAGGGGAAGCGATCCCTGGAATAGGCGCTGAAATCCACCGTGGTGGCATCAATTTCCGTCAATTCGCCATCAATGCGTTGATACAACCGATAACCCATGGCCTGCATCTGCCCGGGATCTCGGCGGAAGCGCGGCAGCAAATCCTCCCGCGCATTGCGATCCGGCACACCCCAGGGTGGGTTGAATTGCACCGCAACCAGGCGGACATCCAACATCGGGGTCTGGCGATCCGTCCTGCCCACCACCACCGCCATATCCTGCACCACGCGCCCGGCATCCGTCAGGCGCAGGCGAAAATGGGGGATATTCACCTCAATGCGCCGCTCTGGCGGGGCGGCCAGGCCGCGGCGCATATCAAGTGCAACGCGAAGCTGCCCGATCTTGGCTTCCACCGGCGTATTCAGGGCGGCCCAGGTGAGGCGCCCGATGCGGCCATCGGCTTCCAGCCCCTCTTCGGCCTGAAAGCGCCGGACCGCCGCTTGCAGGCGCGCATCGTAAAGGGGGCTTTCCGCCGCCCCGCCGCGCAGCACTTCAGGATCAAGCAGCGCCAGCCGCGCGCGCAGCTGGCCAACCCGCGCGGCATCCTGGCTGCCGGGTTCAAGCGTGCTGGCAAGATTGCCTTGAATGGCCGGCCACCCCCCGCCCGCCGCGATGGCCCGGAATCGCGCCAGCGCTGCCTTGATCGGCGCCGCATCGGGATGGAGCATCGCTGCCTGATCCAAGACGCTGGCTGGATCGCTGCTCGCGAAAAGCCTGTCGCGCCAGGCGGGAAAATCAGCCCGTGCCGCGTCGCGCCTGATATCCACGCGCCCTGGCAGCGCGGTTACACGGCCCAGCACCAAATCCCGCAAGGCCGCTTCGGCACGCGACATAAGCGCAGCGCCCGGCGCGTCATATTGGCGCGGGTCAAGCCCATCCTCAACGAGCGCTTCAAGGCGGCGAGAAAGCTTATCCTGCGCAGCAGGGGTGGCGGCGCTGGCATGACGCGCAAGGCCCGCGGCAAGCCCCGCCGTGGCGGCGCCCAGCACGAAGCTTCGGCGCGCGAATCGCTTTGAATCACTCATGCCGGTTTGTTAGCGCTTTCGCCACTTGGCTTGCAATTTCCTTGGTGGAATTCAGGAAAGCCTATCCGCCCCGTGAGGCGCCCCGGCAAGTTCATTGACGGTGATGGGCTTGTAAGGCGCGCGGGGACGGAAATGCCCCACTTCGTCCGTCGGCACGCCGCGTGCCTCCGCAATCACCGCAGCCACGGTCGGGCCGCAAAGCCGCCCCTGGCAGGGGCCCATGCCGCAACGCAAATAGGCCTTGGCCTGGTTGGGGCCGGTCGCGCCGATCGCCGCCGCCCAGCGGAGTGACCCCGCCGTCACTTCCTCACACCGGCAGATGATCGTGGCTTCTTCAGGTGGCGCGAGGATTTCCTGCGATGGCGCGTAAAGCGCATCCAAAAAGGGGCGAAGCGCACGGGCCTGCAACAATGCCTCTGCGCTTATTTCCGCGCGGGAATCACGTTGACCGCGTGAGAGGCGCCCAAGCCGAAGTCCGGCATCCAAAGCCGCCAATTGCCCCGCCGCCACGGCGGCTTCCCAGCCGCCAATCACCGCCCCATCGCCTGCCACCGCAATCCGCGCATGGGAAGACGCGCCGAAAACATCCAGCTTGGGCCGCCAACAAAGCTGGCGCGCATCCCAGAAATGCTCAAGCCCGATCGCCATGGAAATATGCGTCGCAGGGATCACGCCTTCATGCAGCAGCAGCGTATCACAAGGCTCAAACCCGCCTTCAAAGCGCAGCCCCTGCACGCGGGCACTGCCTTCCGCGCGCAAATGCCTGGCCCCTGTCAGCACACGCATGCCGGCCTGTCGCGCCTTCAGGATCAGCCCAATGCCTTTGGCAAGCTGTGCAAAGCCGCTGAAAATGCCGCCCTGTTCCAGCGCCGTGCGCAGGATGGGCTGGGTGCGCGTTTCCACCAGCACCGGCAGCACGCCCGCGCGGATCAATTGAGTGGCGAGCAGCCACATCAGCGGCCCCTGCCCCGCCAGCACCACCCTGCCCGATGGCACCATGCCGGCGGTTTTCAGCGCGATCTGCGCTGCCCCGGCAGACATCACCCCCGGCAGGGTCCAGCCCGGCATGGGCACGGGCCTTTCCTGCGCCCCGGTCGCGAGCAGAATACGCTCGGCCACGAAATCTGTACTTTCTCCCTGACGAGAAACCGAAAGCGTGCCCGTATCGGGATCAAGCATCCAAAGCGTGGCGCCGGGGCGATAGGTGATATCCAGCGCCCGAAACCGCGCGATCAATTCAAGCCCCGGCGCCATATCGCGCGCCAGCGCAGGATCGGCGCCGGCCAATTCGGCGGCACGAAACACCTGCCCTCCGGGGGCGGCGTTTTCATCCACCACCAGGACCGAAAGCCCGCATTCCCGCGCAGTGATCGCCGCCGCCATGCCGGCCGGCCCGGCACCAATAATGGCCAGGTCAAACTTGCTTGGCGCAGGGCTTGTCTTGACGGTAACCAGGTTCATCGTGGCACTTCCCGCGCGCCGTGCTGGCGGGCGATGCGCATGCCGGCAGCGACCGGCACCATGCAGGCTTGCCGGTTCGCGACACCATCAATCTCGGCCAGGCAATCGAAGCAAACCCCCATCATGCACCAAGGCAGGCGCGGACTGCCGGAGACCGCCGTATCACGAATGGCAGGCAGGCCAGCGATCAGGATGGCAGCGGCGGCGCTGCTGCCCTCCGGCACCATCAATGCGCGGCCTTCAACAAATACCTGCACGGTTTCAGGCCGGTGATCGGGGCGCGTGCGAAACATCAGAAGCGCTTTGCCGAAAACGGCGCGAGAAAGGGATCAAGTTCACCACGCGCGATCATGGGCGCCAGCAGCTTGCCATGCGCGGCAGCAAGCGTGACGCCGGAATGGCAATTCGCGGTGAAGGCGCCGGGCAGGGTTTCGGATTGATCATAAATCGGCAGCCCATCCGGCGACATGACGCGCAGCGCAGACCAGGCGCGCACCACATTCAGCTTGCCGATCCAGGGAAAACAGAGCGCGGCGCGATGGGCAATCTCCGCCATCACCGGCTGCGTCTGGCGTGTATCGAACCCCACTTCCTCCACACTATCGCCTAGCATGATGCTGCCCTCACCGGTTTGGCGAATGGTGGTGGTGGGCATGGGTAGCGCGGCGCGCGCCCTTTCCGTCACCAACACCTGGCCGCGCTGCGGACGGACCGGCGCCTTCAGCCCGAAATGCGTGGCAAGCGCAGCATTGCCGAGGCCAGCGGCCAGCACCGCGCGTTCCGCCTGAATGGTGCCGAGGTTGGTTTCCAGCAGGAAATTGCGCGGCGCCGTCGCGATACCGGTGATTTTCACATTGGGCAGATAAACCCCGCCAAGCGCCGCAAAACCGTGATGCAGGCTGCGCAGCAGCGCAAGCGGGCTGACATGCCCATCATAGGGCGTGAAGGAGGCACCCACCACGGCGGGGCCAAGGCCGGGCAGCATCTCTCGCGCTTCGCGCGCATCCAGCATGCGATAGTCAAAGCCGTAATTGCCCGCTTCGCGCTTCATCTGTTCCAGGCGGGCTTCACGGTCCTTCATTTCACTTTCAGAAAGACATAAATGCAGCCCGCCGAGCTGAGACAGTCCAAGTGACAGGCCGGTTTGCTTTCCCAGATCATCCGCCAATGCGGCCCAGCTTTCCGCCGATTGCCGTGTCCAGCGCTGATACCAGGGCGCGCCGAGCCCCTTGGATTGCACCCA
>JBIKXA010000196.1:0-6616 GCA_044356015.1 Roseomonas sp.
CAAGCCCCTTCGCGATCACCTGGATATCCGGCGAAATACCTTCCTGTTCCCAGGCATGCAAAGTGCCGGTGCGGCCCATGCCGGACATCACCTCATCCAAAATCAGCAAAGCGCCATGGCGATCACAGACAGCGCGCATGGCCTGGAAATAGCCAGGCAGCGCGGTGGCGCAGCCGAGTGTCGCACCCACCACGGTTTCCGCGCAAAAGGCAATCACATTGCGCGGGCCAAGGCGCTGAAATTCCGCTTCCAGCTCTGCCGCCAGCCGCGCCACGTAATCGGCATCGCTCTCATCATCGCGCCGATCGCGATAGGCATAGCAGGGCGAAACATGGCTGAAGGCATCTGAAAGAATCGGCGCATAGGGTGTGCGCCGCGCGATATTGCCACTCGCCGCCAACGCGCCGAGTGTATTGCCGTGATAGGATTGGCGGCGCGCGATGAAGCGCGTGCGCTGCGGCTCCCCCGCCTCCAGAAAATACTGGCGCGCGATTTTGAGCGCGGCTTCCATCCCCTCACTGCCCGAGGAAACAAAATAGGCATGGGTCAGCCCGCCTGGCTTATGCCCGACCAGCACTTCCGCGAGCTTCTCAGCACTGCCGGCGCTGAACAGCGCGGTATGCGCGTAGCAGAGCCGATCAATCTGCGCCTTCATGGCAGAGACCACATGCGGATGGCCATGGCCCAAACAGGCCACTGCCGCGCCGCCGGAGCCATCAATCACATCATGCCCGGTGGAATCCGTCAGCCAAATGCCCTGCCCGGAAACGGCGATGGGCGGGTCCTTCAACAGGTTGCGATGGACGATATGGGACATGGCGCGGGCTCCTTCACCGATATCCTGCCGCGTTATGCCCCGCAGGGCTAGAAGGTTTTTCAGAGCGTCAGTAGCCCGACCACCGCGCCGGTCATGCAGCAGGCGATGGAAGCCGAAACCAGTGATGGCAGGCCAAGGCGCAGGATATCCGCGCGCCGTTCCGGGCACATGCCGGCCATGCCCGCCACCATGATCCCAACCGACCCGAGATTGCTGAAACCACATAGCGCATAGGTCAGGATCAGGCGGGAGCGTTCCGAAAGCCCCGCCCCGCCGGACTGCGCCAGTTCCAGATAGGCAACAAACTCATTGACCACGATCTTCACGCCGAGTGAAGAAGCAACCGTTGCCGCTTCCGCCGCCGGCACCCCCATGGCCCAGGCCACCGGCCATAACAGCACCCCAAGCAGGCGTTGCAGCGTGAAGCCGGTTGCGGGTTCCAAAGCCATATTCACGAGCGCGACCAAGGCAACAAAGACAATGAGTGACGCCATGATGCCAAGCAGCAGCGAAAGCCCATCCTGTGTGCCGCGCACCAGCGCATCCATGCTGCTATCGTAAAGTTTTACCGGCGCGCCCGTGTCATGATCCGCCGTGCCCCCCACGCTTTCCGCCGGCAGCATCAACAGCGCAGCAAGGATCGCAGCGGGTGCGGAAATCAGGCTCGCGGTCAGCAATTGCCCGGCTGCATCCGGCACCACGGGGGCGATCATCAGCGCATAAACCACCAGCGTATTGCCGCTGATGGTGGCAAGCCCCGCGGTCATCACCACGAAAAGCTCAGCGCGTGTCATTCGCGCCAGCCAGGCACGGATCATCAGCGGCGCTTCCACCATGCCGACAAAGACATTGGCCGCAACACCAAAGCCCGCCGCGCCGCCAATACCGAAAAGCCGGCGCAGGATGGCGGCCATCACGCGCACAATCGCGGGCAGGATGCCCCAATGATAGAACAGCGCAGAAAGCGCGCCGACCACCAACACCAAAGGCAGCGCCTGGAAGAACAGGATGAAGGAAGCGCCGGGCCGCAATTCCTGAAAGGGCAGGGCGCCGCCGCCCAGATAGCCAAAGACCAGTGATGTGCCGGCTTGGGTTGCGACGGCCAGCGCATTCACCGCATCACCCAGATAGGAAAAACCTGCGCGCAACAGCGCGATATGCAGCAGCGCCGCGCCAAGGGCGATTTGCAGCGCAAGCCCCATCACGACAATGCGCACCGAGACGCCGCGCCGGAAGCCGCCCAACCCCCAAGCCAGCAAGCAAAGCGCCAGCAACCCAAAGCCGGATTGCGCTTGCAGCGCGGTCATGTCGGCAAAAGGGGCGTTGGTGGGTCTTCCAATTCCAGATCAGCGATGCGCTGCCCGCCGCGCTTGATGGCGTTGGTGGAGGTTTCGATCTGCTCCACATCCTTCTGCACCTGGCCGAAATGCTTGCGGAGACTATCGGTGCGTTCTTCCAACCGCCCGACATCCGCCAGCATCCTGTCCACTTCCTTGCGGATGCGCCCGGCTTCCGTGCGCAGCCGCACATCGCGCATCAGGGCGCGCATGGTGCCCAACACCGCCCATAGCGTGGTGGGGGAGACAATATAAACCCCGCGCCGCGTCGCATCTGAAACAAGTGACACGAGCGAGGTATGCAATTCAGCGTAAATCGCCTCGGACGGGACGAAAATCAGCGCGCCCTCGGCGGTCTCGCCCGCGATGATGTAGCGGTCTGCCACATCCCTGATGTGCTTTTGCACATCGGTGGAAAATTGCCGCAGGCGCTGGTTGCGCGTGGCGTCATCGGTAGCATCGCGCAGGGCAAGCCAGGATTCCAGCGGGAATTTCGAATCAATCGCGATGGGGCCGGGCGGGTTTGGCAGATGGATCAGGCAATCGGCGCGCTTGCCGTTGGAAAGGGTGGCTTGCAGGGTGAAGGCATCGGAAGGCAGGCGGTCCGCGATGATCTGTTCCATCTGGCTTTCGCCAAAGGCGCCACGCGCCTGCTTATTGCCGAGAATACCCGCCAGCGTATTCACCTGCGACCCCAGCGCTTCGATATTGCTGCGCGCAGCATCAATCACCGCAAGCCTTTCCTTGATTTCGGTTGACGTGGCGCCAAGGCTGGTGGTCACGCGTTCCGTCTGACTGTTCAGCGCGGCTGAAAGGCTTTCATTCTGGCTTTTGATTGCTTCCGTCAGGCTGCGCTCGGCTTGTGTCAGCCGATCTGCCATGGCGGCTTCCTGGGCCGCGATGCGCGCGATCTGTTCCTGCACCGCGCCATTCAGCACGCGGGTTTGGTCCATCACCACGCTATTGACGCGATCAGCGATATTGCCTTCCAGCGTCACAACGCGTTGCGCTTGCCGTTCTTGCGCATCCGCCAGGGCCGAAAGCTGGCCAAGCACCATGCCCGCCAGCGGATCAGGCGCGGGGCGGCGCAGGATCAGCACCAGCGCAATCAGCAAGGCCGCAACAAGAATGGCCAGCGGCAATACCGCATCGGGTGGCAGCCAGCCTGGCAAGGTCCAGTTCTGCATGCTGCTCCTATGCCTGCCTCAATGCCGGAAATGCCGCATGCCGGTGAAAACCATGGCAAGCCCGGCCTTATCGGCGGCTTCAATCACCTCATGATCGCGGATTGAGCCGCCCGGCTGAATGATGGCGGTAGCACCGGCGGAGGCTGCGATTTCCAGCCCATCAGCAAAGGGAAAAAACGCATCGGATGCGACGACGGAGCCCTTGGCCAAGGGCTCGGCAAGCCCCGCCGCCTTGGCCGCGGCTTCGCCTTTCCAGGCGGCGATGCGGCTGCTTTCCGCGCGGTTCATCTGCCCTGCGCCAATACCAACCGTCGCCAAGCCCTTGGCATAGACAATGGCATTGGATTTCACATGCTTGCAGACGCGGAAGGCGAAAAGCAGATCGGCCATTTCAGCCGCCGTCGGCGCGCGCTTCGTCACGCATTTCAGCGTGGCTTCACTGACGCGCCCAGCATCACGCGATTGCGCAAGGAAACCACCCGCGACGGAACGGAACATCATGCCCGGCGCGGCAGGATCAGGCAGGCCGCCGGTCAGCAGCAGGCGCAGATTTTTCTTTTTGGCGAAAACCGCGAGTGCGGCTTCATCCGCATCGGGCGCAATCACCACTTCGGTGAAAATCGCTGTGATGCGTTCCGCCGCCGCTGCATCCAGCTTGCGATTGGCCGCGACAATACCGCCAAAGGCCGAAACGGGGTCGCACAATAGCGCGCGGTCCCAGGCTTGAGCCAAATCCGCCGCCACCGCCACGCCGCAAGGATTGGCGTGCTTCACAATGACAATTGCCGGGTCGTCAAATTCCGCAAGGGCTTCAAACGCCGCATCCGTATCGTTCAGATTGTTGTAGGAAAGCTCCTTGCCCTGAATCTGCCGCGCGGTGGCAATGCCTGGGCGCGCGCTGCCATCCAGATAGAACGCCGCGGATTGATGCGGGTTTTCGCCGTAGCGCAGCGTCTGGCGCAGCGTGCCGGTGAAGCTGAGGCGTTCCGGAAATTCCTGCCCCTCCTGTTTGGCGAACCAACCGGAAATCGCCGCATCATAGGCAGCCGTGCGCGCATAAGCTGCGGCCGCCAGGCGCCGACGCGTGGCAAGCTTGGTGCCACCGGCTTCCGCGATTTCCGCCTGGACTTCGGCGAAATGCGCGGGTTCCGTCAGCACGGCAACATGGGCGTGATTCTTGGCCGCACTGCGGATCATGGCCGGGCCGCCAATATCTATGTTTTCGATGCAATCATCGAAATCGGCGCCCTTCGCGACCGTCGCTTCAAACGGGTAGAGATTCACCGCAACCAGATCAATCGGTGCAATCCCATGCGCTTCCATTTGCGCCAGATGCTCGGCCAGATCGCGCCGGCCCAGAATGCCGCCATGCACTTGCGGCACGAGGGTCTTCACGCGACCATCAAGGATTTCCGGAAAGCCCGTATGGTCCGATACATCCTTCACCGGCACGCCGGCATCGCGCAGCGCCTTGGCGGTGCCGCCGGTGGAGAGAATCTCCACGCCACGCGCTGCGAGGAAGCGGCCGAATTCAATCAGCCCGGCCTTGTCGGAAACGGAGATCAGGGCGCGGCGCGGCGCGATCACATCAGTCATGGCGGGGATCCAGCAAAAGCGCCTAGGGGCTTACGCCGTGCGGCAGGGGGGATCAACCCTGGCACAGCTATTCCACCGGCAGGAAAATGAACACCACCGCCCCCAACAGGCACAAGGCGGCGGCGGCGAAATTCCAGCGCAAGGGCTCGCCAAGCCACATCACGGAAAACACGGCGAAAACCGCAAGCGTGATCACTTCCTGCATGATTTTCAGTTGCTGGCCGGTAAAGGCGCCATAGCCGATCCGGTTCGCCGGCACCGCCAGGCAATATTCAAAAAACGCAATGCCCCAGGAAGCCAAAACCGCCAGCCAAATCGGCCATGTCGGATACTTCAAATGCCCATACCAGGCGAAAGTCATCAGGATATTGCTGCCAATCAGCAATAACGGCGTCAGCAGGAAGGGGCTGGTCATGTCGCGGTTCTCTCGGTTCGGGGCGGCAGGCGGCGCAAGAGCCACAGCATAATCGCCATGGCTGGCAGCGCGGCGGCTGTGGTCAGCACGAAAAACCACGGCCAGCCGAGGCCTTCCGCCAGCATGCCCGATGTCGCACCCAATGTGCGCAAAGGCACTGCCGCCAAGGATGACAGCAGCGCATATTGCGTGGCGGTGAAGCTGCGGTTTGTAAGCATGCCAAGGTAGGAAAGAAAGGCCGCATCAGCCAGGCCATCGGTGAAATTCTCCACCCCCACTTGCGCAAACAACATGCGGATATCATGCCCGGCAAAAGCCAGCGCAACATACATGAGGTTGGAGAGCATTTGCGTGATCCCGGTCAGGACCAAGGCGCGCCCGGTGCCAAGCTTCGCCACCAGCCAGCCGCCGGCAAGCGCGCCGACAAGCGTCGCGACAAGACCGAAGACAGAGGAAACCCCGGCCACTTCCAAGCGCGTGAAGCCTAGCTGGCGGTAAAAGGGCGCGGTCATGATGCCGGCCAAAGCCTCGCCCAGCTTGAACAGGGCAACGAAGGCCAGGATCGCGAACCAATAGCGCCGGCGCATGAAATCCGCGAAGGGATCAATCACCGCATAGCGCAGCCGCGCGGCCCAGCCTTCAGGCGCGGCGCCGGCTTGGCGTTCGGGCTCGGCCGCCCAAAGCGCGGCAAGAACGCCAAGCCCGACCATGGCGGCGCAACCGGCAAACGCAAAGGCCCAGCCGACGAATTCCGCCATGGCGAGCGCGCCCGCCGTCGCCGCCAAAAGCGCACCGCGATAGCCCCAAACATAGCAGGCCAGCCCATAGCCTTGATCGGCTTCGTCCAGGCTTTCGATACGAAAGGCGTCAATCACTATATCCTGGCTGGCCGACAGGAAAGCGACCGCGACCGCTACCGCGACCGTCGCGCTTAGGTTCAGCGCAGGATTGGTCTGACCGAGCGCGATAATGGCGCCAATCAGTGGGATCTGGATGGAAAGCAGCCAGCCGCGCCTTCGCCCAAGCGCGCGGAAGAAGGGCGGCGGGCTATGGTCCATCAGCGGCGACCAGAGGAATTTCAGCGAATAGGAAAGCCCAATCAGCGCCGTGAAGCCGATGGCGGCGAGTGATAGGTTCGATTCCGCCAGCCATTGCCGGAGCGTGAAGGCCGAAAGCGGCAGCGGCACGCCGGCCGCAAAGCCAAGTGCGAGCAGCACAAGGAAGCGCTTGTCGCGCCAGCGGGGAAGCGAATCGGCCATGGCTT
>JBIKXA010000043.1:0-21196 GCA_044356015.1 Roseomonas sp.
GCTGAGACAGTCCAAGTGACAGGCCGGTTTGCTTTCCCAGATCATCCGCCAATGCGGCCCAGCTTTCCGCCGATTGCCGTGTCCAGCGCTGATACCAGGGCGCGCCGAGCCCCTTGGATTGCACCCAGACCAGGCCGAAATTGCCGCGGCTGGCGCGATAGGCGGCATCCCCCTCATCCAGCAGAGCGACCGAGAGACCCTCACGCTTCAGGCCCCAGGCAATGGCGGAGCCCACCAGCCCGCCACCAATCACCATTGCGTCGAAGCGTCGTGCTGTCATGGCAGCGGCACTTTTATCCCTTGCCGGTTAAGGAAGGATGCGCGCTCAGCGCCCGCCGCCGACCTGAAGGCAAGCGGCGGTGACATAGGAAGCAGCGTCTGAGGCCAGGAACAGGATGCATTCCGCCACTTCCTCTGGCTTGCCAGGCCGGCCCATGGGCACCAGCGGCCCAAGCCGCGCAAGCCGATCCGGCGCGCCGCCTCGGGCGTGGATTTCGGTTTCGATCAGGCCGGGGTTCACCGCATTCACCCGCATGCCTTCCTGCGCCACTTCGCGCGCGAGCCCGATGGTGAGTGTATCCACCGCTGCCTTGCTGGCCGCGTAATGGACATATTCGCCGGCACTGCCGAGTTCCGAGGCGCGGGAGGAAACATTCACAATCGCACCGCCCTTGCCGCCCTGCTTGGTGGACATGCGCTTCACCGCTTCGCGACAAAACATGGCAAGGCCGGTGACATTGGCGCCCATGGTATTGGCCCAGCCGGCATGGGTGATGCTTTCCAGCCGCCCACGCGGCCCGGTGCCGCCGGCATTATTCACCAGCACATCCACGCGCCCGAAATGCTTCATCACGGCATCGAAAACGCCAATTGCATGCGCCTCATCCTCGACCGAGCCTTGCAACAGCAGCACTTTCGCACCGGCGGCCTCGCAATCGCGCTGCACGGCTTCGGCGCTGGTGCGGTCATGCTGGAAGGTCAGGCAAAGATCATAGCCACGCGCAGCCGCCATGCGCGCAGTGGCCGCGCCAATGCCGCGCCCGGCGCCGGTGATGATCATGAGTTTTCGTGACATGGGCTAACCCCCCTTGTTTTCGGCTACTTTATGGCATGGGAAGGCGGGCTTGCCGATACCCGCGCGGCGGGTGAGCATCTGTTCCAGGAGGCTCGCCATGACACAATATCTCATTGTCAGTTTCAGACCACGCACCTTCCATGATGTCTTGCCGCGCCTTGCGGCGGTAGCGCCATCATCAACCCCGTCGCAAGACAGGAAAGGCTGAAGCATGACACGCGATCTTGAGGGCAAAAGCGCGCTGGTGACCGGTGGCGCCTCTGGCATAGGGCGGGCCACGGCGCTTGCCTTTGCGCGTGAGGGGGCGCGGGTGGCGGTGGCGGATATCGTGCAGGATGCGGCGCAACGCACAGTCACCGAGATCGAGGCGATGGGTGGCCAAGCCATGGCCATCGCCTGTGATGTCACGGATGATGATGCGGTCAAGGCCATGATCGCCGCGACGGTGGATGCCTTTGGCAGCCTTGACTGCGCCTTCAACAATGCTGGCATCGCGCCTTATCAGGTGAATGCCGGGGGGCAGAAGATCGCTGATGTCGCGCCCGAAGCCTGGCGCCGCTTGATTGATGTGAATCTGACTGGCGTTTGGCTATGCCTGAGGCATGAAGTGGCACAAATGCGCGCGCAGGGTTCGGGCGGCGTCATCATCAATACCGCTTCGATCCTGGGATTGGTCGGGACGGCCACTTCGTCAGCCTATGTCGCGGCGAAGCATGGTGTGGTGGGCTTGACCAAGGTTGCGGCAGCAGACCACGCCGAGGATAACATCCGCGTCAATGCGGTCTGTCCCGGCTATATCGAAACACCCATGACCGAAGAGACGATGCGCCGGCGCGGTGAGCGCATCATGGCGCGCGTGCCAATGGCGCGCATGGGCCAGGCAGGTGAGATCGCCGAAGCCGTGGTATGGCTTTGCAGCCCGAAAGCAAGTTTTGTGACGGGTGTCTCCTGGGCGGTGGATGGCGGCTATACGGCGATTTGACGCCCTTCCTGAAGCGGGCATGATTGCGCGCTGGATTGCCGCGACCATCCCGCCCATCAGCCTTTGAGGAAACGCCATGTCTGAAATCCTGATCAGCGAAGATGCGGGGCTTCGCATCATTCGGCTCAACCGGCCCGAGAAGAAAAACGCCCTGACGCGCGCCATGTATAGTGCGATTGCTGCGGCCTTGCGGGAAGCGGCTACGGCGCCGGGCATTCGTGCTGTTCTGATCACAGGCGGCGATGCCTGTTTCACCTCTGGCAATGATGTGGCGGATTTTCGGGCGCGCGGGGAACAGCAGGCGGAAGTGCCCTCCCCCGCGCGGGAAATGCTCGCAGCCCTTGCCGAATGCCCAAAGCCCGTGGTGGCAGCCGTGGCGGGCTATGCGATTGGGATCGGCACAACGCTGCTGCTGCATTGCGATCTGGTCTATGCCGGCGATAACGCCATCTTCCGCATGCCCTTTGTGGATTTGGGGCTTTGCCCGGAAGGCGGTTCGTCACTTTTGGTGCCGATGCGCGGTGGGCAATTGCTCGCCAATGAATTGCTGATGCTGGGCGAGGCTTTCTCGCCGGAAGTCGCGCTGCGTGCCGGCATCATCAACGCGGTGGTGCCAACGGCGGGTTTGCTGGCGCAAGCGGAAGCCAAGGCGCGCGCCCTGGCCGCCAAGCCGCCGGCCGCCATGGCGCAAACCAAGGCGCTGCTCAGGCGCGCCGATGCGGCGCGGATTGCCGAACATATGCAGGTGGAATTCGCGGCCTTTGGCGCGCTGCTGCGCGGGCCGGAAGCGGCGGAAGCGGTTGCGGCGTTTCAGGAAAAGCGCAAGCCGGATTTTTCGCGCTTCTTCGCTGCTGCAAAGGGGTAAGGCGATGCTGCATCAATGGCCGGCCCAGGCGCGGGTTTATCATGATGTGAGCGTGGCGGAAGCGCTGCCGGGTGAAATCGGCAGCACGCAACGCATTGCGCTGGTCACGACAAGATCACTCGCGGGTAGCCGCATCGCGGCGGCGGTGCGCGATGCCCTGGGCGCAAGGCTGGTCGCAGAAACCGCCGCCATGCGCGCCCATAGCCCGGTGGAAGATGTGCTGGCCTTGGCCGCGCTGCTGCGTGAAAGCCGCGCGGAATTGGTGGTGGCGCTGGGCGGTGGTTCGGTGATTGATGGCGCCAAGGTCGCCTGCCTTGCGGTCTGGCGCGGCATTACGGACCCTGCCGCGCTGATCGAAGCGGCGGTGTCGCGCGGCGCATCGCCCGGCGCTTGGGATGGCGCCGCACCCTCTCCGCGTTTGGTCGCTGTGCCGACCACGCTTTCAGCCGCCGAATTCGCACCCCATGCCGGCTATACGGATTTGGCCGAGGGACGGAAATATCGCGCGCTTGATCCCTGGATGGTGCCGCGTGCCGTGCTGCTGGACCCCGCCGCAACCTTGGAAACGCCGGCGGAGCTTTTCCTTTCTTCCGGCATCCGTGCCTTGGATCACGCGGCTGAGCGCTGGTGCGCCTTGGAAACAGCGCCCTTTTCCGATGCGGTATCACGCCAGGCCATGTTGATGCTGGCCGAAGGCCTGCCGCGCGTAGCGCAGGCGGCGGGGGATTTGCGCGCCCGCGCCCTTTGCCAGCAGGCGGCTTGGCTTTCCGTTCAGGGCGGTTGGGCCGGTGTGCCGGTCGGTGCCAGCCATGGGCTTGGCTATATTCTGGGGGCGGCGCGCGGCGTGCCGCATGGCGTAACATCCTGCCTGATGCTGCATGCGGTGATGCGCTGGAATGCGCCGGTGAATGCGGCGCGTCAGGCCGATATCGCGGCGATATTTGGCGGCGCGGAAGCAGGGCCGGCGATTGAGGATTTCGTGGCCGGGCTTGGCCTGCCCACGCGGCTGCATCAGCAAGGCGTTACGGAGGCGGAAATCCCGGGCCTCGCCGCGCGCTGGACCGGCGATGCGCCGATTGCAACCAATCCGCGCCCTGTGCGCGGCGCGGCGGATTTGGAGGAGATTTTGCGCCTGGCGGTTTAAAGGTTTCTTCTTTCAGCACGCAAAGTCGGCAAACCAATACCAGTCGCATCAAACCCACCATCCACGGCAATAACCTGCCCGGTCAGGTAGCTGGCGCGGTCACTGCACAAGAAGAACACAGCCTCGGCCAATTCCGCTTCCAGCCCATAGCGATTGAGCGGTAAATGATCATGATAATCCGCGCGGATTTCGGGCGTATGCACGGCCTGGGCCATTGCCGTATCCACCGGGCCGGGGGCAACAGCATTCACGCGGATGCCAAGGCTCGCGAATTCCACCGCCTGCTGCTTCGTTAGATGCGCCAACCCGGCCTTGCTGGTGCCATAGGCAACACGCAAAGTTGAAGCCCGCAGGCCGGAGATGGAGGTGATATTCACCATCGCCCCGCCGCCGCCCTCTGCCATGATCGGCGCTGCCGCTTGCGCCGCGAGGAATGGCCCGGTCAGGTTCACTGCCAGCACGCGCGCCCAATCTTCCGGCGTGGTTTCCAGAATGGGTTTGAAAATGGCGATGCCTGCATTATTGACCAGCGCATCCAACCGCCCGAAATGCGCCGCCGCCTTGCGTACCGCACCAGCAATGGCCGCCGGGTCTGAAACATCGCAGACAATTTCAAGGGTTTTGGCGGGCTCCGCCAGCGCTACCATGGTTTCGCGGAGTTGCTCCGCATTAATATCGAGCAGCGCGACATTCCAACCCTCAGCCAGAAAGCGCCGCACCACGGCAAGGCCAATGCCGCGCGCGGCGCCGGTCACCAGGGCGGTTTTTATGGTCATGGTCTGATCCTTCAGCGCGGCATGGTGCCGGCGCGGCCAGCGGTTGAACCGCCATCAATCACCAATTCACTGCCGGTCATATGCCGCGATGCATCGGATGCCAGGAACACAACCCCCGCCGCGATATCCGCCGCCGTGCCGGCTTCCCCCAAAGGCACAATATTCGCCGCCAATTGGCGCGGATCAATCGGTGCATTGCGGCCAGCCCCGCCGCCCTGCGGCATCTTCTGCCAGATATCGGTTTCAATCACGCCAGGATGGACGGAATTGCAGCGAATACCATCCCGCGCGCCGGCGCATTCCAGAGCGACAGATTTCGAGAATAGCCGCACCGCGCCCTTGCTGGCGGAATAACCGGCCAAACCAGCCGAGCCGCGAATGCCCGCGATGGACGACATCATGATGATGGAACCACCCCCGGCGCGGCGCATGGCAGGAATGGCGTATTTTACAGACAAAAACACGCCATCAATATTCACCGCATTCTGCCGCCGCCATTCATCGAGTGACATGTCAAGCAAGGGCTTCATGATGGCGATGCCGGCATTGGACACCAGCACATCAAGCCGGCCATGCTTCGCTTCAATGGCGGCGATCACTTCCGCCCAGCGCGCCTCATCCGTCACATCCTGATGCAGGTAAAGCGCATCGCGACCCGCTGCGCGCAGCGTCGCGGCCAATGCCTCGCCGCGCGTGTCATCGACATCGGTCAAGACTACGCGCGCCCCCTCGGTGGCGAGTGCTTCCGCACAAGCCGCACCAATACCCGCCGAAGCGCCCGTAATCAGCGCGACCTTGCCTTGCACCTGTCCCATTGCGTCCCCCTCAAACAAAACGTTCCGCCGCGAAGGGCGTGAAATCAAAATTGGGTTTTTCACCCGCGACCAAGGCGCCCATCAGCGCGCCCGTGGGTGCGGAGCCCGTCAGGCCCAAATGCCCATGGCCAAAGGCGCAATAGAGCCCCTGCCAATCACGCACCGGCCCCATCACCGGCACGCTGTCGGGAAGGCAGGGGCGATGGCCCATCCAGATCTTGCCGCCTTCCGTGCGCGCCTTGGGGAAAACCTTTTTGAGATCTTCCAGCAGCAGCATGGCGCGCGCTTCCGTGGGCGGCGCATCAAGCCCGGCAATTTCCACCGAACCCGCCACGCGCAAGCCTTCTTCCATCGGGCTGATGAAGACCTTGCGATCAGCGGGTGAAAGTACTCGCCCCACCCTCACCCCCGCATCCGGCAGCATCACATGATAGCCGCGCTGGGTTTCCAGCGGCACCTTCAAGCCCAAAGGCGCCAGCAAGCGCGCAGACCAGGCGCCGGCGGCGAGTATGATCTGATCCGCCGCGATATCTTGCCCCGTGCAGCGCACACCAACAACGCGCCGGCCTTCGGTCAGAATGGCCTGCACCTCAGCGCTGCGAATCTCACCCCCCATGCGGCGTACGCCATTCGCCACCACGGCAGCCAGCCGCGCCGGATTCACGCAGGAACCGTGATCGGGCAAATAGATACCAATCTGGTAATCTTCCGAAACCTCCGGTTCCAATTCACGCAAGGCCGGCCCGACAAGCCTTTGCACCTTCAGCCCATGCTTCTGCCGCAGCGTGAGGGAGGCGTTATCCTTCGCCAGCTGCTCCTCATTCCGATAAAGATACATCTGTCCTTCTTCGCGGATCAGGTCGGAAGCCCCTTCTGCGGCGAGGATTTCACGATGCCGATCAGGGGCGGAAAACAGCAGCGCGGAAAGCGCCACCGCTGATGCTTCCACCTTCTCTCGCCGCGCGGAGGCGACAAAGCGCAGCAGCCAGGGCATGGCGCGCAGCCAATAGCGCGCGGGGATATGCAGCGCGCCGGCGGGGTCCATCAGCATTTTCGGCACCTGCGCCAAGACGCCCGGCATGGCGAGAGGTGCTACCGAACCATGGCTGATGGCGCCCGCATTGCCGGTATAGGCCGCGCCCTCCTTGCCGGCTTCCAGCACCAGCGGCTTCAGCCCGCGCCGCGCCAAATGCCAGGCGATGCACAGGCCAACAATGCCTCCCCCGATAATCACCGGGGCAGGTTTGGGGGATTGCGTTTCCATGGCGCCATCCTGACGCAGTCTTAAGCCCCAGGGAAGCGCCCGGTTGACGCATCGGCGCAGGGGCCTCAATTTCGGAGCCTCTGGAGGAAGCCAGCATGAAAATCACCCCCAATAATGCCGGGCTCGGCGCGCGTGTCGAAGGGATTGACCTGCGCGAGGCAGCCTCGACCGAGGATTTTCGGACGCTTTTGCGCGCGCTTGGCGAATATGGCGTGCTTTGTTTCCCGAAGCAGGATTTGGAAGCACCGCAAGTGGCGGCTTTCGGCAAGCGCTTTGGCGATTTGGAAGTGAATGTCGCCAATCTGTTCCATGCGCCAGGCCATCCGGAAGTGATGATCCTGTCGAATATGAAGGATGAGGCCGGCAAGCCGCTTGGCCTGAATGATGCCGGCCAGGGCTGGCACACCGATATGTCCTATTCAAAGGAAATCGCGCTGGCGAATATGCTGCATGCCAAGCGCGTGCCACGGCGCGATGGCAAGGTGCTGGGGGCGACGCAATTCCGCAATATGCACGCGGCCTACGCGGATTTGCCCGCCGAGGTGAAGGCGCGCATCGAAGGCCGTGTGGCCATTCATGATTTCAGCAAATTCTGGGACATGATGCGTCAGCGCCCCGGCAGCATCCGCGGGCCGCTCACACCCGAACAGCGCGCGAAAAAACCGCCGGTGGAACAGCCGATTGTGCGCATGCATCCGATTACCGGGCGGCCCGTGCTTTACTGCAATTGTGGCTATGCCATGCATGTGAAGGATATGGACCGCGCCGAATCCGATGCGCTGCTGGATTATTTGTTTCGTCATCAGGCGCAGGACAAATACCTCTATACGCATGAATGGGCAGAAGGTGATGTGCTGATCTGGGACAATATCGGCACCATGCATAATGCGGTGGCGGATTACCTGCCCGGTGAGGATCGCTATATCCTGCGCGTGCAGGTTATGGCGACACGCGATTACGCGGCGCTGGCGGCATGAAGCTGGTCACTTTTCAGGGCGCGCATGGCCCCACACTTGGCGGCGTGGTGGGTGAAAGCCTGATCGCGCTGCGCCCTGCCCTATCCGCTGCAATGCGCGCCGCCGGTGAGGCTGATCGCAGCAGCGACGTGATCCCCGCCGATATGGTGGCGCTGCTCGGCGATGAAGCGGCGATGACCGCTGCAGGCCGCGCGCTTGCCTTTGCCGCGCGGGCGGAAAATGCAGGGCTGCGGCAAGCGCTGGCGGGTGCGAAACTGCTCGCACCGCTCAAGCCCGGCAAGATTTTGGGTGTTGGCCGCAATTACGGCGATCATGCCAAGGAAGTGGGCGGCCCCAAGCTGGAAATGCCGCGCATTTTCATGAAGCCGACAAGCTCAGTCGTTGGCCCCGGCGCGGCCGTGAAAATTCCGCATGATGTAAAAAAACCCGATTGGGAAGTGGAACTTGGTGTGGTGATCGGCAAACCCGCGCGGGACGTGCCGGAAGGCGTCGCCTTGGATTACGTGGCGGGCTATACGGTACTGAATGATGTCAGCGCACGCGAATTTCAGTTTGACGTGCCGCTTGCCATGACATCCTTCGCCAAGGGCATGGATGGGTTCTGCCCCATGGGCCCCTGGATCGTGACGCCAGAAGAAGTCGGCGAGCCCTGGATGCTGGACGTAAAATGCTGGCTGAATGGTGAAGAGGTGCAGCATGGCAATACGCGCGATCTGATCTTTTCCGTCTCGGCGCTGATTGCCTTTCTCTCGCGCTATATGACACTCGAACCTGGCGATGTGATTGCGACCGGCACACCTTCCGGCGTTGGGCATTTCCGCGATCCGCCGCGCTATCTGAAGCCGGGCGACAGGTTGCGGTTGGAAGTGGAACGCGTTGGCGTGCTGGAACATTCGATTGGTTGAAGTAAAGGGGAGGCAAGGATGAAAAGGACTTTGTGGAGCGCGGCTCTGGCTGTGCTGCTGGCATTGCCCGCCTGGGCGCAGCCCAAGGCGCCGGGCGCGGATTACCCCAATAAATCCGTGCGTGTGATTGTAGCATTTGCCGCAGGCGGCAATGCCGATATCAATGCGCGTTTGATTTCAACCGCGCTGTCCCAGCAATTGGGTCAGCAATTCGTGGTGGAAAACCGGCCTTCCGGCGGAGGCACTGTCGCCTTTGAAACCATCGCGCAAACACCGCCCGATGGTTATACGCTTTTGGTCGGCGCGCTTGGTTCCCATACCCTTAATGTCGGGCTCTATGGCGATAGGTTGCGCATACACCCGCTGACCGGTGTGGATCACATCACGATTTCCAGCCATTCGCCAATTGTTCTGGCGACGCATCCTTCCATGAATGTGCGCACGCTCGCGGAGTTTCGCGCAGCAGTCGCGGCTGGTGGTGGTCAGGTGCTTTACGGTTCTTCCGGCAATGGCTCGACCGGACATATTTCTTCCGCGCTGCTGCTGCATCTGCTCGGCGTACCCGCGACCCATGTGCCCTATCGCGGATCGGCAGCGGCCTTTCAGGATTTGATGGCTGGGCGTATCAGCTTTCAATCGGATACGATTTCCTTTCTGGCTGAGCATATCAAGAACGGCACGGTGAATGGCATTGTGATTGGCACGCCTGAGCGCTCACCCATGGCGCCCGATGTGCCAACAGCAGCCGAAGCAGGCTTGCCCGCCTTTCAGGCCACCACCTGGACGCCATGGTCCGCGACACTGGGAACACCTTTGCCAATCCGGCAATTCTTGTATGAGCAGATCGCCATTGCTTTGCGCAAGCCGGATGTGCGCAATCGGTTGATCCAGCTTGGCAATACCATCCCGGATGGCATGACGCCGGAAGCAACGCGCGCCTTCATCGCGGCAGAACTTGAAAAATGGGTGCCAATTGTGCGTGCAACAGGCGCCCGAGTGGATTGAGGGGATGCACAAGATGAACATCGCAAGACGCGCGCTTTTCGGCGCCATGACGGCAGGCGCGCTACCGCTGGCGGCGCAAGCGCAGGATGTGACTTGGCCGACGAAACCAGTGCGCGTGGTGGTGCCTTACGCTGCAAGTGGTGGCACGGATATCCTGGTGCGCGCGATTGGGGAGGCGTTGCGCAACACCCTACCCCAGCCCTTCATCGTGGAAAACCGCGCAGGTGCGGCGGGTGTGATCGGTTCTGAAGTAGTCGCGCGCGCGGAACCGGATGGGCATACGCTGCTGGTCGTGGTTTCAACCCATGTGATGAACAAATACCATCTGCCCAGCATGCCTTATGATGCCATCCGCGATTTCACGCCGATTGCGATGCTGACGCGCAATACCATGGTGCTGGTGGCGGGCGCCAATCAGCCTTTTGACTCGCTTCGTTCCATGCTTGCCTATGCCAAGGCCAATCCGGGCAAGGTGGGCACCGGTTCAACCGAGGCGCTTTCTTCCTTCATCGGCCAGGAAATGGCGCGGCGTGCGGGGGTGGAAATGCCCGATATCGCCTATCGTAGCGGTGGGCCATTGATGAATGATATTGTCGCCGGTCATTTGCCGAGTGGCTGGACCAGTACCGTGAGTGCCATGCCGCATATGCAAACTGGGCGCGTACGTGTGCTTGCCGTTTCAACCGGCACGCGTTCCCCCTTCTTCCCGGATGCACCAACGCCCACCGAACAAGGCGTGCGCGATTTTGATCTTTCCGGCTGGGTCGCCATGCTGGGGCCGCCGCGCATGCCACCCGCATTGGTGGATCGCATCTACCGCACAATCAGCGCGGTTTTCGCTGATGAGACTTTCAAGCAAAGGCTGACCACCCTTGGCGTTGAAGCCGATATGCGTCCACCCGCCGCGCTGCTGGAAGCGATGCAGCGTGATGATCGCATCTGGGCCGCGGCGAGTGCTGCCGGCCATATCCGCCCGCAATAACCAACAAAGGAAATTCCATGGCCAATCCATCCTTGCGCCAGGCGCTTGACGCCAAACGCTTCATCCTCGCCCCCGGTGTTTTTGACATGATCTCGGCCAAAATTGCCGATGGCATGGGCTTTGATTGCATCTATGGCACGGGCTTTGGCGCCGTTGCCTCCGCGCTTGGTGTGGCGGATGCCGGCATTGCCACCTATGCGGATATGGTCGCGCGCATGGGCACCATGGCGCGCGGCTGCAAAACGCCTTTGGTTGCGGATGCCGATACAGGCTATGGCGGCCTTCTGAATGTCCGCCACACCACCATGGGCTATGAAGCCGCCGGCATGACCGGGATTCAGCTTGAAGATCAGGAAATGCCGAAGAAATGCGGCCATACACCTGGCCGACGTGTAATCCCGGCCGAGGAAATGGTGCTGAAGATCAAGGTCGCCGCCGAAGCGCGGCGTGATCCGAATTTCCTGATAGTGGCGCGCACGGATTCCCGCACGACACTCGGCCTTGAAGAAGCCATCCGGCGCGGGCGCATGTATGGCGATGCGGGCGCTGATATCGTCTTCATCGAAAGCCCGGAAAGCGAAGATGAAATGCGCGCCATCGGCAAGGCGATATCGAAACCCTTGCTCGCGAATATGGTCGAAGGCGGGCGCACACCCATCCTGCCCGCCGCGCGATTGCAGGAAATTGGCTATGCCATGGCAATCTACCCGGCCATTGGCTTTCTTGCCGCTGCTGCCGCCTTGGAACGCGCCTATGCGCATTTGAAGAGCGCTGGCGATAGTATTGCGCTTGGTGAGTCCTATGGCTTCAAGAAGATGACCGAACTCATGGGCTTCCCGGAAGTCTGGGATTTTGAAAAGAAATGGGCTGTGCCGGAAAAGGATAATGCAGCATGAGCGCGCTACCAGAAGTAAAGGCGCTGGTCTTCGATGTTTTCGGCACGGTGGTGGATTGGCGGAATGGCATTGCGCGCGATGCACGCAGCTTTCTGGCACGGCATGGGCGCAGCGAGATTGACCCGCATCGCTTCGCCGATGCCTGGCGCAAGCGCTACCAACCCGCCATGGAGGAAGTGCGGACCGGGCGGCGCCCCTTCACGCGGCTTGATGTTTTGCATCGCGAAAACCTGGATGGTGTGCTCAAGGATTTCGGTGTTTCCTCAAGCGGAATCAGCGAGCAGGAGCTTGATTGGCTGAACCGCGCCTGGCATCGCCTCAATCCCTGGCCGGATACAATCCCCGGCTTGATCCGCCTGAAGGCCAAGCATTTCATTGCACCATTGTCCAACGGCAATATCCTGCTGCTGGCAAATATGGCCAAGCGCGCCGGTATGCCGTGGGATGCGATTCTGGGGGCCGAGGCCGCGCAAGCCTATAAGCCGCAGCCCGAAGCCTATTTGCGAACTTGCGAGATTCTGGGCCTGAAGCCCGCGCAAGTGGCGCTTGTCGCCGCGCATAATGGCGATTTGGCTGCAGCGCGCAAATGCGGCCTGGCGACCGCTTTCGTGCTCCGCCCCAATGAACACGGCGCGGATCAGGCAACGGATTTGAAAGCGGAACAGGATTGGGGCGCTATCGCCACCAGCTTCGAGGATTTGGCTGACCAGCTTGGTTGCTGATCAGCCTTCATGCAGTAAGGCTTACTCGGCGCGGATATTGCCCTCACGGATCACTGGCGTCCATTTCGCATGATCGCGCGTGATCAGTGCAGCGAATTCTGCGGGGCTGGAGGCGATTACGTCAGCCGCCTGCACGCGCTGCACGGTTTCCTTCACCTCGGCTGAGGTGATGATGGCGCGGAACACGCGACTGGCCGCCGCCACAACATCATCCGGCATGCCGGCGGGACCGACAATGCCATGCCATGTCATCGCCTCAAAGCCTGGGAAGCTTGCCGCAACGGCAGGCACGCCCGGCAGGGCGGCAACCGGGGCGGGCGTGCCGATGGCAAGCGCGCGCACACGCCCTTCGCGAATGAAGGGAAGTGCGGTGGAAACAGAAGGAAAGGAGAATTCGGTTTCGCCCTGGATCAGGCTTCGCATCACATCCGCACCGCTTCGGTAATGCACGGCGGTCAGTTTCACGCCCGCACGGCGCCCCAGAAGCTCAACCGCCAAATGGCTGACATGGCCAACACCTGGTGAGGCATATTGAATGCCATCGGCCCGCGCACGTGCGCGGGCGAGCAAATCTTCCAAGGATTGGACAGGCAGATTGGCAGGCACGATCACCGCAATCGGCAGATTCACCAGATGCGAAATTGGCGTGAAGGCGCGCATCGGGTCATAGGTCAAGGCAGGCTGCAATTCCTTGCCGATGCAATTGGCACCAAGATCGGCCATCATCAGCGTATAGCCATCGGGTCGGCTTTGCGCCACGAAAGCGCCCGCAATGGCGCCGCCAGCGCCTGAGCGGTTTTCGACCACCAGCGCCTGACCATTGGCCTGCGCTGCAAAACCATTGGCAACGAGACGCGACAGTGTATCCACTGCACCGCCCGCGCCGAAGGGCACAATCAACCGCACCTGGCGATCCGGCCAGGTGGCTTGCGCGGAAACCGCCTTGGGCAGCAATGATGCAAGGCCAAGCCCGGCCAGGGCACGACGAGAAATCGAAATAGACATGGCAAGAAACCTCCCGGTTTATCCTATTTTGGCACAGAAAGGGCTTTCTGCAAGCGCCGCGTCACGATTAAGCTTTTGACCTGGTATCATTGAAAGGCCCGCCGCATGACCTGGTCTATTGTAGCGCATGATCCCGCCACAGGTGCTTTCGCGGTGGCGGTCACCACATGCAATATCGCGGTTGGCGCCACCTGCCCTTTTCTGAAGTCGGGCGTTGGTGCCGTCAGCACGCAATCCATGAGCAATCGCTATCTTGGCCCTGCCGTGCTGCAAGGCCTGGAACGCGGCCTGACACCAGCTAAGGCGATTGAAGCCGCGCTGGTAGGTGATGAGGGCAAGGGCTTGCGGCAGATTCATGCGGTGGATTGCCATGGCCGCAATGCTGCCTGGACCGGCGAGAATTGCGTTGAATGGTGCGGGCATCTCAGCGGGCGCGGCTTCAGCGTCGCTGGCAATATGCTCTCGGGCAGCGCCGTGGTGCAGGCAAGCTTTGACAGTTTCCACGCCAATGCCAGCCTTGCGCTACCGGAACGCCTGATCACCGCGCTTGATGCCGGAGAAGCCATGGGCGGGGACAAGCGCGGGCGACAATCCGCAGCGTTGGTGCTGACCACGACTGAGGATTTTCCGGATATCAATCTCCGCGTGGATGATCACACAGCGCCGCTTGCCGAATTGCGCCGCCTGCTTGGCCTATGGCGCATCCAGGCCGAACCTGGCCTTGCCTCCCGCCCCAGCAAGGCCAATCCTTCGGGCGAGACCGATCTTGATGTGATTGAAGCCGCCTGGATTGCGCGCGGTTTGGATTTGCGCCTGCGGCGCCCGTGAAAGGAAACCAGTAATCATGAAGAATTATCGCATTGCCGCCATGGGAGGCGATGGAATCGGACCGGATGTCATCAAGGCCGGCTGCCGTGTTTTGCAGGCTCTGGCTGAAAAGAATGGCAGCTTCAGGCTGGATTTCCAGGATTTCGATTGGGGCAGTGATTACTATCGCCGCACCGGGCGAATGATGCCGCAAGATGGCTTGCAGCAATTGCAGGGTTTTGATGCGATTTTCTTCGGCGCCGTCGGCGCGCCCGATATTCCTGACCATGTGACGTTGTGGGAGCTGCGACTTGCGATCTGCCAGGGCTTTGACCAATACGCCAATGTGCGCCCGACGCGGCTTCTGCCCGGCATCAATGGCCCGCTACGCCCTGACCTTGGAGAACAGATTGATTGGGTGATTGTGCGCGAAAATAGTGAGGGCGAATATGCCGGCGTTGGCGGGCGCGCGCATCGCGGCCTGCCGATTGAAGTCGCCATGGATGTCGCTGTATTCACCCGCGAAGGTGTTGCGCGCATTTGTCGCCATGCCTGCGAAGTTGCCATGGCCCGCCCGCGCAAGCATTTGACAGTCGTGACAAAATCCAATGCGCAGCGCCATGGTATGGTGATGTGGGATGAGGTTTGCGCCGAAGTCACCGCGCAATACCCGGCCCTGACGGTCGAGAAAATGCTGGTGGATGCCATGACCGCACGCATGGTGATGAAGCCCGGCAGCGTTGACACGGTGGTCGCCACCAATCTGCATGCGGATATCCTGTCTGACCTTGCGGCAGCCTTGGCGGGATCACTTGGAATTGGCGCGACCGGCAATATTGATCCGTCGCGCAAACGCCCTTCCATGTTTGAACCCATCCATGGTTCGGCCTTCGATATCACCGGCAAGGGGATTGCCAATCCGCTCGGCGCCTTCTGGACCGCTTCAATGATGCTGGAGCATCTGGGTGAGGCGACCGCCGCCGGGGAACTTATGCGTGCGGTGGAATTGGTAACCAGCCGCGGCGATGTGCTGACACCCGATCTGGGCGGCAAGGCCACCACCGATCAAGTGACGGACGCCATCATCAACGCCATTCGCGGCGTCAATGTCTGAAACGCGTTTGCAAAAGGAACTGCGCCATGGAATTTGTTGATCTCAGCCGAGAAATCTTTCACCGCACGCAGACACATCCAAGCCATCCGCCTGTGGTGATGACCGTCTGGGGCGATCACAGTGAAAAGAAGGTCGCCGGCAATACGGTCTTTTCCAGCAAGGCACTTTATTTCTCCATGTCGGATCATGCCGGCACGCATGTGGATGCGCCGGTGCATTTTGATCCGCGGCCCGATGCCCTTTCCGTCGAGCAAATGCCTCTCGCAAAATTCTACACTAGCGCCATTTGCCTTGATCTGTCCCATGTACCGCTTAAGCACGCGATAACGGTTGCGGAAATGGAAGCCGCGCTGGCCAAATCAGGGCAGGAAATCCGCAAGGGTGATACGGTGCTGATCTGGATGGCAACAAATGAAAGGCTGCTCGGCAAGCCTGGCTATTTGCATGATTTCCCTGGGCTTGCGCTGGAATCCGTCCATTGGCTCGCGGATCGTGGTATCGGCATGTTCGGCGTTGAAGCCATCAGCCCCGCCCCGGAAGGTGAACCAAATTTCCAAGCGCATATGGCCTGCGCCGAGCGCGGCATTACGCATATGGAATGCCTCGCCAATCTGGATAAGCTGATTGGCCGCGGGCGCTTCACCTTCATCGGCTTTCCGCTAAAAATCAGGGGCGGCACGGCAAGCCCGATCCGTGCCGTTGCCATGTTTCCCTAATAGCGTCGCGCAGATTAGCGCCCGCGAAAACGTGGCGGGCGCTTTTCCCGAAAGGCCGCTTTGCCTTCGGCAAAATCCTCAGAGGCGCGAATGGCGCCCATGCGCTGGCCGTGAATCGCCATTTGCTCTGAAGGGCCGCGCGGCAGGATTTCCTCGGTCACCATGCGCTTCAATTCGGCGACAACCATGGGCGCCATGCCGGTGAGTTCCAGCGCCCAGGCTTTGGCGACCTCAAGCGCCTTGCCATCTTCCACAACCTCATTCACCAGCCCAATCGAAGCCGCGCGATCCGCATCCACAGTGCGGCAGAGCAGCATGATTTCCATGGCAATCTTGTGCGGAATGCGGCTGACCAGGCCCGCGATCATGCCGCCCGTCAGGCCAAGCTTTGCTTCCGGATAATAGAATTTCGCGCTTTTGCCGCAAACCAGCAGATCAGCCATCATCGCCAGCACAATGCCACCACCCACGCACCAGCCTTCAACCGCGCAAATCACGGGCTTGAGTGGCCGATAGCCAACGCTTGGAATGGTACGCCATAACTCAGGCGGATCGGAGACATCGGCGCCAAAGGTGAAGGCGCGCGTGCCGGCGGCGGTGATGATGGCTGAACGCAAATCATCCCGCGCCTCAAATTCGCGCATGGCGGCCTGCACAGCCTCCCCCATTGGTTTGCTGATGGCGTTGCCCTTGGCGGGATTGTTCAGCGTAACGATGCGGATCGGGCCTTCATCGGTAACGGTTACATGTTCCATCTTAATTGATCTTCCTTCTAACTCGTCCCATGAAATCAGTGCTCTGGTAGTGCTGCGACCAACTTCAAGCCTATCGATTCCGATCCTGACCGGACGCAGCCATGCTGCGCAAAGGGCAAGATGATCCCTTATCCACCCACCGCCTCTGCGCGGAAACCATCACCCCAGCGCTTGATGCGCCCGCGTGATGGCGACGGGAAATGCCCAAAGCATAAAATGGTGGCGCTATCACAGGCACATTCCAACACGCGCCGCCGCGTGGCGGCTGCCTGCAATGGATCAACATCAGCGCGCATGGAAATTTCCGGATAGCGCGCCTGTAAGGGCGAATGGATCAAATCCCCTGTCGCCAGCGCGTCCGCGCCCTTTTTGCCAAGCCGCACCGCGACATGATCCGGTGTGTGGCCGGGCGTTGATTCCAGTTTCACCAGATCATTCATCTGGTAATCATTGGTTACAAAATCCACACGGCCCGCTTCAACCACCGGCAGCACGCTATCGGCAAAAACCGGCGATGGCGCCTTGGCGTGTTCCCTTTCCCAATGGGCATACTCTTCCCTGGCAAAAAGATAGCGCGCCTTGGGGAAACTCGGCACCCATCGGCCATTTTCCAACCTTGTATTCCAGCCGACATGATCAACGTGCAAATGCGTACACATGACGAAATCAATATCGCCAACGCCAAGGCCAAGCGCAGCCAGGTTACGCATATAGGCATCGCTCTTCATCTGATGCCAAAAGGGATGCGACGGGCGGTTCTTGTCATTGCCGACACAGGTATCAATCAGGATGTTATGATGCGGTGTGCGCACCACCCAGGATTGGATGCAGAGCATCAACTTGCCCGTCTCAGGGTCCAGCGCCTTGGGTTGCAACCAGTCACGGTTTTCCGCCAGCAATTCCGGCGTCAGGTTCGGGAAAAAGGTCAGCGGGTCAAAGATAGGTCTTTCTTCCTCCACGACCCGTTGAATCGTAAGCTCGCCAAGCTGAAAACCTTTATCCATGGACTTTCCCCTTCACCCATTTCGGGTAGCATAGCGTGAGAATTGGGCATTGACAGTCCCAGCGGAGGGCTTTCCGATGGCTCTGCAAAGGCAAGCCTTGGAGGATGAACATGGCACAAGAACATCATGGCGCTGTCATTGTTGGCGCGGGCTTTGCCGGGCTTTACCTGCTGCACCGGCTGCGCGGGCTTGGCATTGACGCGATCTGCCTTGAAGCGGCGGATGATGTGGGCGGCACCTGGTATTGGAACCGCTATCCTGGGGCGCGCTGCGATGTTGAGAGCATGCAGTATTCCTTCTCCTTCTCTGAGGAATTGCAGCAGGAATGGCGCTGGTCTGAACGCTTTGCCGCGCAGCCGGAAATCTTGGCCTATGCGCGCCATATCGCGGAACGCTTCGATCTCCGTCGCGATATCCGCTTTGAAACCCGTGTGACCGGTGCTGCCTGGGATGATGCGGCAGGGCTTTGGCATATTGCCACCAATCGCGGAGAGAGGCTCACCGCGCGCCATTTCTTCATGGCAACCGGCTGTCTTTCTGCGGCGCGGCTGCCAGACATTCCGGGCATTGGTGATTTCAAGGGCAGGCAATTCCATACTGGCTATTGGCCGCATCATAAGGTGGATTTCACGGGCCGTAGGGTTGCGGTGATCGGCACCGGGTCTTCCGCCATTCAATCCATCCCCGTCATCGCGGAAGAAGCGGCTCAGCTCACGGTTTTTCAACGCACGCCCAATTTCAGCATCCCATCACGCAATCGCCCGATGGATGATGACTATGAGCAAAGCTGGAAGGGCGATTACGCCAATCTCCGGGCGAAGGCGCGCATGATGCGTACCGGGATTCTCTATGGGCTCAGTGAAACGCCCGCCATGTCAGTCAGCGCCGAAGAACGGCAGGCGGAATATGAGAAGCGCTGGGCTGCCGGCGGCACGGCCTTCATGGGGTCCTTTCGCGACCTGCTGCTCGATCAGGCTGCCAATGACACGGCGGCGGATTTCGTGCGCGGGAAGATTCGCGAAACCGTCAAGGACCCTGTCACAGCAGAGAAACTTTGCCCTCGCAATCACCCAATCGGCACCAAGCGCATTTGCGTGGATACGCATTATTACGAGACCTATAATCGCCCCAATGTCACGCTGATTGATCTGCATGAAGCGCCGATCGCGCGCATCACTGCAACCGGCATTGAAGCGGGCGGTGTGCTGCATGATTTCGACGATATTGTTTTCGCCACCGGCTTTGACGCCATGACCGGCGCGCTGCTTGGCGTGGACATCAAGGGTCGCGCCGGAGAAAGCCTCAATGCCAAATGGGAAGCAGGCCCACGCACGCTGCTTGGCATCATGACGGCAGGTTTTCCGAATATGTTCATGATCACGGGGCCGGGCAGCCCATCTGTTCTCAGCAATATGATCGTTTCCATTGAACAGCATGTGGATTGGATCATGGATTGCCTTGCGGGAATGCAGGCCAAAGGCCATGCCACCATTGAAGCTGATCGCGACGCGGAAGATCACTGGGTAGAAGAGGTCAATACGGTGGCGCATCGCACGCTCTATCCGCGCGCGGCTTCCTGGTATATGGGCGCCAATGTGCCGGGCAAGCCAAGGCTTTTCATGCCCTATGTGGGTGGTGTTGGAAATTATCGCGTTCTTTGCGATGAAATCGCCGCAGATAGCTATCGCGGCTTTCATTTCGATGGCGCGGAACGGCCCGCCGCGGCGGCGGAATAAGGGGAAGTCTCAATGACACTTGATGCAGGCGCACAGCACGTTCTCAACCTGATTAAGGAAGCCAAGCGCCCGGCCTTTGATACGCTGACACCATCGGAAGCGCGCGAGGTTTCCGCCGCGTCCCGCCGCGTGATGCAGCCAGACCCGCCTGAGGTCGCGCTGGTCGAAGACCTCAAATGCCCTGGGCCAGCCGGCAAAATACGCTTACGGCGCTATCGCGGCATCGGCACAGACCCCGACGCCGCCTTGCCCTGCCTGGTCTATATGCATGGCGGCGGCTGGGTGATTGGTGATCTTGATAGCCATGATCAGGTCTGCCGACGGATTGCCAATCTGTCGCAGGCTTGTGTGATTGCAATTGACTATCGTCTGGCGCCCGAACACCGCTACCCGGCGGCGGTTGAGGATTCCGCTGCTGCCTATCGCTATATCTGCCGTCAGGCCAAACGCCTTGGCATAGATCGCACGCGCATCGCGGTGGGCGGTGACAGTGCCGGCGGGAATCTTGCCGCTGTATTGGCGCTGATGGCCCTACATGGCGAAGTGCCGATGCCGGATTTTCAGGTTTTGTTCTATCCGGTCACTGATATGGCCGGCAATCCACCATCCTATGATCGCTTCACCGAAGGTCTGGTGCTGACGCGCGATGTCATGAAGTGGTTCATCGCGCATTATCTCGGCCCGCATGAAAAGGGTATTGATTGGCGTGCTTCTCCCTTGCGCGCGCCCTCGCTTAAGGGCCTGCCTCCTGCCTTCCTGATGACTGCCGGTATTGATCCGCTGGTGGATGAGGGTATTGCCTATGCCAAGCGCCTGGATGAGGAAGGGGTGAATGTCACGCATCTGCATGTTGCGGATCAGATCCATGCCTGCCTGACCATGGGGCGCTTCATCCCGAAATCCGATCTGGTACTGCAACATGCCGCCGCCAGCCTGCGCGCGCATTGGGGGATATGATCTAGCGCTTTACGCCCAGCTTCATTTCGCGGTGCCAGATATAAAGCCCCGCGCCGACCAGGATCAGGATGCCCAGGAAATCCCAGGCATCCGGCATTTCCGCCCAGATCAGCGCGCCAAGCGCCGTGGTCCAGATGATCGCTGAATATTCGAAGGGCGCCAGCAGCGAAGCCTCTCCCTTGCGGTAGGCATCCGTCATCATGATTTGCGCAATCGCGGAAACCAGGCCGATGCCAGCCAGCAACGCCCATTGCGTCGGGCTTGGCCAGACCCAAACCGGAATCATCGCAATCCCGGCCAGCACCGACGAGAAAAACGCGAACCAAAACACAATGGCAACGCCGCTTTCGCCAGCTTGACCCATTTTGCGAATGGTGATCATCGCCAAAGCCCAGGCCAAGGCGCCCACAAGACAAAGGCCGAGTGCGAGCCATTGCGTATCTGTCGTGCCCTGTTCGGGCCGCACCATCAGCAGCACGCCGCAAAAGCCAACCAGCACCGCAAGCCAGCGGCGCCAGCCCACCTTCTCACCTAAAACCGGAATGGCAAGCAGGGTCAGGAATAGCGGCATGGTGAAGCCAAGCGCCGTCACCGTCACCAGCGGCAGATGCACATAGCCATAAAAGGACCCAACCATGCCCATCATGCCGAAAATCATGCGCAAGACATGGCTACCGGGATTGCGCATCCGCAG
>JBIKXA010000197.1:0-6467 GCA_044356015.1 Roseomonas sp.
TGATTGCCATTCTTTGCATCGCGGTCGCTGCCGGCGCCTCAGGCGCCATCAATATGTGGTACGATCGCGACATTGATGCGGTGATGCGCCGCACGGCGCGCCGGCCCATCCCCGCCGGGCGCATCGCGCCGGATGCCGCGCTTGCCTTTGGTATTCTGCTTGGTGTCGGTTCCGTGATGGTGATGGCCTTCGCCACCAATTATCTGGCGGCTGGCGTCCTTGCCTTTTCCATCCTGTTTTATGTGGTGGTCTACACCATGTGGCTGAAGCGCCGCACGCCGCAGAACATTGTCATTGGCGGTGCGGCGGGCGCCTTTCCACCGCTGATCGGCTGGGCGGCGGTGACGGGCGACATCACGCTGGTGCCGATTATCCTGTTCGCCATTATCTTCATCTGGACGCCGCCGCATTTCTGGGCCCTGTCGCTTTGGGCGCATGAGGATTACGCCAAGGCCGGCGTGCCCATGCTGCCCGTGACCGCGGGCGCGCGTGAAACCCGCAAGCAAATCCTGTATTACACGCTGGCGCTGGCGCCGCTTGGCATGGCGCCCTGGCTGATTGGTTTTTCCGGGCCGGCCTATGGCGTGGTTGCTGCCCTGCTTGGTCTGAATTTCATTCGCCATGCCGTGCTGGTGTTGCGTGAAGCGCAGGATTCGGAAGGCCGCAGCCTGGCGGGCGACAAGGCCGCGAAGAAATGCTTCCGCTTTTCGCTCACTTATCTTTTCGCGCTTTTCGCTGTGCTGGCCGCTGAAAAGCTGATCCTGTCACCATGACCCCGGAAGAACGCGCGATATTCGAAAAGCGTCGGCGCGGGCGCAATATCGCCCTGCTGCTGGTGCTGGTGGGGCTTTCGGTGCTGTTCTATTTCATCGGCATTGCGCGGCTGCTCCGGGCTTGAGCAGCGGCGCGGCGCTTCCCACATGAATGGCATGGAACAGGAACAGCGCAAGGCAGCGCTCGCACGGCGGAACAAGCGCACCGGGCTTGCGGCAGCGGGCTTGGTCACCTTCATGGTCGGTCTTTCCTTCGCCGCCGTGCCGCTTTACGACCTGTTCTGTCGCGTGACCGGCTTTGGCGGCACCACGCAGCGCAGCGCAGCAGCGCCCGGGGCGGCGGGGGATCGGCAGATCACCATTCGCTTCAACGCCACCACCCACCCCAATCTGCCCTGGCGCTTCATGCCCGAACAGACCAGCGTGACGCTGCGACTGGGCGAAGAAGGGCTTGCCTTTTATTCCGCCACTAATCGCTCTGACGTGCCCGTCACCGGGGTTTCTACTTACAACGTGACACCCGAGAAGGTCGGGCGCTATTTCCATAAGATCGCCTGCTTCTGTTTTGACGAACAAACCCTCACTCCGAATGAGCGGGTGGATATGCCCGTCACCTTCTGGGTGGACCCGCGCATCGCCGAAGACCCCAGCACGCGCGACATCACCACCATCACGCTTTCCTACAGCTTCTTCCGCACGATTGAAGATGCGAAAAAGGCCGGCGCGCTGGCCAATGCCGGGCCGCATGTCGGGCGGGCCGGCACAAGGCAGAATTGATTGACGGCCAGGCCCGGTTTTCATGCCTGATGGGCTTGATTTCAGGGGCGGTTTCAGGATTGATGCGAGCGTCCGGTTCGGGCATAGACCCCTGACCGAGGAAGGCACCAGGACTGACAATGGCAAGCACATCGCACGCGCAGGCAACCACGGCGGAAGGTGAAGCTCCCCCGCTGCATAAGCACCCTTATCATCTGGTGGACCCTTCACCTTGGCCGCTGGTGATGTCCTTCGCCGCGGGCGCAATGGTGCTCGGCATCATTCTATGGGCGCATTACGGCAACAAGATTGTGATGTTCCTTGGCCTTGCCGGCGTTTTGGCCATCATGTTCCTGTGGTGGCGCGATGTGGTGAAGGAAAGCCGCACGCCCGGCCTGCATACGCCAATTGTGCGCATCGGGCTGCGCTATGGGATGACGCTGTTCATCGCATCCGAAGTCATGTTTTTCGTCGCCTTCTTCTGGGCCTATTTCCATTTCGCGCTGTTCCCTGAACATGTTTCGGGCGCCGAGGTCGCGATGTGGCCGCCCAAGGGCACGCTCACCTTTGATCCCTTCGATCTGCCCTTCCTGAATACCATGATTCTGCTGCTGTCTGGCTGCACCGTGACCTGGGCACATCACGCGCTGCTGAATAATGACCAGAAGGGGCTGATCAGGGGGCTTACACTGACGGTTTTGCTCGGCGTGATCTTCACCGCCTTGCAGGCTTATGAATACAGCCTAGCGCCATTCAAGTTCTATAATGGTGGGATCTATTCTTCGACCTTCTTCCTGGCGACCGGCTTCCACGGCTTTCATGTGGTTGTTGGCACAACCTTCCTGCTGGTCTGCCTGATCCGCGCCATGAAGGGGCATTTCACGCCGCAAAAGCATTTCGGCTTTGAAGCGGCGGCCTGGTATTGGCACTTCGTTGACGTGGTGTGGCTGTTCCTGTTTGTGTGCATCTATTGGTGGGGTGTCGGCGAAATCGCGCATCACTGATCGGCACCGGGCATTTCCGGTGTGCTGAAATCAGCCCTGCTTGGCCGCTGCCCGCAATGCGGGCGCGGCCATCTCTTTTCCGGGCTTCTGGATATTCACCCGGCATGCAGCGTTTGCGGGCTTGATCTGCGTGCGCATGATGCGGGGGATGGCCCGGCCATGGCGGGGATATTTCTGGTCGGCGCCATCGCCATAATCCTCGCGCTTTGGGTGGATGCGCGTTACGAGCCCGATTTATGGGTGCATGCCCTGATCTGGCCGGCGGTGGTGCTATTGCTTTCCTTGCTGGTGATGCGCTTAGCCAAAGCCATGCTGATTGGCTTGCAATGGCGCTATCGCGGCACGAATTGACGCTGCGATGTTTTCCCGTCGCCTACTCTGGCCCGCCTTGGCGGGGCTGCCTGTTCTGATCATCCTGCTTGGGCTTGGCACCTGGCAGGCGCAGCGCCTGGTCTGGAAGACCGATCTGCTGGCGCGCATCGCAGCCGCTGAGGCCGCGCCGCCCGCCCCCTTCAGTGACCCGCCCGCGCCCTATGCCAAGCTGGAAGCGCTCGGGCGCTTTGATCATGCGCGGGAGGCGCTGCTCGGCGTTGAAATCCGCGCCAATCGGATGGGCGCGCGGCTGGTGGTGCCTTTCCTGCGCGATTCTGGCCCGCCCTTGCTGGTGGATCGGGGTTGGGTGCCGCTTGATGGGCTGGCCGGCCTGCCCCGGCCCGAAGGCCCCCAGCGCATCATGGGCTATGTGCGGTTTGGCGAAGCTGCGGGGCGCTTCGCCGCGCAGGATGATGTGGCCGGGCGGCGGTTCTATCACCATGACCCCGTGGCGATTGGCGCGGCTTTGGGCGTGGCTGGGATGGCGCCCTATGGCCTTGTGCTGCTGGGCCAGCCAGGCAGCCTGCCAGAACCCGCGCAGACCCTGCCGCGCCCGCGCAACAACCACCTTGGCTATGCCATCACCTGGTATGGCTTGGCGCTATCCCTGATTGGCGTCTTCGCCGCCTTTGCCTGGCGCAACCGGAAAAAGACCTGAATGAGCAATACTGCCTATGCCAGCCTGAAATCCCGCTTCGCGCGCATCGCCGCGCTGAATGAGGCCGCCGCCATGCTGCATTGGGATGCGAGTGCGATGATGCCGGCGGGCGGCGGTCCCGCGCGGGGCGAGCAATTGGCGACACTCGCGGGCCTTGCCCATGAAATGCTGACCGCGCCGGTAGTGGCTGAGGATTTGGCCAAGGCTGAAGCGGCAGGCGAATGGGATGGTGCGAACCTTGCCCTGATGCGCCGCGCCCATGCCTGCGCCACGGCGCTGCCCACCGCGCTGGTGGAGGCGACCACCCGCGCCAATTCGGCCTGCGAGAAAATCTGGCGGGAAGCGAAAGCACGCGCCGATTTCGCCATGGTGCGCGGGGCCTTGACCGAGGTTGTGGCGCTGCAACGCGAAACCGCCGCGGCACTTTCTGTGGCGCTTGGCATGGCGCCTTATGATGCTTTGATGGATGGCTATCAGCGCGGCGTCACCGCGGCCGATGTGGAACCCGTCTTCACCGCCTATGAGGCGTTTTTGGCTGAAGCCCTGCCGCGCGCTGAGGAAATTCAGGCGAAGCGCGGTGCAGCATTGCCGCTGAATGGCGCGTTTCCCATCGCGGCGCAGAAGGCGCTGTGCCAGGCGCTCTCGGCGCGCATCGGCCTGGAATATGATCATGCGCGGCTGGATGAATCGCTCCATCCCTTTTGCGGGGGCACGCCCAGCGATGTGCGCATCACGACCTTTTATGATGAAGCGGATGTCGCGAAGGCTTTGCTTGGCGTGCTGCATGAAACGGGGCATGCGCTTTATGAACGCGGGCTACCGCCGGCCTATGCGCGCCAGCCGGTGGGCGAGGCTGCGGGCATGGCCGCGCATGAAAGCCAATCGCTGATTGTGGAAATGCAGGCCTGCCGTTCGGATGCGTTTTTGCGCTTTCTGGGTGGTGAATTGCGCACGCGTTTCGGCTCCGATGCGGCGGTGGTGGCGCCTGAGAACCTCGCGCGGTTATGGCGGCGCGTCTCACGCGGTTTCATTCGCGTGGATGCGGATGAAATCACCTATCCCGCACATGTCATTCTGCGCTTTAGGCTTGAAAAGGCGATGATCGAAGGCGCGCTAGAGGTCGCTGATCTGCCAGACGCGTGGAATGAGGGTTTGGAAAAGCTTCTGGGTATCCGCCCGCCCAATGATGCCAAGGGCTGTTTGCAGGATATCCATTGGCATGATGGCGCCTTTGGCTATTTCCCATCCTATACCTTGGGTGCGATGGCGGCGGCGCAATTGATGAAGGCGGCGCGCGCGGCGGAACCGGGGCTGGATCAGGCCTTATCGGAAGGCGATATGGCGCCCTTGCTCGGCTGGCTGCGTGCCCATGTGCATGGCAAGGGATCGCTGCTTGGCTTTCAGGATCTTTTGCGCGCGGCCACGGGAAAGGCGCTTGATCCGAGTGATTTCATGGATCATTTGCGGGCGCGGTATCTGGCGCATTAGCAGGCTTACGCGATTTCCCGCAGCATCTTGGCGCGCAGCGCGCGGGCGAAATCGCGCCGCGTTTCAGCCACCATCACAAAGGCGCCTGGCCCGCCCATGATGTTGCGTTCATAATGCACATGCAGCGGTTCATTGCCGCGCGTGACTGGCGCGATTTCAATGGCGAGGCCATTGATGGTAATGCCCTGCGCCACCGCCGCATCCCGCGCATCCGGGGCCGCGATGATGGAACGCATATCCGGCCCATCGCCCGCCACATCAATCACGCGCTCATTCGCGCGGAAAGGTGCCGCAGCAATCAAGGCCGCCGCATGGGCAATGGCGTCCCCAATCGCATTATAGCTTTGCCGTGATCGTGGCGCGGCCAATACGGCATTGGCGAAAACCTGGGCAGAGGCCGCATCACCCACGCGATGCCAATCCACCGCCAGGGCCGCACCGCCCGGGCTGCCCCATTCCGTCATGGCAATCGCGATGGCACGGCGCGGATTGGCGGCGATGGCGGCAAGCACCGCCGGATGAATGATGGATTCGGCGATGCCTTCGCGTTGCAGGCCAAACTCATAGGAATCAATGGAACCAGACGCATCCATCGCCAGCACCAGCAGCAAATCCACTTCGGGCGCCGCCTGCGCCTGCGCAGCAGTGCCGATCAGCGCCGGCGCGATAAGCAGACTACGGCGTGGCCATTTCAGCATCAACGAGCCCTTCCCAATAGACGCCTCGCGCGTTCTACCACGGGAAGGTCAATCATCGCACCTTCAAAAGCGACCGCGCCCTTGCCTTCCGCCAAAGCCGCATCAAACGCCGCAATCAGCCGACGCGCGCGTTCCACCTCTGCCGGGGCTGGCCCATATTCCTCATTCACCACAGCCACTTGCGCGGGGTGGATGCAGGCCGCACAGCCAAAACCCAGCGCACGCGACCGCCGGAGTGACGCGCGATAGGCATCAAGATCCGAAAAATCCGCGAATACGCCAATGGACCCAAGCGGCAGGATGCGCGCCGCACGCGCCGCCGCCACAGCCATCATGCCATAGACGTAGAGCGAATCAGCGCCCGGCACGGCTTCCAATTCGGTCGAAAGATCTTCCGAACCAACGCCAAGCGCTGCCATGCGCGGATCAGCCAAAGCAATCGCATGCAAGGCAGGCAGTGCATCTGGCGTTTCCACCACGCCGATGAAGCGCGTATGGCCAAGCCGCATGCCAAGGGCGGCTTCGCGCGCCGCCACCACTTCCGACAAAAGCTTGATGTGTTCCGCGCCCATCACCTTGGGCAGCATGAGCGATGACACTTCCGGCATGATAGCCGCCGCAATATCCGGCACGGCCAATTCCAAGGGCCGATTGATGCGCACGCAAATCTCCTGCCCATGCGCAGCAATGGCTTTCGCGGCAGCCGGCAGCGCCGCGC
>JBIKXA010000044.1:0-20803 GCA_044356015.1 Roseomonas sp.
ATTCAGCGGGGAAATGCCAGCCAAGAAAGCGCGGCTCGGCACAGATATGTGCAAGGCGCTGACCAGGTGCGGGCCATGTCCAGCCCTGTGTCGTGATGTCCGTCAGGCGCGTGCCAAGGGCCACGACTAAATCCGCATCGGCAAAAGCAGCGCGCTGCGCATCCGGGTTTCGCAGGCCCAGATCACCTGCGTAGAGCGCGTGATCATTCGGGAAAAGATCCTGCCGGCGAAAGGAAACCGCAACGGGGGTTTGCCAGGCTTCCGCAAAAGCCAGCAGGGCTTCGCGCCCGCCTTCAGTATCAATCGCATGGCCGGCCAGAATGATCGGGCGTTCGGCGCCGCGCAGCATCGCGGCCAGCCGGGCCACATCCGCGGGCGCGGGCTGCGCGGGGGCCGCGATGGTGGCGGGCGGAACGGGCATGGCGCAAGGTTCGGCCAGCACATCTTCGGGCAGGCTGAGCACCACCGGCCCCGGCACGCCCTGCATCGCCATGGCATAGGCGCGCGCGATCAATTCCGGCACCTGGTCCGCGCTGGTCGCTTCCCCCACCCATTTCGCGATGCCGCTGAACATGCGGGCATAGTCAATTTCCTGGAAGGCATTACGGCGCAAATCGCGCTTTTCCACCTGCCCGATCAGCAGGATCATCGGCACGGCATCCTGTTCCGCCGTATGCAGCGCGATGGAGGCATTGCAGGCGCCGGGCCCGCGTGAGACCAGCACCACGCCGGGCTTGCCCGTCATTTTACCATCGGCCACCGCCATGAAGCCGGCGCCGCCTTCGCTGCGGCAAGTCACAAGGTCCATGCGCGGATGGGCATGCAGCGCATCCAGCAAGGCGATATAGCTTTCACCAGGCACGCAAAAGGCACGGTCAATGCCCTGGGCAGCGAGGAATTCAATCAGGGCTTCGGCGGCGGTTTTCATGGGTCACTTTCCTTCCTGACCAACGGGATAGCTCAGTCGCGCCAGATGATCCATGGCGCCCGCGCCAAAAATCGGTATAAGCGGCCCAATAGAGAAGCATTCAAACAGGGAAGGATATCAGATCATGCAAATCACTCGCCGCGCCGCCTTGGCGCTTGCGCTTGCCACGCCCGCCATCTCAACCGCCAGCGCGCAAGGGTCCTGGCGCCCGGAACGGCCGATGCGCGTCATTGTGCCCTTCGCACCCGGTGGCGCCACGGATGTGGTGGCGCGGTTGGTGGCGGATGCGGCTGCGCAAATGCTCGGACAGAATATCGTGATCGAAAACCGCGCCGGCGGTGCCGCAGGCCTGATTGGTTCTGAAGCGGCGGCCAAATCCGCGGCCGATGGCTACACCATCATGATCCATTCCAACGCGCATGTGATTGCACCTAGCCTGGTGGCGCGCATGCCATTTGACCCGATTGCGGATTTCGCGCCCGTTGCGCATTTGGGGCGCATTCCGCAGGTGCTGGTGATCAACCGCAATATTCCCGCGACCGACATGCAATCCTTGATTGTGTGGCTGCGCGCCAATTCGGGGAAGATCAATTTCGCTTCCGCAGGGATTGGCAGCGCCAATCACTTGACATCGGAAGTCTTCCGCGCCGCGCTGCCGGGCGTTGAGATGCAAATGGTGCAGTATCGCGGCGGCGGCCCCGCCATGGCGGCGGTGATTTCAGGGGAAGCGCATATGGCAGTGGACCCAACCGCTTCCGCCACTTCCCATATCCGCGCTGGCACGGTGCGCCCGATTGCCATTTCCGGGTCTCAGCGCGTGGCGAGCTTGCCGGAAATTCCCGCCGCCACCGAAGCCGGCTTGCCCGCCTGGGCAGGTGCGGCCTGGATTGGCGCCTTCGCGCCCGCGCAAACGCCGCGCGGCATTGTGGAATCGCTCAACGTCACCTTCAACGCGGCGATGGAGCGCATCAAGCCCCGCTTGGTTGACATCGGCATTGAAATTGAACCGCAATATGCGACCATTCCCGCCTTCAGCGCCTATGTGCGGGAAGAATTTGCCCGCAGCGCCGCGGTGCTGCGCGCGGCTGGCGTGAAGCCGGAATGAAGTGATTCATCAGTAGGTTGCCGGGAGCCAAGGATGAACGCTTGGCTCCCAAAAATCGCAAGTCGCGCCCGTCTCTAGCCTTCACCCCGGCGATAGCGCAGGGATGCACATCATCTGCGCGGGGTGCCGCCCATCACCACCAAAACCGCTACCACCCCGCAAAGCCCGGCCATGGCCCAGAAAATCCCGGCCCCCAGCGCGGCATAGCCAGGCCCAGACGCCAAGGTCAGCAGCGTCGTCATCGCCCCCACGGCGGCCCCGAGCAGCGTCTGCGCAGTCCCGCCGAGGCTCCCCGGCACGCGTTCCTGCAATAGCCTGATCGCCGCCAGATGCATCGCGCCGAAAGTCAGCGCATGCAGCGCCTGCGCGAAAATCAGCGGTGCCAGGCTTTCACTGACCGCCATGATTGGCCAACGCAGCAGGCCCGCCCCGGCCGCCAGCAAAATCATGCCACGCACGCCAAGCCTGTCCACCAAGCCGCGCCCCCATAGGAACAGCGCCACCTCCGCCACCACACCCCAGGCCCAAAGCAGGCCAATCACCCCGGCGCTGAAGCCCAATGCCTGCCAATGGATGGACCCGAAGGCGTAATAGGCCGCGTGGCTACCCTGCATCAGCGCGGCAATGAGCATCAGGCGGCGTAGCCAGGGCAGCGCGAGCGCGGCGCGAAAGCCACTTGCCCCGCCGCGCCCAAAGCCCTCAGCGCGCGGCAGCAGAAAGGCCGCTGCCGCGCCAAGGCCAAGCATGGCGGCAATCAGCCAGGCGGCACTCCCGGCGCCCAGCACACCCACCAGCGCGCCGGCAGCGACCGCAGCCAGGATATAGCTTGCGGAACCAGCGGCACGGGCGCGGCCGTAATCAAAGCCGGGGGGCTCTCGGGCGGCACGCAACGCCATCGCGTCAGCAAGTGCAGTGGTCGGCGCCAGCGCCGCCGCCAGCGCCAGATTCACAAGCAGCAAAGCCCAAAATCCGCCCGCCAGGCCAAACCCCGCCGCGCAAAGCGCCGCCGCGCCGGTGCAGCAAATCAACACCAACCGAGGATCACCCAGCCAATCCGCAACGCGCCCCAAAAGCGGCCCCGCCAGCAATTTGAGCGCGCTACCGGCGGCCAAAACCGTGCCCAGATCAGCTGGCGTCAGCCCGCGCGAAAGCAAAAGCGGCGGCAGGAAGGGCATCATCACGCCAAAGGCCGCGAATTGCGCGGCGAAGATCAGGGCGAAGCGGGCGGCGGGGGTCATCACAGGCGCGCCAGCCTGCCTGCTACCGCCGCCATGGACAAGCGCGACGCATCAAGCCTCAGGATGGCGCTCAGTTTGCGCGCTCAATATGACGTGCTGATACGGATGATATGAGGTTGCAAGAGATAAACCAGCCGCCGCTGCTTCCAAGCAGTGGCATCTGCGGCGGAGGGACTATTGCGATGGTGAGGCTGATGAAGTTCGGGGCGTGTCCCGTTCGCTGCCGGCTCAGCCAGGTCGTACGGCGAGGATGCGGATCTCCTGCTCCGGGCGGATGAGATGGGCGAGGCGCCAGAGCCACCGGTAGCCGCCGAAGCCAAGACCGAGCCGTCCTGCGAGCTGCGCGCAATAGCGGTCATAGCCGAAGGGTCTAAGCCCGGCCTCCCGCACCTCAAGGCCAGAGGCCTGCACCAGATTCGTCATGGTGTGTACGTTCCAGGCAAAGAGGTGAAAGTTGCGGTCTTCGGGGATTGGACGTCTGTAGCGACGCGCCCGTTCATGGGGGACAAAGATCAGCGCGCGGCCACCAGGCTTCAACGAGGCGTGAATATCGTGCAGCCCGTCAGCGGGGCTCATCATATGCTCAAGGACATGGTGACAGATGGTGACGTCGGCGCGGCCCGCGACATGGTCCAGGCTATCCAGGACAGTCACGCCGTAGCTGCGCGCCACGGCGGCGGTGGCTGGATTGATGTCCCACCCCAACTTCGCGGCACAGGAGAGTTTCTCTAGATTAATACCGCTGCCGACGCCGTATTCGAACACCGTGTCGCCCGCGGAGACATCCGGCTGGAGCTTGGCCGCCCGAACCCTGGAGACCAGGTCGAAGGCCATCGCGTCCATCGCCAGTTTATCGCGGTAATAGGCCGCGTCATATTTCTCCAGCATGGCGCAAATCCTGGGACCCTAATATCAGAGGGGTTATAGTGTCGGTCAGATGGCTTATCAATCGCTTGGCCGGCGCTCCGGTGCAACCGATGAGCACCAGCCGCGGATCATGCAGCCAATCCGCCCCCCGAGTGGCCCTGCCAATAATTTTAGTGAACGCCCACCCCCCCCCGCCCGCTGCCGCCACCATGGACAAGCGCTGCGCATCATGCCACGGAGCATCGCGTTTTTCCTTCTTGGACATTGACCCCCGCATGTTCGAACCCAGGGTTCGCGCCATCCTCGGCCCGACCAATACCGGCAAGACCCACCTCGCGATTGAGCGGATGCTCGCCCATGCCTCGGGCAGTATCGGCTTTCCGCTCAGGCTGCTGGCGCGTGAAAATTATGATCGCATGGTGGCGATGAAGGGCGAACGCTTCGTCGCCTTGATCACCGGCGAGGAAAAGATCGTCCCGCCCGAGGCAAAGTATTTCGCCTGCACGGTGGAAGCCATGCCTTTGGATCGCCCGGTGGAATTCCTCGCCGTGGATGAAATCCAGCTTTGCGCGGACCCGGATCGCGGGCATGTGTTCACCGATCGGCTGCTGAATGCGCGCGGCATGGTGGAAACCATGTTCCTGGGTGCGGAAATCATCGCGCCCTTGCTGCGCCGCCTGATCCCACGCGCGGAAATTGAAACCCGCGCGCGGCTTTCGCAACTGACCTATGCCGGCCCCGCCAAGCTGTCGCGCCTGCCGGCGCGTTCCGCCATCGTCGCCTTCAGCGCGCAGGAAGTCTACGCCATTGCCGAAGCCGTGCGCCGTCGGCGTGGTGGCTGTGCGGTGGTGATGGGCCGGCTTTCGCCGCGCACCCGCAACGCGCAAGTCGCCCTTTATCAAAACCGGGAAGTGGATTTCCTGGTGGCGACGGATGCGATTGGCATGGGCCTCAATATGGATGTGGACCATGTGGCACTCGCCGCACTCAATAAGTTTGATGGCCATCAGCCGCGCGCCCTGACCGCGCAGGAAATTGCGCAAATCGCCGGCCGCGCCGGGCGTGGCATGCGCGATGGCACTTTCGGCACTACGGCGGATGCGCCCGTTCTGGATGATGAGATCATCACCCAAATCGAAACCCATGCCTTTGAACCGCTGAAGACCTTGGCGTGGCGCAATGCCGATCTGGATTTTTCATCGGTCGAGACATTGCTCGATAGCCTTGGCGCGCCGGCGCCGCAGCCGGGCCTCGCCAAGGGCCATGATGCGGTGGACCACATCACGCTTTCCATGCTGGTGCGGGAAGAAGAAATCCGTGGCCTGGCCGATACCGCGTCACGCGTGCGGCTATTGTGGGAAGCCTGCCAGGTGCCGGATTTCCGCAAGCTTGCCGATGATAGCCACACGCGCCTTTGCGCGCGCATCTTCACGCATCTGGCGCGCGAAGGCCGCCTGCCGCGCGATTGGGTGGCGTCATCGCTGGCGCAGCTTGGCATGGCGGAAGGTGATCTTGATACGCTGATGGCGCGGCTTTCGGCCATTCGCGTCTGGGCCTATGTCGCGGCCCGCGCCGATTGGCTGGATGATGCCGCGGGCTTGCAGGCCGAAGCGCGGCGCGTTGAGGACATGGTCTCGGACGCGTTGCATGAAAGCCTGACCGCGCGCTTTGTGGACCGCCGCGCGGCGCATCTGATTCGCGCGCTTGATGAAAGCGATGAGGAATTACTCTCCGCCGTCACGCGCCGCGGCGAAGTGGTGGTGGAAGGCCATCCGGTCGGCCATGTGAAGGGCTTCCTGTTTGAACCCGATGCGGCGGCGGTGAAGGAAGAAGAACGCCGCGTGGTGCTGCGTGCCGCGCGCCGCGCGCTTGGCGCTGAAATCCCGCGCCGCGTTGCCATGCTGGAAACGGCAAAGGACGAGGCTTTTGCGCTGACGCCGCAGCATGCCGTCACCTGGGCCTATTCCCATGCGCCGAATATGCCGGCAGGGCTTGGCGATATCGCGGAAGTGGCCAAGCTGAAGCCTGGTTCCGAACCCGGCAAGCCGCTGATTGAAGTGCTGCCCTCTGAATTTCTCGATGGCGCGCAGCGTGAACGCATCCGTGCGCGTCTCGCCACCTGGATCGAGGCTTTGGTGAAGCGCGATCTGGGCGCGATTTTCACGGCTGAGGAAAAGGCGTCCGAAGACAATACGCTGCGCGGCCCGGCCTATCGCCTGCGGGAGGAATTGGGCCTGGCGATGGGGGCAACGGATGGTGAAATCCGCCCGGACCTCCGCCAAAAGCTGAAGGGCATTGGCATTCGCGCCGGGCGCTATGCGCTTTATGTGCCGGAAGCCCTGAAGCCGCGCGCCATGGCGCTGCGCGCGCAGCTTTGGTCGCTGCTGCGCGGCATTGAAACACCGAAACTGCCCTCAGGCGGCCTGATCGCCGTTGCACCGCCCGCCGATTGGCCGCGCGGCTTTGCCGAGACCATGGGCTGGCTGCCCGCAGGCCCCGTGCTGCTGCGCCTGGATGTGGCGGAACGCATCGCCGGTGAATTGGGCCATCTGACGCGCAAATCCCCCGCGCTTTTGCCGGGGGATCTCGCCAGCCGCTTGGGGATCAAGGGCGAAAACCTCGGCCCCGTGCTGGATGCCATGGGCTTTCGGCTGATCCCGGCGGAAACGCCTGATGAGAAAAACTTCGGCCCACCCGCGCCCGCGCGCATCGGCCAGCAGCGCGCGCCCCGCTTTGAACCGCGCCATCATGGCCCACGCCGGGATGACCGGAGGCCCGATCGCCGAGGCCCGCGCCCGGATCAGCGCCGGCAGGAAGATAAGCCCGCCGAAGCCGCCACACCCGATCAGGCGCAGCCCGAACAGCAGCGCCCGGAACGCCGGCCCGACCAGCGCCCGGATCGCCGCCCCAAGCCCGAAGGCGGGCAACAGCACCAGCAGCAGCGCCAGCAATATGGGCATAAGGGCGGCGGCGGCGATCGCCCACGCGGCCCTCGCCCGCCGCGCGAAGACCGTGTCGCCCTACCCCCCATGCCGCGCCCCGATAGCCCCTTTGCGGTGCTCGCCGCGCTGAAGCTCAAAAAGGACTGAGCTGCTTGCGGTGACGGCAGAAGCTGAAGGGCGGGATTATCAGCGGCTGGATGCCTGGCTTTGGTGCGCGCGCTTTCGCAAGACGCGGGCGGAATGCGCGCGGCAGGTGGAAAAGGGCGCGGTGCGCATCAATCGGCAGCCAACCGACAAGCCCCATGCCAAGCTTCGCCCCGGCGATGTTTTGACGCTCGCGCTAGGGCAGGGGGCTTCGGGGCAAATCATCCTCTGGCGCGTGCTGGCGCTGGCCGAAAGGCGCGGCCCGGCCAGCGAGGCACAGACCCTTTACGAGGTTCTTTCCTGAAACAACCCAGTCATGCGTCAGGCCACCTTGTCTAATTTCCTGACTGCCGCCATTTTGGGCGCGGTTTTGGATAGGCTCAGCACCAAGGAATCGCGCCAGTGACCTATGTCGTCACCGAAAATTGCATCAAGTGCAAATACATGGACTGCGTGGAGGTCTGTCCGGTGGACTGCTTCTATGTTGGTGAAAACATGCTGGTGATCCACCCGGATGAATGCATTGATTGCGGCGTCTGCGAACCGGAATGCCCCGCCGAGGCCATCCTGCCCGATAGCGACGACAAGGCGACCCCCTGGGTAGAACTCAACCGGGATTACGCCCAGCAATGGCCCAATATCACCCGCAAGGGCGAAGCGCCGGCGGATGCGGATGACTGGAAGGGCAAGCCCGACAAGAAGGCGCTTCTCAGCCCCAATCCCGGCAAGCCCTGAGCGGTTTTCGCCGAAACTCAGCGGATATCTGACCGCAACGATCACGAATCCCCGCCCGATGGCCAATTGGGCGGGTGACCCAGGGCATTTTTTGTGTTAATAAGGAATTTCGTCATTTCCAGCACTGGTCCTGCCCAGCTGTCTGCCGGGGGTGATGGCCTGCATTCTCGACCGGGTCGCGCTGGCCCGGATTCTGCGTTGGGAGTTTTGTTCTCATGACACGCAAGCCAGTGTCCAAGGCGTCCGCCAAAGGCCGCGCCAAGCCGGCCCGTGCCACGGCCAAGAAGCCGGCCAGCAAGGCGAAATCGGCGGCAAAACCGGCCGCCAAGAAATCCTCCGCCAAGGCAAAGGCGACCACGAAGCCCAACAAGAAGGCGGCGCCGAAACCTGTGAAGAAGCCTATTGCCAAAAGCGCGGCGAAGCCTGCGGCCAAGCCGGCCACGAAGACTGCGGCGAAGCCAGCACCCAAGCCGGCGCCCAAGCCTGCCAGCAAGCCCGCTGCGAAGCCGGCCCCCAAGGCCGCCGCCAAGCCTGCTGCGAAGCCGGCCCCCAAGGCCGCCGCCAAAGCCGCTGCGAAGCCGGCGCCCAAGGCCGCTCAGAAGCCTGCTGCCCCGGCGGCGAAGGCCATGCCAAAGGCGCCGCCGCCCACCAACAAGCCCGCAGCGCCCGCCAAGGTTGAAACGCCAATCGCCAAGCCAAAGCTGCCGGCCAAGCCCGCAGCGCCCGAACCCCTCGCCCCGGCCGCTGAGGCCCCCGCCGCCGCGCCGATGCATGAGGTTCCGCCCGCGCCCGCCAAGCCCGCCTCCAAATCCAAAGCCAAGCCAGCACCTGTGGTCAAAGCCGAGCCTGAACCGGCAGCCCAAACCGCTGGCTTGCAGGAAGCGCCAAGCCCGGCACCCGTGGCGCCAGAGCCTCCGCCCAAGCCCACGCTGATTCAGGCGCCGGCGGTGGCCATGGTCACCCCGCCTGCCCCCGCGCCGGCCCCGCGCCCGGCGCCCCCGCCCAGTATTTCGCCCTTGTCTCCGCCGCCACCCACCATGCGCCCGAATGTTCAAATGGGGATGCGCCCGCCGGGCGGTGGCCCGCCTCGTCCCGGAATGCCGATGTCATCTTCGCCCAAACCGCCCGCCGCCCCGAAACAGGAATTCAAGACGGGCGATTATGTCGTCTATCCAACGCATGGCGTGGGCACTGTGCAGGGCATCCGCACGGTGGAGGCTGCTGGCTATTCCCTCCAGGTCATTGAAGTGACCTTTGAGGAGAACCGGATGAAGCTGAGTGTGCCGGTGAACAAGGCCTCATCTTCTGGCCTGCGCAAGCTCTGCACCACCGAAAGCTTCCAGCCGGCCCTGGATACGCTGAAGGGGCGCGCGCGCATCAAGCGCACCATGTGGTCCCGCCGCGCCCAGGAATATGAGGCGAAGATCAATTCCGGCGATCCGGTGCAGATTGCCGAAGTGGTGCGCGACCTGTTCCGCAATGCGGGCCAGCCTGACCAATCCTTCTCCGAACGCCAGATCTATGAATTGGCTTTGGATCGGCTTGCCGCCGAAGCCGCAGCGATTGACCGCTGCGACAAGGCGACCGCGATTGAAAAGCTGATGGTGGTGTTGCGTTCCGGCGCGGCAGGGTCTCGTGACTCGGCTTCCAAGGAAGCGGCTGCACCAGTAGTTGAACCGCAGGCGCCGGATCAGTAAGCCGGGTCGCGCAAGCACTTTGTCATGGCGTGACCCGCTGCGACGGGTCGCGCGATTACAGCATCGCCAATGGGCGCTTGCGCCGCGGCGGCGGGAAGGCTGCGTCCAATTCGGCCAGATCATCGGCGCCTAACACAATCTCTCGCGCCGCCGCGTTTTCCCGCACATGGGGAAGCTTGGCGGCCTTCGGGATGCTCACCACACCAGGCTGGCGGAGCGTCCAGGCAATGGCGATTTGCGCGGGGCTTTTGCCATGCCGCGCCGCGACAACTGCCAGTGCAGGGTTGCGCAGCATCCGCCCGCCTTGCCCGACCGGTGAATAGGCCATTACTGGCATCGCGCGTTCGGCGCAAAAGGGCAGCAGATCAAACTCCGCGCCGCGATGTTCCAGGCTATACAGCACCTGATCCGTCGCGCAATCAGCGAGCGCCGCGCCCAATTCTTCCAGATCATCCTGATCCAGATTGGAAACACCCCAGCGCCTGATCTTGCCCGCCTGCCGCAGCGCCTCAAACCCCGCGATGGTTTCCGCAAGTGGCACAGAACCGCGCCAATGCAGCAGATAGGTATCAATGGTTTCGATCCTGAGGCGCTTCAGGCTGCGCTCACAGGCTGCGACCACCCCACGGCGCGACGCATTATGCGGATAGACCTTGGAGACGATGAAAACCGCATCACGTCGCCCGGTGATGGCATCGCCCACCACTTCCTCGGCGCCGCCTTCGCCATACATCTCAGCCGTATCAATCAAGGACATGCCAAGATCGAGCCCCGCACGCAGCGCATCGGCTTCCGCCGCGCGCTTCGTGCGATCTTCCCCCATGCCCCAGGTCCCTTGGCCGAGGCGCGGCATGGTGAAAGCGGTTGCCATATCAGGGAATGGTATAGCCGCGCGCCTTGCCGACGCTGTCATTCCAAACCCGCGCGCAATCCGCCCAGACGCGGTTGCAGCTATCGCGGAAGCTGGGCAGCACCACTGCGGTTACGGCTTCGCGCACGCGGCGTTCATCTTCCGCCGGCGGTGCCACCACCTGCACATTGAATTTGCGCGTGGTGCAGGCATCCTGGCCCTGGAAGCAGGCAAAGGCCTCATTACTCGCGCGGCGGGCCAGATCCCACATCTGCTTTTCCAGATCAGCAAAGGCGCGCGTGAGAGCGGCCTGCTGTTCCGGGTTGAAGCGGCGCCACGCATTCAGCGACATGAAATGCCCCTGCACGCCTGAAGCCAAGGACACCGGCAGGATGGTGCGAATGACCTCGCCCCAATTCGCGGTATAGGCCGAAGTGGCCGAGGTGATGCCGCATTCCACGGTGCCGCGCTGCAAGGCCTGATAGGTTTCAGAAAGCTGCAAGGTCACTGGCGTGGCGCCCAAGGATTGCAGCAGCGCCGACATGGTCGGTGTATAGGAACGCACTTTCAAGCCGCGCAAATCACCCATGGAAGCAACCGGGCGATTGCAGAAAAACATCTGCGCGCCAAAGGGCCACAGCGTCATGACCTTGGCGTTGAAGCGTTCCTGCAAACGCCGATCGAGCGCTTCGCGCCCGCCGGCAATGGCTTGCTGGGTTTCTTCCAAAGTGGTCGAAACCCCCATGAGATCAAGCGAGTCAATGAATGGCTCGTCACGCGCAGTCTGGCCGATCAGCACGCTCATGACATCAAAGGTGCCGTTCCGCAGGTGGCGCAGCGCATCCGGTGCGGCGGCGCCCACCTGGTCCATCGGGTTGAAGGTGATGGCCAGGTTGATGCCGGTTGCCTGCGACAAACCATTGAAGAAAGGCCGTTCAATGCCTTCGGTGTGGCGAGAATTGGAGGTGAAATGCCCCGCCACGCGCAACTGGATCGGGCTCTGCGCGAAAGCGGGCATGGCGGCGAGCAAGGCGCCAAGGGCAGCACCGAGCAGGGTTGGGCGGAAGGGCATAGGTCAAACTCCCAGACAAAAGGCACGGTTCTTGCGAACCCGGTTCCGATGGCGCTTCGGCGGGGCGCGGCTTTGCCAGCCTTTGGGCTTTGTGCAACACCGCAGCGCCTGAGCGATCTCGCATTTCGCTAAGCCCCATTTGCCGCCCAAGACAAGGCCCTGTTTCGCATGATGATCAGAGACCCGAACCCGGTCAGCCGCTTTTTCGCGCCACCTGCCCGATTTCTCGCCATTCTGTCGGGCTGGTGGCTGATTGCGCTGTCCTTTCTGACAGTGGCCGAAATCCTGCTGCGCAAGTTCTTTTCCATCTCCCTGCAAGGGGTGGATGAGATCGGTGGCTATACCACGGCGATTGTCTCGGCCTTTGGCTTTGCCTGCGCGCTGACCGTGAAGGCGCATACGCGGGTGGATTTTCTGCTCGGGCGCCTGCCCGCGGCTCTGCGTGCCGTGTTGAACGCCTTGGCCTATGCGCTTTTGGCCGGCATGGCGATTTATGGCGCCTGGCGCGGCTGGGCGGTGCTTTCAGAAAGCATCGAATTCCAGGCCCATGCCAATTCACCGTTGCAAACGCCGCTTTGGCTGCCGCAGGGCGCCTGGATGATCGGGCTTTTGCTGTTTGCACTTTGCGCCGGCGCCATGGCCGCGCATGCATTTTGGCTGCTGCTGTCTGATCGGGCGAAGCTCAATCTGTTCTATGGCCCACTGACCTTGGATGAAGAAATCGAAGCGGAAATGGGCACCATCCTGGAACGCGAAGGCAAGCAGCCATGATCGGCGTGACCGAAGCAAGCATCGGCTTTCTGCTGCTGATCGCCTTTTTGTTCTTGGGGCTGCATGTGGCGGTGGCGATGTTTCTGATCGCGCTGCTGGGGGCGGCGCTGTATCTTGGCACGCCCTTGGTCGCGGCCTTTGGCACACAGCTTTGGGGCGCGATGGAAGATTATGTGCTGCTCTCCATCCCGCTTTACATTCTGCTGGGCGAGATTTTGGTGCGGTCGGGTTCGACCGATCGGCTTTATCGCTCGCTCGCGGATTGGCTGAATATCCTGCCGGGCGGCTTGCTGCATACGAATATCGGCGCTTCAGCCGTTTTCTCAGCCGTATCCGGTTCTTCTGTTGCGACCGCTGCAACTATTTCAACCGTGGCACTGCCTTCCTTCCGCAAGCGGCGCTATGATACGCGCCTGGTATTGGGTTCGATTGCCGCCGGTGCATCGCTTGGCAATCTGATCCCGCCTGGCATTGCGCTGATTGTCTATGGCGCCATGACCAATACCTCGGTCGGTCAGCTTTACGCCGCGGCCGTGGTGCCGGGGATTGTGATGACGGTGCTGTTCATGGGCACCATCATCCTGATCGCGTTGGTGAAGCCTGATCTGGTGCGCCAGAAGGAAGTGGCCGACCCCTTGCGGGAAAGGCTGAAGCGCCTGATTGATCTGATGCCGCCCTTGGTGATTTTCGGCATCATCATGGGCTCCATCTACACCGGCTGGGCGACGGTGACGGAAAGCGCGGCCCTGGCGGTGGTGGTGGCATTGCCTATCGCCGCGCTTTATGGCCGGCTTTCCATTCGCATGCTGCATGAATGTTTTGTCGCGACCGCCAATCTGACCGCGATGAGCCTGCTGATCCTGGCCGTTGCCTTCTATCTGAATTTCGTGATGGGGCTGCTTGGCGTGACACCCGCCCTTGGCGCTTTCGCGACAAGTATTGGCGCAAGCCCCTTGGAGCTTATGATTGTGCTCGCGGTCTTCTATCTGCTGCTCGGCATTTTCTTTGAAACCCTGCCCATGCTGGTGGGCACGGTGCCGGTGGTGTTTCCGGTGATTGTCGCCGCCGGCATTGATCCGGTCTGGTTCGGCGTTTTCATCGTGCTGATGTGTGAGATTTCGCTGATCTCACCGCCCGTTGGCATGACACTTTATGTCATTCAGGCGGTACGGCGTGAGGGCACGATTGCCGAGGTTTTCCAAGGCACCGTGCCCTTCTTCATCGCCATGGTGGTGATGACCGCGCTGCTGATCGGCTTTCCGGAAATGGCGCTATGGCTGCCGCGGATCAGCTTTGGGCCTTAGTGCGCCCATGATCGCCAAGAGACACATTTTGCCATCTTCTTCCCTTTTTGAGCAGCGCGCCTGGGAGGATGGTGCGCTTTCGCATGACGGTGCCGATAGCCTATTTTGGGGCTTTCCCCGCCTTGATGATTTTTTCGTATTCAGCCGCAAATCGGCATTTAAGCGGATGCTGACGAGGATCGGCAGCTAAAGCCTCCGCAGGATCTATTCATGCCCGCGCTGGATGAGGAGCATCCCCTTCCAATTGCCTGATTACCGGATGGTGGGGGCCAAGCCTTTTGAGAGTTGGTTGATTAGACGTTCCAAGCCGCTGCGTGATCCCACTCCACTTGAAAATGTCCGTAGCGGTTTGCGTGCGGAAAAGCTTGAAAAACGTTGCAGTTTTCGGCAGCATGAGCGCACTCAGTCAAAGGAGCGTGTGATGCATCGTCGCAGGCTTTTGGCCGCCACTGGCGGCATTGTTCTTGCCGCTTCTTCCCGGTCGCGCGCTGAAGAACCGGTGGATGTCGCGCTTGTGCTGGCGGTGGATGTTTCACGCTCCATTGATGAGGATGAGGCGATGCTGCAGCGCGAAGGCTATTGTGACGCGGTGACTGATCCGGCTGTACTGGCGGCCATTCGTGGCGGTATGATCGGTGCAATTGGCTTGATCTATATCGAATGGGCCGGGATTGAGTATCAGCGCACTGTGCTGCCCTGGACGCGGATCGCGACGGAAGCCGAAGCGCGTCATTGGTCAGAATCCTTGGCCCGCGCACCACGTGCCTCCCTGTCCTGGACCTCTATTTCCGGCGCCATCATCCATTCGCGACGCGAATTGGCGGCCTGCCCATTTGAGGCAACGCGGCGCGTCATTGATGTTTCGGGTGATGGGCTGAACAATAGTGGACCAATGGTCGATGTGGTGCGAGATGAGGCCGTGGCCGAGGGCATTGTGATCAATGGTCTGCCGATCATGAATGACCGCCCCACTTTTGGTCGCCCGCCGCCGGCAAATCTGGATCTCTATTTCCGCGATCATGTGATCGGAGGGCCAGGCGCTTTTTACATCGTGGCTGAGGATTTCAACAGCTTCGGCCAAGCCGTCAGGCGCAAGCTGATTCGCGAGATTGCTTGAGCCCGCGTTGAACATCTTCTACCAAATACGCCGCGGCCGGGGCGATGAACGCCATTAGAGCAGATCGCGTTCAGATGGAATCATCTGAACGCGTGAAGATGCTCGAAAAACAACAACATAGAGCGGGTTGCGTGAACTCAGGTGAACGCAACATGGTCTAGGCCAGAGAGCGCACGCGCGGCCCGTGACAGAAATCTCATGGCCGTGTTTCCTTTCCAGTGCAGCACTTTGCCTGCTTTGGCGGGAAGCTTGGCCCAAGCGGACGTGCCGGGGCGAGAAAATAAGACGCTGAATGCGCCTACTCTGCCCCCTCATCGCGCAACAGCTTCTCCACCATCTCCGCCGGCACATCGCTGCTGGTGAAGCAATCACCTGGGCCCCGCAGCAATACGAAGCGCATCTTGCCATCGCGGTTCTTCTTGTCCTTCGCCATGCGCCCAAGCAGCGCTTCCACTGTGAAGCGGCGCGGCAGATCGCTGATGCGCGCGGGCAGGCCGCAGGCGGTCAAATGCGCAATCACGCGCGAAGGCCATTCCTGGCTGCAATGACCAAGCCGCGCGGAAAGCGAAGCGGCAAGCCCAAGCCCAACCGCCACAGCCTCCCCATGCAGCACGGAACCATCAAAGCGCGCTTCGGCTTCCAAAGCATGCCCAAAGGTGTGCCCAAGATTGAGAAGCGCGCGCCCGCCCTCCGCAGTTTCTTCCCGCTCATCGGCTGCCACCACGGCGGCTTTCAGCTTGCAGGATTCAATCACGGCAATGGCCAAGGCGCCCGCATCGCCAGCGACAAGTTTGCTGCCATTGGCTTCGCACCAATGCCAGAATTCACCTTGCAACAAGCCGTGCTTGGCCACTTCCGCGTAACCTGCGCGCAATTCGCGCGGCGGCAGGGTGCTGAGCGTATCCGTATCCGCCAGCACAATGCGGGGCTGATGAAAGGCGCCGGCCAGGTTCTTCCCGGCCTTCAAATTCACCCCGGTCTTGCCGCCCACGCTGCTATCCACCTGCGCCAGCAGGCTGGTCGGGATTTGCACAAAGGGCAGGCCGCGCATGGCAATCGCCGCGGCAAAACCCGCCAAATCCCCAACCACGCCGCCGCCCAGCGCAATCACCGAAGTGCGCCGATCCACCCCGGCTCCAAGCAGATCATCCAAAAGCCCATGCAGCCGGCCGAAATCCTTGCTCGCTTCGCCGGGGGGCACCGTCAGCTCCGTCGCAATGGCGAAGCCCGCTTCCTGCAAGCCGTCACGCAAAACCGGCAGATGCAAAGGCGCCACCGTGGCGTCCGAGATAATCGCCACGCGCTTGGCGGGTAGCACCGGCGCCAGCAAGCCGCCGGCACGCGCGAGCAAGCCCTGCCCGACCAGCACTTCATAGGCGCGTTCCCCAAGGCCGACGGGCACGCGTTCGGGCGGGTGATAGGTTGTCAAGGCATGCTCCAGGCGGCGGGTGGTATTGTCCAGGCTTTCATCATTGCAGGCGAGTGTGATGTCAGCCTCGGCGTAAAGCGGGTGGCGCGCATTCATCAGGCGCTGCAAAACCTCCGCCGGATCGGCATTCAGGAACATGGGGCGATGTTCCCGCCCGGCCACACGGCGGATCAGCACCGAAAGCGGGCATTTCAGCCAGATGGAGACAGCGCCACTCGCGCGAATCGCGGCCCGCGTAGAGGCATCGGCAAAGGCGCCGCCGCCGGTTGCCAGCACCAAGGGCGGGCCGGCCAGCAGGCGGGAGATCACGCGCCTTTCGCCATCCCGGAAATGCGGCTCACCGTAGCGGGCGAAGATTTCCGTGATCGGCATGCCGGCGGCGTTCTCAATTTCCGTGTCGGCGTCTCGAAAAGGTAGGCCCAAAAGCCCGGCCAGCCGCCGCCCGAGTGCGGATTTCCCCGCCCCCGGCAGCCCAACCAGGACAATGCTGGGCCGCGCCGGGTCGCGCCCGGTGGCGGGTTCGGGCAGGCCCGGCAGGGCATCATCAAAGAGAGAGTTGCGCATCTTGGGGCTGAGCGTTAGCACGAAATCAGGAAAGCGAGAGGGAGCCAAGCTACCAGCATGTTCCGTAACCCGATTCTGCTGGTTGTTGCCGTGGTGCTTGGCCTTTTCGCCGTGGGCCTGATCCTGATTGGCGCCTTCCCGCCCAGCGTGTCGCCCCAGGCGGTGGAGCGCACTATCCCCAATGACCGCTTCCGCGGGCGGTAAACAAGCTGCCCGGGCGGGGCTTTCCCGCCATGCCGAGGCATTTCTGGAAATGTTGGCCGCCGAACGCGGCGCGGCGCGCAATACGCTCGCCGCCTATCAGGCGGACCTTAAGGATTTCGCGGGTTTCGCCGCCGCCCATGCGACGCCGCTGCATGGGGCGGATAGCGCCTTGCTCCGCGCTTGGCTGGCGGGCCTCGCGGCACAGGGCCTGGCCGCGCGCACCCAGGCAAGGCGGCTTTCCGCCCTCCGACAATTTCATCAATTCCTGCTGCGGGAGGGGATTCGCGCTGATGACCCCTCAGAATTGCTGGAGGCCCCCCGCCTGCCGCAAAGCCTGCCCAAGGCGCTGCGAGAGGAGGAGGTGGAGGCGCTGATCACCGCCGCCACCGCCCTGCCGGGCAAAAGGGGGCCGGTGGCGGCAGCGGTTGTCGAAATGCTCTATTGCAGCGGGCTCCGTGTTTCTGAATTGGTCAGCCTGCCGGCGCCGGCGCTCCGTCCCGGCGCGCCCCTGATTGCGGTGCGCGGCAAGGGCGGGCGGGAAAGGCTGGTGCCGGTTTCCGAACGCGCCCGCGATTTGGCCCTGGCCGCGCGGCCCGAGGAAAAGGGCAAGGCCAGCCGCTATCTCTTCCCCTCTCGCGGGGCGTCGGGGCATCTGACGCGCCAGGCTTTGGGCCTGATACTAAAGGAGGTTGCGCTGGCGGCAGGGCTGGACCCCGCCCGGGTCAGCCCGCATGTGCTGCGCCATTCCTTTGCGTCCCATTTGCTGCAAAGGGGGGCGGATTTGCGCAGCCTGCAAATGCTGCTGGGTCACGCGGATATCGGCACCACGCAAATCTATACCAAGGTGCTGGAGGAACGGCTGCGCGCCCTGGTGGCCGAACACCATCCCTTGGCGTCTGATCCGCGGAGGCGTTAAGCCGGAGCGGTGAATCAGCCGCCCGAATCAAGGTTTAGCGTCTGATCCGCGGAGGCGTTAAGCCGGAGCGGTGAATCAGCCGCCCAAACTCAGCAGGGGGTCGCGCCCCGGGCCGATTTGGGCTAACCCCCCGCCATGCGTCACTTCCTTGAATTCGAAAAACCCATCGCCGAGCTTGAAGGCAAGATCGAGGAGCTGCGTCGGACCACCGATGCCGGCGGCATTGATGTGGCCGAGGAGATCGGTCGCCTTGGCGAAAAAGCCCAGGCGCTGCTGAAGACCACCTATGCCAAGCTGTCCCCCTGGCAGAAGGCGCAGGTGGCGCGCCACCCCGATAGGCCCCATGCAACCGATTACATCGCGGCGCTCATTCAGGATTTCACACCACTCGCGGGGGATCGCGCCTTCGCCGATGACGCGGCGGTGGTGGGTGGCATGGGGCGCTTCCGGGGCCGTGCCGTTATGGTACTCGGCACCGAACGGGGGCATGATACCGATAGCCGTGTGAAACATAATTTCGGCATGGCGCGGCCTGAGGGCTACCGTAAGGCGCGGCGCCTGATGGAATTGGCCGGGCGTTTCGGCATGCCCATTCTGTCCTTCGTTGATACCTCCGGCGCCTTTCCGGGGATTGATGCGGAGGCACGCGGCCAGGCGGAAGCGATTGCGCGGTCCATCGAAGCCGGGCTGGATGCGCCCGTGCCCTTCATTGCGACCATTATTGGTGAAGGCGGGTCCGGTGGCGCGATTGCGCTGGCGGCGGCGGATCGCATCATCATGCTGGAACATGCGATCTATTCCGTGATCAGCCCGGAAGGCTGCGCTTCCATCCTGTGGCGGGACGCCGCGCAGGCTTCCACCGCCGCTGAGGCGCTGAAGCTGACGGCAGATGATTTGCGCAAGCTTGGCCTGGTGGATGTGGTGGTGCCGGAACCTTTGGGGGGCGCGCATCGCGATGCGGCAGCCGTGATGACGGCGCTTGGCGATAAGATCGAAACCCTGCTGACCCCCTTGCTCGGCTTGGACGCTGCGACCTTGCGCGCCCGCCGGCGCGACAAGTTCCTGGAAATGGGGCGCAGCGGCGCCCTGTGATGGCGGCTGATCCGGCCAGCGAGCTTCGCGCGCGTTTCCTGCGCGGCTTTCCCGCGATTGCGCTGGTGATTTTCCTCTCGGCAGTGGATCAGACCATTGTCGCAACCGCGCTTGCCGATATCGCGACCGATATGGGCGGGATCGAGCGTGTTTCCTGGATCCTGATTGCCTATCTGGTCGCCGCCACCTGCGCGGCACCGGTCTTTGGACAGCTTGGCGATTTCTTTGGCCGGCGGCGTCTTTTGTTTGTGGCGCTGACGATTTTCTTTGTGGGCTGCGCCGGCTGCGCGATGGCGCCCAATCTGCCAAGCCTGGTCATGGCGCGCGTGATCCAGGGCTTTGGCGGTGGCGCGCTGCTGACACTGACCCAGGCTTTGATTGGTGAGACCGTGCCACCGCGCGAACGCGGCAAATTCCAGGCCTGGATTGCGGGGGCTTATGGTTTTGCCTCGGCCTTTGGGCCGGTGGCGGGCGGCTTCATCACCCAGGCTTTCGGTTGGCGCTATATCTTCTGGTTCCTGCTGCCCCTGCCCTTGGTTTGCGCCTATATCGCGCGTCGGCTGCCCGATATTGTGCCGGACCATGCCGGGCGGCGCTGGCGTTTTGATTGGCTGGGGCTTGCGCTGTTTGTGCTGACCATGGGTGCGGCTTTGGTGGCGCTGGATCGCGCGCGGCGTTTCGATGCGGGTTATCTGCCACTGATCATTGGCCTGGTGGCGCTGGCGCTTTTCGCGGGGGTGGCGCTGCTCAGCGTGGAACGGCGCCAGCCGGAACCGCTTTTGCCGCTGCCCTTATTTGCCGAGGCGAGCATTTGGCGCCTGTTGATTCTTTCGATCCTGGTGGTGGCGGCGCAGGTCGGGTTGATTTCCTTCCTGCCGCTTTGGCTGCAAGTGGTGCGTGGTTATGATCCGGCTTCTGCTGGGCTGGTGCTGCTCGCGATTTCCATCGGTTCCTCATTGGGCGCGTTTTTCTCGGGCAAGATGGTGGCGCGCACCGGTCATGCGATGCTGTGGCCGAGCATTGGCCTGCCGGTCGCAGCACTGATCTGGAGCCTGCTGGCGGTCTATGCCGCGGCGATGCCGCTTTGGCTGATGTTGGCGCTTTTGGGGGTGGCGACTTTCGGGTCCGGCACATCCTATCCGGTGGTGCAGACCACGGTGCAGGCGGCGGCGGGGCAGGGGCGGCTTGGCATTGCGGCGGCGGGTGTGGCGTTTTCGCGCAATTTCGGCGCGGCACTTGGCGCGGCTGTGGCGGCGGCGGCGATTTTCGGCGCCATGGCGCTTTTCACCCCGGCGCTGACCGAGGGTTTCGCCGCACTCGTCACCGATGCCGGCGCTTTGGGCGCACGCATGGGCGGCGATGGGATTGCCGGCTTGCGCGCTGCCTTGGCCGAGCCCTTTCGCGGCCTTTTCATCATCGCCGCCGTGCTGGTGGGCGCCGCTTCCATCATGGCCTGGCGCGTGCCGCTGCGCCGTTATTGAGCTTGTATTGCGCGGCCAGGGCGCGGCAAGCTGACGCTGTTTTCAAGGAATTGCAGCCATGGCCGAAACCACCCCGCCCAAACCCGCCTTTGCGCCCACGCGCAGCCTGCCTTTGCCGGGTGGTGCCAAGCTGGTGTTCTGTTCCGGTGTCACCGCGCGCGGTAGTGCTGCTGAAGCGCAAGGCGTGGAAGCGCAGGCCGAGGAATGTTTCGCGCGCCTCACGCGCGCCCTGGCGCAGGAAGGCGGCAGCTTCGCCGATGTGCTGAAGCTGAATACCTATCTTTCGGATATGCGCGATTATGCGGGCTTTGATGCGGTGCGCCGACGCATCCTGGCGCCGCTTGCTG
>JBIKXA010000002.1:0-64355 GCA_044356015.1 Roseomonas sp.
GTAATGCGCCGTCGGACGATAGGAAAGGGCTCCGGTCGCATCGCGCAAGGTGTAGTAATCAGAGATCGAGATACTCTCATTATGCGTGATCAGGAAGGCCTGCATCGGGCCTTCCAGCGGTGTCCAGCTGCGCACGCGCGTCGCCGCCCCTGGCCGCATGAGGTAAATCGCCGCATCGCAGCCGAAGCTGTGCCGCTCACCATCTACAGGCAAAGCTTTTTCATGACTGCCCCAGCCAAGTTCTGCCGGCTGGCAGCCCTCACCAGTGAAGCCATCAATGGACCAGGTATTGACGAATTCACCACGGCGCTTCGGCATATTGCCAGCCACCTGGGTATCGCGTTCCGCGATATGAATGACCTTGATGCCAAGGTCGCGCGCAAGGCTTGCCCAATCCGCGCGGGATTGCGGTGTGTTCACGCCATGGCCGGTATCTTGCGCGATATTCAGCAGCGCCTGCTTCACGAAATGCGAAACCAGGCCGGGATTGGCGCCATGCGTCATGACCGCTGTTGGCCCCGCCCCGTTCTTGAGCGCGAGCGCGCTTTCGCGCAACGCATAATTGGAACGCTGGGATGGCGAAAGCGCTGGGTCCGTATAGCCGCCGGCCCAGGGCTCCACGCAGGTATCAAGGTAAAGCGCGCCGATCTCTCGGCAGAGCTGCACCAGCGCCACGGAGGAAACATCCACAGAAAGGTTCAGCAGGAAATCCCCCGCTGATAGCCGCGCGCGCAGCTCTGCCGCGTAATTATCCCGCGTCAGCGGCAGCACGGTGTGGTGAATGCCAAGCTGCTTCGCAATTTCAACGCCGCGCGCGTCAGAGGTGACGATCTCAATCCTTTCCTTCGGCATATCAATATGCCGAAGGATCAGCGGCAGCACGCCCTGCCCGATGGAACCAAAGCCGAGCATGACAAGCTTGCCCGCGAAAGAAGTGTGTTTCATCTCATTCTTCCCTTGCACTTCAGGCGGCCCGCGCCGCAGTGAGTGAGTATTGCGGGTTCATCAGCAAGGGCGCATCCGCGACCTCGGCGACAAAGGCCCGATCAAAGCCGTTGAAGGCCGTGCGCAAGGCCGTGCCATAAGCGCCCAACTGCCCGATTTCGATCCAATCCCCTTCGCAGACATCACCCGGCAGAGTCCATGGACCTTTCATGACATCCGCCGAATCGCAGGTGGGGCCGAAAAGAATGAAATCCTCGGCACGCGCGCTGGGCTGGCAACCATTCGAAGGGACCAGCCGATGCGGAAAGCGAAAGCCTGGCGCGCCTGCGTCTGAAAGCGCGCCATAAACGCCATCATTCACATAAAGCGCATTGCCGCGGCGTTGCTGCACCTGCACCACCACCGAGGCGCCGCTGGCCACCAGGGCGCGGCCGGGTTCGGCCCAAAGCCTGGTGCCCGGGCGCAGCACCGCTACGGCATCCGTGATCGCCGCCATGAAGGCGGAAAGCGGCGGGGGAACACTTCCCGGATAGGCCACCGGAAAGCCGCCGCCAATGTCCAGAATGTCCACCGCCACACCGGAAGCCGCAATCACCGATTGCGCCAGTTGGATCGCATGCGTCCAGGCTTCGGGTTCAAGGCATTGCGACCCGACATGGAAGGAAACGCCAAGTCTTGCCGCATGCGGGCGCGCCGCGCGCAGCAAGGCCGCCGCGATGGCGGGGTCAGCGCCGAATTTGCCGGAAAGATCATAGGCCGCCTTTCCCTTGGGGAGTGCCAGGCGCACCACAAGGCCAAGATCACCGCCGCCCGTTTCGGTGCGGATCTTTTGCAGTTCTTCCGCCGTGTCCAGCACGAAATCACGCACGCCGAAATCATGCCATGCCGCACGGATCGCGCCGCGGGATTTCACCGGATGCATGAAATGCAAGGCCGCCTTGGGGAACATGCTGCGCAGCAGCCGTATTTCCGCCTCCGAGGCACAGTCGAAATGCGTTACGCCGCCAGCGGCCACAGCCCGTAGCATGGCCGGTTCCGCATTGCATTTCACGGCATAAAGCACATCGCCCGGAAAAGCGGCATGGAAGCGCTGTGCTGCTTCAGTGACCGCATGGGGCCGCAGGCAATAAAGCGGTTCTTCCGGCCGCGTGCTGCGCAGCAGGGTTTCCACATTCGGCGATTGCTGACCAGTGGTGTTGCGCCGCAAAGGGGCGACAGCGCGACGCGAACGGATGTGATCCATCGGATGAACCTTCCAGGGAAACGGAGACGCGTCCCGCCGCCGCACCACGGCCACTAAGGCCGGGCGCAGCGGCGGGAATGAGGAAGCCCGCCGGGCCAAAGCCGCATGCCCCCGCCCAAGCCCGATGGGCTTTGGGTCAGGCGCAAGCGCGCAGCAAATCGCCCCTAGGGCGCTGCGTTCAAAGCGATGAGGAGGTCATCGCAGAGCGGCAGACAGGCGACACAGGCGGCTCCCTCGAACATTCCGGCCCACAAGGCCGGATCGAACAAAGGACGCGTCCCGTCGTTGCTTGTGGCCCGTAAAGCGGGCCTCGCGGCACGTGCGATGGCGTCAGCGCAGCTCCAATGATCTGCGCTGACAGTTATATATCCGGCCATGACGCCGGATGCAAGAGTATTTTTGCGCATCACCCATGAAAAACGCGCATATCGGCGCGATGAAAAGCTGATTCAGCGGGAATTTATCCGGAAATCAGCCCTTCTGGCTCATAAGACAGAGATATTCCCAGGCCATGGTGGCGGCGGCGAGAGCGGTAATTTCCGCCACATCATAGGCCGGCGCCACTTCCACGATATCGGCGCCCCGAAAATCCACGCCCGCCATGCCGCGCAGGATCATCTGCGCCTGCCAGCTTGCCAGCCCACCGATTTCGGGTGTGCCGGTGCCCGGCGCAAAGGCCGGGTCCAGCCCATCAATATCAAAGGAAAGATAACAGGGGCCGCTCCCCAGCACCGCCCGCGCCTTGGCAATGGTGGCCGAGAGAGGGGCTTCGTGGATTTCATGCGCCATGATCGTGGTGACACCCTGTTCGCGAGTCCAGGCGAACATTTCTGGCCACGCCGGGGAACGGATGCCAAGCTGAACCATCCGCCGCGGGTCTATCAAGCCTTCGGTAATGGCATGCCAAAACACGGCGCCATGGGCAAAGCGTTGCCCGAAATTATCCTCGGAAGTGTCGAGATGCGCATCTATATGCAGCACCCCAACAGGCCCACCCAACCGCTTCGTCAGCGCGCGCAACAAAGCCAGGGTGACGCCATGCTCGCCACCAAAGGCAAGCAGGTGGGCCAGCCCCGCTGCCTGATCTTCGATCATAGCAAGGCTTTTTTCGATATCCCCAAGCGCAATGTCAAATTCGCCAAGATCAGAAAGATCAAGCCGAGAGGGATCAGCGCCCGTGATCGGGTGCCGCCCATCGGTCAGCATGCGTGCTGCTGCGCGTATGGCGCGCGGCCCATCACGGGAACCCGCCCGGTTCGTTGTGCCAATATCAAGCGGCACGCCCGCCACACAAAAGCTGGCGCCCCGATCATTCGGACGCGCACCAAGGAATGAATGGGGAGAAGCAAAGGTGACGGGAACTGCCATGGGTGTCTTCTGCGAGGTTATGACACGGTTCTTCTAGACCAATAACTAAACCCAATCCACGCTTGGTCTGTAGCTTCAACCGCGTTCTTCGTCGTCTTCCATATGACCGGAAGCGCGCCACAACGAGCTTCATCACGCCAATACCTAGCGCAAGCGATGGTGAATAAGCAGTGAAGAAGATCGGATCGGTCGCGCTGTACAATGCGCGTTCCGCCTCAAAATCTGCCAGCGCGCCATTGAAGGGGGGCAGCTCGCCCTTAATGTGGCCGCAGGTGAATTTGTGGCCCTTGTCGGGCCTTCAGGTTGTGGCAAATCCACCCTCATGCGGATCGTGGCCGGGATTGAAACCGCCGACGATGGAAGCATCTCTATCAATTCACGAGACGTAACGGCCCTGCGCGCGGCCGAACGCAATGTCGCCATGGTATTCCAGAATTATGCACTTTATCCGCACTTGACCGTGCGTGAGAATATCGCCGTGCCCTTGGCCATGCGGCGGGTTTCTGCACTTGAAGGGCTCGCTCTTTCGGGTCGCATCAAGGCCAGTTTTTCGCATAAGCGCGCAGCCATTGCGGAGGCATCGACCTTCGATTATTGGTCGGTGCATCCGCAAGCGCGCGGCACGCTGAAGTCATTGCTGATCCATCCCGGCTTGCGGCTTCCGGCATTTCTGGCGTGACGCCGAAAACTTCGGCACTGATTGGGAGGATGTTATGACACGCGTGATCATGGTTGCCCTTGATGGGCTGCGCCCGGATATGGTGGACCCCGTGGCGACGCCGCATCTGCATGCGTTGGGCGCTGCCGGTGCGCGCTTTGCGCGGGCACGCAGCATCTTCCCCTCGGAAACACGGGTGGCCACGCCATCGCTCATCACAGGCTGCCGCCCTGGCGGGCATGGGCTGGTCGCCAATACGCTTTTCGATGCCTCGGTCGCGCCTGAACGTCTCATCCGCACCAAGCTTGTTGAAGATGTCATCACGCTGGCCGCCGGCGCGGAATCGCCCCTGCAACGCCCAAGCCTTGCAGAGCGCCTGGCACCGCATGGAATGAGTTTTGCGCTTGTGAGCGCCGGCACGGCGGGGGCGGCGCGCTTGCTCCACCCCGCAGCGGAACGGCTTGGCGGCTTTCGCTGGAATGTCGAGGATACGTCAGGCGAGACAGCGGAGCGTGTGGTTGCAGCGCTAGGCGTAACGCCGGCCGCTGCCGTGCCGAATATTGCGCGGGTAGAATTTGCCGGCCGCGTTTTGCTTGAACACGTATTGCCCCAAATCAAGCCGGATGTGGCGCTGCTTTGGCTTTCCGAACCCGATGTTTCCTTCCATTGGGGCGGGTTGCGGGCTGAGCATACGCAACGCGCGCTGAAAGCCGCCGATGCGGTGCTTGGGCAAATCATCGCCTGGCGTGATGCGCAGGCAGATGCGCAGGAAATCGCAATCATTGTGCTTTCGGATCACGGCCATGTGACCGGGCGCGGCAAGACCTGCCTGCGGAGCGAATTGCAGCGCGCCGGCTTCCGCGCTGGCACTGGCATGGCGCCCGATGTGGATATTGTGGTGGCGCCGGCTGCCGCGCCTGGCCTTTGGCTGAGGAATCCATCGCTTGCGTCTCAGGTGGCGGATTTCCTGGCCATGCAGAACTGGGCTGGTCCTTTATTGGCACGTGATCCTGCGATCCTGGCGCCCGGGCGTGCGGCGCCGCTCGCCTTGCTTGGTTCGGCGCATGCGCGCAGCGCCGATCTGGTGGCGACATTCGCGGGTGATGAAGGCTTGGATGAATGGGGCCTGCCAGGCACGGCCCCCTTCGACGCGCCGGATGTACCGGAAGGCGGCGGCATGCATGGCGGTCTGCATCGTGCCGAACTTGCGACCGTTCTTGTCATGCAGGGCGGCCCCTTCCGGCAAGGCGCGGTGATCCAAGAACCCGCAGATTTGACCGATATTGTGCCGACCATTCTGCATATGCTCGGCATTGATGGCGCCGGCATGGAAGGGAGGCCATTGCGGGGTGCTTTGGATGCCGCGGGCGATTTGCCGCCCACTGAAGAATTGCACGATCTACCGGGCGATTTCGTCCTGGAAGCCATGCGGGCAGAAAATGGACGGCTTTACCCGACCGCGATGCGCCGGCGCTAGTATGCGCGCTCCGCACTAACGGCTGCGGTGCATTCCTTCACCGCAGCGTGGGGTCAAGCCCATCGCGCAGCCAATCACCAATCAGCGAAACGGAGAGCGTCGTCAGCACAATCGTGCTGGCGGGGGCGAGCAGAATCCAGGGCGCCCGCGTGAGATATTCGCGCCCATAGCCCACCATGGAACCGAGCGATGTCTCTGGCGGCTGCACACCAAGACCCAGAAAGGAAAGCCCGGATTCCAGCAGAATCACTTCCGGAAAAGCGAGTGTCATGGAAACAATGAGTGTTGAGGCGATATTGGGCAGCACATGCCGGCCATAAATGCGCCATGGTGAAGCGCCGAGCCCCCTGACCGCGGCCGCATAGCCCTGCGCGCCTGCGGCCAATGCAAGGCCACGCGCGATCCGTGCATATCTTTCCCAGGCATGCAGCCCAAGCAGACAAACCAGCAGCACAAGCGAATTGCCGAAAAACGCGAGCACCGCCAAGGCAAGAATAAGAAAGGGAAGTGAGGCCGAGAAATCCACCAGTGCAAGCACGGCCTGTTCCACCAATCCCCTGAAATGCGCGGCAAGAAATCCAAGTGATGTGCCGATTACTGCGCCGATGATGGTGGCGCCGAAGGCGATCAAAAGGCTGGTGCGGATGGAATAGATCAGCCGTGAGAGCACATCGCGCCCAAGCTCATCCGTGCCGAGCGGGTGCAGCCAGGTGCCGCCAAGCAGGATGGGCGGTGAAAGGCGATTGCGCAAATCAAGCGCCGTATAGGCATAGGGGGCGAGAATATCCGCGAGCAACGCGACCATAAGCATCAATAACAGCCAGCCAATGCCAAAAATGACCAAGGCCGGCGGCGCCTTGCGCCGTATTTTTGGGGGCGCTGTCGGCGCGGCGATAACCAGAGGAGCTTCGGGCATATCAGGCGGCCTTTCGCGGCGCCGCGCGCAAGCGCGGATCAAGCAAGCCATACAGCAAATCAACAATCAGATTGGCGCAGACCATGGTGATGGCGACCAGCAGCAAGATGCATTGCACCACGGCCAAATCTCGATTGGCGACTGCGACCACGAGCAACCGACCAACGCCTGGCCAGGAAAAAACGCTTTCGACCACCACCGCCCCCGCGATCAAAGTGCCCACCATGAAGCCAATGATGGTGACGGTGGGAATGGCGGCATTCGGCAAGGCATGCCCCGTCACAACCGCGCGCCATGGCACACCCTTCGCGCTGGCGGTGCGGATATAGGGCTGGCCCAGAACCTCAAGCATGGCGCTGCGCGTAAAGCGCGCCAGCACCGCGGCACCGCCAAGCCCAAGCGTAATGACGGGCAGAATGCCGTGGCGCCAGCTTTCCTGCCCGCCCGAGGGCAGCCAGCCAAGTTGTACGGCAAAAACCAGCACAAGCAGCAGGCCCAAAACAAAGGAGGGCACGGTAAAGCCGGCCACGGCGATGATCATCACCACCCGATCTGCCAGGGAATTGCGATGCAAAGCGGCATAAATCCCCGCCGGAATGCCAAGGCAAATCTTGATCGCCAGCGCGGGCAGCGTCAGCGCCAAAGTCGCCGGAATGCGTTCCGTCACCAGCACGATCGCATCACGCCCATCGCGCATGGACCGCCCCAAATCACCCTGCAGGATCGCCCAGAAATAGGAGAAATACTGCACCCAAATCGGCTCATCCAAGCCCCAGGCGGTCCGGAAGGCATCCACCGCTTCCGGCGGCGCATCCGCACCCATGATGATTTGCGCAGGATCACCCGAAAGGCGCAGCACCACAAAGGCAAAGGTTACGACCATGGCGATGGTCAAGCCGGCGCGCGCAAGGCGAGAGGCGATAAAACGGAGCATCAGGCGGCCTCCTGCCGGGCTATGCCTTGCCCTGCGGCGATCTCTCCATGGGCGACATGGCAGGCGACAAGCCGCCCATCGGGGCGCGGCTTCAGAACGGGTGCCTCACGCGCGCAAAGATGGCTGGCGACAGGGCAGCGCGGATGAAAGGCGCAGCCGGCAGGGCGATCGGCCGGGTTGGGCGGGTCGCCCTGCAAGACAATGCGCTGGCCCGCGCGGCCCGGATGCGGAATGGCGGAGACAAGGGCGCGAGAATAAGGATGCGCTGGTTCATGCAGCACACCATCCGGTTCGCCTTCCTCAACAATGCGGCCAAGATACATCACCGCGACACGGTGGCTCACTTGCCGAACGGCCCTTAGGTCGTGGCTGACAAACAGCATGGCGGTGCCGAATTCTTCCTGCAAATCCAACAGCAAATTCATGACCTGCGCCTGAATGGAAACATCAAGCGCGCTGATCGGTTCGTCACACACCAGCAGCGCGGGATCGGTTGCCAAGGCGCGTGCCAGAACCGCGCGTTGGCGCTGGCCGCCGGAAAGTTCATGCGGGTAGCGAATGCCCTGGTCAGGCCGCAACCCGACCGCGCGCAACAGGGCTTCTACCCGCGCGACCCTTTCGGAAGCACCGCCAATCCCATGAATATCGAGCGGTTCGGCGATTTGTGTTGCGATGGATAGCCGACGGTCAAGCGCGCCCAAGGGATCCTGAAACACCATTTGCATGCGCGCCCGCAGGCCACGCCAGGCCGCACTGCCCGGCGGCGGCATCACCGCACCATCGAAGCTGACACGCCCCGCATCTGGCGTTTCCATCCCAAGCACGAGACGTCCGGTGGTTGACTTTCCGCAACCGGATTCACCCACCAGCCCAAGGGTGCGCCCCCGTTCCAATTGCAGCGAAACGCCATCCACGGCGCGCACTTCCACGATGCGCCCGAACATGCCGCGGCGCATGGCATAGCGACGAACCAGCCCTTCGGCTTCCAGCAAGGGGCCACCGGGCTTCATGCGGGTATTCTTTCCAGCGATAATGCCGCAGGTGCAACGCGAATACAGGCGGCGCGATGTGCAGCGGAAATGCCCATCAGGTCCGGGGTGGCGGCATCGCAAGCGGCGGTGCGAAATTGGCAGCGCGGTGCAAAGCCGCAACCCGGCGGCATGGCCCAGGGTTCCGGCACGCCGCCCGGAATGGCGGCCAAGCGTCGGCGAGGGCCATCCATGGGCGGTAAGGCGCCGATCAAGCCTTGCGTATAGGGATGTGCTGCTGCATCAAAAAGCTGCGCTACCGGTGCTTCTTCCACGATACGGCCGGCATACATCACCGCCACACGATCACAGGCTTCGGCAATCACCCCCAGATCATGGCTGATCAGCACCAGCGCCATGCCCATCTGCCGGCGTATGGATTGCAGCAATTCCAGAATCTGCGCCTGGATCGTCACATCAAGGGCGGTTGTGGGTTCATCCGCCACCAGCAATTCCGGCTGGCCGGCAAGCGCAATGGCAATCATCACGCGCTGATTCTGCCCGCCTGAAAGTTCATGCGGATAGGCATCCAGGCGCCGCGCCGCATCAGGGATGCCGACCAGATCAAGCAAGCGCTTCGCCTCAGCGCGCGCCGCGCCGCCTTCCATGCCGCGATGCAGCTTGAGTGCTTCCACAATCTGCTTGCCGATGCGATGGACAGGATTGAGGCTGCTGGCGGGGTCCTGGAAGATCATCGCAATCCTCCCGCCGCGCACGCGTTCCAATACGGATGCCGGGGCGCCGAGAAGTTCCTGCCCATCCAGCATGACGCTGCCGGTAATGCGCGCCTTGGATGGCAGCAACCCAAGGGCTGCCAACCAGGTCACGGATTTGCCGCAGCCACTTTCACCAACAAGCCCAACCGCCTCACCCTTGGTGATGGAAAGGTCTATGCCCCGCAGTGCGGGCGCCCCATCAAAGGCAACCGAAAGCCCGGTCAGGCGGATCAGCGCCATCACGCACCCACGCGCAAATTGCCGGGCCCAAACATCATCGCCCAACCGGATGAGGCACGCCATTCGATATTGCGCCGCTTTGCGGTGAAGGCTGCCGCGTGGTGCAGGGTGATGTAGCCGGGATCGTCACGTTCCAAGGTGGTGAGGATCCGACGGAAAAGATCGCGCCGACGGGTCAAATCCGTCTCGGTTTCGAAAGACGCCACGATCTGGTTGAAGGCTTCATTCACCCATTCCCCGGTGCGTTCTGCTTCCGTATTCCGGCCATAGGCGCGCAATATGCCAGCGACCGGATCGCCAAAGACCGAGGTATTGGACCAATCCCGCAAGCCGCGGCCCGGCGTACGTTCATGCACCTGCGCGAAATTTTCCTTCATTTCGATGGTGACATTGAGACCCACCGCGCGCCACATCTCCACCATGATCTGCGCATTGGCCACTTGATTGGTGTAGTAATTGTTCAATAGCCGATATGGGATGGGCTGACCGCGATAATTTGCCTCACGCAGCAAACGGCGCGCTTCAGCGGGATCAAAGCGCGGATTCTCCCAATCAGCCAGATACATCTGCCCATAGCTTTCCATCTGGACGCCGCGCGGGATTTTGGTGCGCCCTGCCCAAAGCGTATCCACGAGCATTTGCCGATCAATCCCATGCGTCATGGCGCGACGGATGCGAGCATCCGCAAGCACCGGGTTCGTCTTGTCGAAGGCGAGCTGACGGATATTATTGATCGAGCTGCCCAGCACTTCAAAGCGGGGATTGCGTTCAACAACCGTGATCTGATCGGGCGGGATATCACAGGCGAAATCATATTCGCCCGAGAATAGCCCATTGACCCGCCCTGAAACCTCCGGCACCTCAATGAACCGCAGGCGACGCGCCGGTGGCCGGCCACCCCAATATTCGTCATGCGCTTCCAGGATCAGCGACGTATCGGGCCGAAACTCCGCAATGCGATAGGGGCCGGTACCGATCGGCGCGCGGCCCCAGGCAAGCCAGCTTTCCGCGCGCCCGAAGGCTGCGCGTGAGAAAATGGCGCCGACACTTTGCGCAATGCGCCCTTCCAGCGTGACATCCGGCAGGCGATTAACGAAGCGCACCGTTTGCGCGTTGAGCACTTCCACACGTTCAAGCCCAGGATAGGTGCGACGCCCAACCGCAATTACCTCAGCGGGGGGTTCCTTGGTGGCGGTTCCGGCCAGCACGGTAGTGCGCCCGGCACCGGTCGCGCCCTGCGTGCCAAACAGGCGATCCGCGAAGGAGAAGGCGATATCCTCGGCGGTCAGCACGCTGCCATCATGGAATTTCACGCCTTGGCGCAGCGTGAGATCCAGCGTGCGCGCATCCACGCGCCGCCATTCAGTGGCAAGCCCCGGCATCAGCGCCGCATTGCCAAGCCAATCGGTCGCGATCAATTGTTCCGAATAAAGCCCATGAATACGAAAGCCGACATTGGATTGTTCGCGTGGCGGTTCGAAGGTGTTGGAATTGGACAGGCGCTGAACCGCGATGGTGAGCGTGGGCCTGTTATCCGCCTGCGCCAGGGCAGGCGCGGCGAGAAGACTTGGCGCCAGCAATGCGGCGCGGCGAGAGATCAACATTCTTCAGGCCCCCCAATTGGATGCACGGAAATCCATCACGAAGCTTTGGCTCGATTTCCAGCGAATATCACGGCGTTTGGCGGTAAAATTCCCATTGCGATGCAGCACCGTATAGCCGGGGTCTTCCCGTTCAACGATCTGCAGCATGCGTGCCCAGGCTTGGCGCCGCGCCGGCCTGTCCACGCTGGTTTGGAGAAAATCGCCGAGCGTGGCGAATTCGTCATTGCGCCACTCGCCATTATTCCAGGTGGCGCCATTGCGCCCCCAATTCGGCACGATTTGCGCAACCGGATCAGGCAGAGACGCAGTTTGTGACCAATCGCGAATGGCGCGCGTTGGCGTACGGGCCGTGATCTGTCCCCAATTTTCCTGCATTTGCAGCTGCACATTCAGCCCCGCAGCGCGCCATCCTTCCACCAGGATCTGTGCAGTCGCGGTCTGGTTGGTGTAGTAATTGTTCAAGGCGCGATAAGGGATCGGCTCGCCCCGGTAATTCGCCTCACGCAAAAGCCGCCGCACCTCGGCAAGGTCGAAGCGCGGCACTTCATGTTCGGCGATGAACATATCCGCGTAAAATTCCCAGTTGAGACCACGCGGCACATTCACCCGCCCACCCCAGAGCGCTTCAATGATCGCCTGGCGATCAATGCTGTGGCTCAAGGCGCGCCGGATCAGGGGGTTGGAGAGCACAGCATGGGTTTTGTCAAACACCATGATGCGCGAATTATTGATGACACCGCCGGTCACCTCAAAGCGGGGATTGCGTTCGATGCTGGCAATCTGATCGGGCGGGATATCGCAGGCGAAATCCACCTCGCCCGAAATCAATGCATTGATCCGGCTTGATACTTCAGGAATTTCCAGAAAGCGCAGGCGCCGAATGGGCGGCCGCCCGGCCCAATGCCCGTCAAAGGCGTCAAGCACCAGGATGCGGTCCGGATTGAACTCGCTCACCATATAGGGGCCGGTGCCAATGGGCCGGCGCGCCCAATCGCGCCAGCTTTGGGCGGCGGCAAAGGCGCGCGGATTGGCAATCACGCTCGCGGTCCGCGCCATTTGCCCTTCCAAGGTCAGGTCAGGTGTGCGGTTCACGAAGCGAACCGTGTGGCTATCCACCACCTCCATACGCTCAAAACCCGGGAAGCTGCGCCGCGCGATTTGCGTAGCACCAGGGGGCGGTTCCTTGCCGAGCGGCCCGCCACCCCACATGCGATCCGGCCCGAAGGAAAAGACTACATCTTCGGCGGTGAAGGCATCGCCATTATGGAACTTCACATCCCGGCGCAGGGAGAATTCCACGATACTATCGCTGATACGCCGCCACCCGGTCGCAAGACCCGGTTGCAGTGACATGTCGCCGATCCAATCCGTATCCACGAGCGGCTCGACAAAATTGCGGAAGATGCGCGTGCCGACATTGGATTGTTCGGCGATCATCTCCAGCATATTGCTGGTGGTGATTTCCTGGACGGCAATGTTGATGACAGGGCGCGTATCGGATTGACCAAGGGCCGGGGCTGCAAGCCCCGCCGGCATCAGGGCCAGCGGGGCGGTCAATAAGTGGCGGCGGCGCAGCATCGGCTCAGGCGCCAAAATTGCCGGGGCGGAAATCCATCGCGAAGGCCGGGCTGGCCTTCCAAGTCGTATCACGCCGCTTGGCTGTGAAGGTGGCGTTCTGATGCAGCACGGTGAAGGCCGGGTCTTCACGTTCCGCAATCTCCAGCATCCGGCGGAAGACCGCGCGGCGGCGTGCACGATCCGTGCTGGTTTCCAATTCCACCGACAGACGATTGAATTCCTCATTCGTCCATTCGCCAACCTGTTGCTGCTGGCCGCTGGGACCGTGCTGATTCACGATGGACGAAACAGGATCATTAAAGGGCGCGCTATTGGACCAGTCACGCAGCGCGCGCGGCGTCTCGCGAGAGAAGATTTGCGCCCAATTCTCGCGCATTTCGATCTGCACATTAAGCCCGGCCTGCCGCCACATCTCGACCAAGATCTGCGCTGTGGCATTCTGATTGGTGTAGTAATTATTCAGCAGACGATAGGGGATGGGCTCACCACGGTAATTCGCTTCCCGCAGCAGGCGCCGCGCCTCATTCAGATTAAAGGCGGGGACGGACCAATCCGCGTGGAACATCTCACCATAATACTCCCATTGCAGCCCCTTCGGCACAACGGTGCGGCCGGCCCAAAGGCTGTCCACAATGGCCTGACGATCAATGGCATGCGTCATGGCGCGGCGTACACGCGGGTCGCGGAGTTGCGGATGGTTCTTGTCGAAAACTGTCAGACGATGGTTCAGGATCGTGCCGCCCTGCACTTCAAAGGCGCGGTTGCGCTCAATGCCGGCGATCTGATCGGGGGGCATATCGCAGGCGAATTGATATTCACCCGAGAGCAGGCCATTCACGCGAGAGGCCACTTCAGGCACTTCCACAAAGCGGATTTGCCGCAAGGGCGGGCGGCCGCCCCAATATTCATCATGCGCAACCAGTGTCAGTGATACATCGGGGCGGAATTCCGCGACCATATAGGGCCCGGTGGTGATTGGCTTGCGCGCCCAATCCAGCCAGCTTGCGGCTTCGTTGAAGCCACGGCGAGAGCAGATATCGCTGCCATAGCGCGCAAGGCGGCCTTCCAGGGTGACATCGGGCGTGCGGTTGATGAAGCGCACGGTGTAGCGGTCAACCGCTTCTACCCTCTCGAGCGCGGGCCAGATGCGCCGGGATACCGCCACCACTTCAGGCGGCAATTCCTTGCCCTGCGGGCCTTGACCCGGAATGCGGGAAAATAATGTGCCAGTGGCGGGCGCGGCTGGCGTACCAGTGCCGAACATGCGTTCCGGCCCGAAGGTGAAGACCACATCTTCCGCGGTCATTTCATCGCCGTTATGGAATTTCACGCCGCGGCGCAGTGACAGTTCAACCGTGCGGTCATCAATGCGGCGCCATTCGGTGGCAAGCCCCGGCATGGTTTCAAGATTGCCGAGCCAATTGCGGCCAATCAGCCCTTCCCAAAGGGAGGTGAAGAAAACCCTTTCCCCCACATTGGATTGTTCGCGCAAAACCTCAAGCGTATTGCTGTTGACAATCTTTTGCACCGCAACCGTGATGGAAGGGCGTTGATCCGCCTGTGCAATGGCAAAGCGCGGTAAAAGGGCAAGGCCTGGGATGGCAAGAATCTCACGGCGCAGCATGGGGGTCTCTCCTGCGTTGATGATGGGGAAATGGTGGGCGGGTCAGGTTGGGGGCGCGCGCTCCTCAAGGCCGAGCGGCGTTGCGCGAAAATGGGTCAGCGTGCGTTCGGCATGGCGCATGCGCTTCGACAATGCCTTTTGCGCATAGGCCTTCACCAGATCGGCATAGGCTGGATCATCGGCAAGATTCGTGAATTGATGCGGATCCTGCGCAAGGTCGTAGAACAGCGGCGGCAATGCGGTGAAATGAACGTATTTGAACCGCGCATCCTGCACCACACAAAGCGCGCTTTCATCCATTGAAAGACCAAGCGCGGTCTCCGGCTTGGAATAATGGACGTCGCGGAAATCATATTCATAGAAAAGCATGTCGCGCCAGGAATCGGGGGGCATATGTTCCAGCAAGGGCAGCAATGAACGCCCATCGCTGGACCGCGGCGCGGCACCGCCAAGCGCTTCAAGAATGGTCGGCATCACATCCACGCTTTCGGTAAAGGCATCTTCAATGGCACCGGCGCGCGTGGTCCGCCCGGCATCCTTGATCACCAGCGGGATGCGGAAACTCTCGTCAAAATAACCGATCTTGCCCAGCAACCAGTGATCGCCAAGCTGCTCACCATGATCAGAGGTGAAGATGATCATGGTATTTTCCCATTGGCCATTCTCCTCCAACCAGGTGAAGACACGGCCAAGGCAATCATCAATTTCAGTAATCAGCCCGGCATAGGTTGCACGCATTTGGCGGATGGAAGCCTCATCCAGGGTGCTCGCGGTGCCGCCGGCACCATGGAAGAAGGAACCCTGCTTGATGTCGCGCAGGTAATGGCGCAGCAGCGGGTGCTGCTCCGCTTCTTCCTCCCAATGCGGCTTTCGAACAGGCGCCGGCATGTCCTCTGGGCGGTACATCTTGTGATAGGGCGCGGGCGCGATGAAGGGCGGATGCGGGCGATAATAGCCGAGATGCAGGAACCATGGCTTGCCATTGCGGCCTTTGAGATAGGTAAGTGCCCTTTCAGTGAAGAAGGTGCTGTCGGACAAGGCAGAGGGAATCCGGCACGGCCGGTCCGTGACACCTGGCACGGCATCCTCACCTTCTGGCAGCCAGATATCTTCTCGCCGCGGCGGCAGGTGGTAGCCCTGATGCGCAAGCCAGCCGAAATAGCCATCCATATTGGGTTCAAAGGCGCCAACGCTGCGGAAGCCATCCATCAGATCGCCAAGCGTCGTGAAGCGCGGATCGCGCGGGCCAGAGGTGCGCGGGTCCGGCGTGGTGGTCGTATAGCCGATCAGGGCCGGATCATAGCCGAGAAGGCGCAATTGCTTGGCGAGATTGGTATGGCGCGCATCAAGCGGCACCGTATTCTGCACGGCGCGGTGGTTCATCAGATAAAGCCCAGTCAGCAGGCTGGCGCGCGCCGGGCCGCAGGGCACCGCATTCGTCACATGATTGCGGAATGTCACACCTTCTCGGCACAGACGATCGAGATTCGGTGTCCGCAAGAAACTTGCCCCGAGATGGGGGACGAAATCGGCGCGCCATTGATCAACGACAATAAGAAGGATGTTTTTCGGGGGGGTCATCGGCACGCCTTGAACTAGTGAACAATCGCCAAATAAGGACCGTGATTTTCAGACGCATGACGTTTCCGCGTCATCTTCGTGACGTCTTGATCAGCCTTGCCGAAAGATAGGGCGACTTGAAGCGCGCATGACAAATGTCATCTTCCGAAAGCCGCGCACTGGCAGAAAAATTCCGGGCTGAAGCCCCAGCGGCTTAGGGGGCGGATACGCCAAGCCCGGCAAGAATATTGGCCGCCACCTCTGCCTCGATTGCTTGGCGTGCGGCGCGCGTTGCCGAGCCAAGATGCGGTGTGAACACGCTATGCGGATGATCCAGCAGAGCGCTTGGAATCACCTGCAGGCCGGTCCGTCGTCAAATGATTTGACGACGGACAGGCTGACCCTAAAATTGGTCGCACAGGAGTTAGGGTGAGGTAGGCGCACAAAGGGGCTGGCGAAGAGATTTGGCAAAAAGGTCTGAAATTTCCGTGCCCCCGTCTCGTGATTCCTGATTAACGGCGAATCTCGCCACGCGGGGGCGGAGGAGGGGGGGTGGGTCTCAAGGTTGGGGGCGCCGGGCGTTGTTGGGTCGCCGGGTTGATGTCTCGGCAGCTCAAATACGGTTCTGCCCCCCTGGCGCGCCGGATCTTAACCGGTACTCTGGTGCGCTCGGTTGTGCCTTCGCTGGTCCAAATTGCAAGATAGGTGGTCACTTCCTCGAAGTTGGATTGCATGGAACTCTGGCCCTGCGGCGAAGAGCGTTCCAGGACAGAGGGGTGATTTACACATTCAAATTCCGCAATAATGCCGCGCATGTCAGGCAGGACCCTGATGCGATCCGCCGGCTGCCCGCCAAGCGTGACTGTGGTGCTGCGCCATAAGCGGCCCCCGCTCAATCGAAAACTGGCGGGGCGGCCTTCATAGGCGAACATTTCCTCGTCCCGGCTTATGTTCAAATAAGGGGTACGCAGGATTTCAAGGTTGAGGCCGCGTTCAATCTCAGCTTCAGACCCGGGAATACGCATGCGAAAATCAGTCAATTCACATCCCGCACGCTGCGGAAGTGTTTTCTTTTCCCAATCATCAAGCTTGAAAAAATCCTTATGGAAAAGGCTTCTGACGGCTTCGAATTGACCCTCATGCGACCAACACCGTGCCAGTTTGATATGCGCGCGCCGCCAAAAAGCCGGGAGCGAAAGTATCGCCTGAAGCGTGCGCATTTCCAGCCGATGCCTTTCTTCAAGCCCCAAGCGGGTAGGCAAAAAAATCCAGCCGAAGCTTTTGTCATGGCTGAACCCGGCAATTGAAATACGCTCCTGAATTCCCTGTGCACGTTCAACGGCAGAATACCAGGCATCGGCATCCAGGCCACCGGCACTCGCGGTTGGAACCGCAAGCCGCGCCTGAAGCAGCGCTTCAGTCACGGTTTCAAAGCGCTTCATTTCGTTGCGGGGGGAGAGTCCGTAGGTAAGATCTCTCGATGCCTTTTCTGAAGAAACTCATAAAGCTTCTCTGCGCCATGCGGGGTCGGTTGGACTTGCAACTGGCAGTCCTTCGGAAAGGGCTCTGCAACCGTCAGCTGGACGAAATCCGAGAGTCGAAAATTGTCGCCTTGTGCGCCTTGACTGCGCCCAGCATCTGCAAGTGACGGCAGTAAAGCCAATTCATGCGCCGTCTGATAGCGCGCATAGACAGCCGCACATAAAGGGGCATCTGTCTCGATTTTTCTGACCTCAATATAAGAAGAAAGCTGCTCGTTCGGAAATACCTGAAAGGTATAGGTAAAGTTTCCTAACTCTCGCGCGCCTGGACGGCGATGAAGATCGAGCAGGATGGCTGCCTCAATCGCGGGCAGGTAGCGCGCTGGGCAAGGAAAAAAAAGAGGCATCAATTTTGGCTGTGGTGGTCTGGGGGGCTGGCTCTGACCCTGGCCGCCGCTCTGCGGTGCTTCGCCGCCTGGCTGGCTTGAAGTATTGCTCGGCGGTGTGCCGCCAAGTGCTTCGATCAAATCACCATCCTTGCTCCCGATGATCCGCCGTTCTTCGAGTGGACCTGTCCCGGTTTTGTGCCGCTCCTTTGATCACATATTGTGCAGCAAAAGGGATGAACCATGGGCACAGGCAGGACGGATGAATTTCGCAAAGAAGCGGTGCGTATAGCGCTGACCAGCGGGCTTTCGCGGCGCCAGGTTGCGGATGACCTTGGGGTTGGCTTTTCGACCTTGAACAAATGGGTGAGCGCGCATCGAGGCACGGATGTGGTTTCGGCCGAGGACCGTGATCTTGCGCGGGAGAATGAACGACTTCGTCGCGAGGTCCGTATCCTGAAGGAGGAGAGGGACATCCTAAAAAAAGCCACCCAGTATTGCGCGACAATCATCCCAAAATCCAGCCGCGCAATCTCATCCTGATTGTCGCTGCTCTCTCAGCTTGATTGTCGGCGGTCACAAGGCCGACCCGGCCCGAGTGAAGGCCCTGGCGCGGGCGTTCCGCTATCAGAAGCTGCTGGACGAGGGCCGCTATGATAGCATCAGCGAAATGGCAGCGGGGCAGAGGATCGAGTGGGGGTACCTCGGCACCCTACTGCGACTGACGCTGCCGGCACTGCTGGAGGGGGTGCCGTTGGGGTGGTCACATCAGCGGGAACATCTTTTGTCCGGCGCGCCGACACGGCTTACGAAACAGGAGGTCCGGGTCGAGGCGTGATGTCCAGTCCTATCGCTTCGGGAGCCAACGCTTGGCAATGCAGCAGGCCACCGTGAAGGCGGGATTGAAGACATTACCCACATCATAGCGCACCACCTGGCCCATCAAATGGCTGGCAGCGCGGGCGTCCAAACCATAATCTTCGCCGAGCCAACGCGACATCTCGGTCGTGGCGTGCTGCAGAGCCTGGTCCAGCGGTCGCGCATTACCAATAGTGAAGATATCGTCGGATGTCTCGCCCCGCGGCCAGGTGATCTTCCGCTTCAGCACGCGGAACGTCACCTCCATCTCAAAGGATGTTTCAATGCCGGTGCCAACGATCTCGCCATCGCCTTGGCAGGCATGCCCATCGCCCAGATAAAACAGCGCGCCGGGCACCGCGACGGGAAACCAAGCCGTCGTGCCGGGCGCGAACAGCCGATAGTCCATGTTGCCGCCATTCTGCGCGCTGGTCGCGGTGGACAGCGCCTGCCCGCCAGCCGGCGCGACCCCGAAGCAGCCGATCATCGGCTGGATGGGTGGGGCAAAATCCTCAAGCCCTTTCACATTCTCCTGCAGCCGCACCGTCCCGGCCGCGTGGTCAATATTCCAGACGACGCGCTGCTGCGGGGGCCGGTCCAGGATGGCCGCCGGGTCCAGCACGGTCAGGGCGAGCGGCGAATAGGTCCAGCCGGTCGCTCGGCTCGGTGTCAGCCGATCGATCCGCACGGCGAGCGTGTCCCCGGGTTCGGCGCCCTCAATGAAGAACGGACCTGTCATTGGATTTGGCCGGCTGGCGACAGTCACCTCCCGCGCATCCAGGCCGGACGCATCGATGGTGTCGGTGACCACTGTGTCGCCATCGGCAACGCGCAGGCAGGGCTCTGCAATGCCGATCGCGTTGTAGTATCGTGTGGGGTGAAAGCGGTGCTTGGCCATGGGCTTCCTGGAAGACCTCGCTGAGATGTGCCGCCTGGTCCGCGCCAGGGCCTGCGTCCATCACGTTAGGAACCGGGGCGCGCGGCGGTCAAGCAGCAGCATAGGCGGGGGCTTGGCGCCGGTTACTACGCGAGCCGACCTGGCGCTGGCAAAGGCTATGGCGCAGGCGTTACGGGCCCAGAAGCTGCTGGATGAGGGGCGCCGGGTCTTCGGAAAGACTTGGACCGCTGGAAGAAGATTATATCTCCCTCGCAGAAGGAAAATCCTGGAAAACCCGATTTTATGAAAAAAATACCCTGCAAACTTTCACAAGCACGATTCTAACGAAAGCCAGCTTTCCCAACCATGCCGCACCGCAGCATGAAAAAACCATTTTATATCAATGCGTTACGCCTTGTTGGAAAAATCGGCTTACCCTCAAGCTTTGGAGAGACTTCGCCGGTTCGGAGAAAAAACGGCGGAATGTTGCGCCCATGCACCATCAAAGCGTGCCAGAAAAAGCCTTGTTTTCAACGGCAATTAGTGGCTGGTTCGGGAAGGCGAGCCGGTTCAGCCAGGTAGTGACTGGAGCAGCAGTGGCGACCAAAAAGGCGAAACTCTCTGGGGGGAGGGGCCCTCGGACGCCAGTTTGGCTTTAACCGTCATACCGAGGCAACCTCAGTTGACCGCAAACAGCCATGGAAATCTGGCGCAGCATGGGTTATGTATATTACGTAATTTGCGGAGGTCTTCCCATGTCCGAGCCCATGCTCAAAGTCGGCGCTGCAGAAGCCCAGCGAAATTTCGGCCTCTACCAGGACAAGGCCTTGGTCCAACCTGTTGCTATCACTCGCAATGGTCGGCCACGGACGGTGATGATCTCCATCGAGGAATATGAGCGCCTAAAGCGCCGGGACCGCCAGGTGATGCGGAGTGAAGACATGCCGCAGGACCTCGCCGACGCTATCCTTCACGCTGAACCGTCAGAGGAGAGCAAGCACTACGATCATGAAGTCCGCTAGGCCGGTGCTTCCGGCTGTCGGCGATGTCATCCGTTATGCCTATCTTTGGAGCCATGAGAGTGGGGCCGGGCGCGAGGAAGGTACCAAGGATCGTCCTGCCGCTATTGTTGCGCTGCTGCGCGGGGATGATGGTCGTGACGAAGTTGTGGTTTTCCCGGTCACCTCCTCGCACCCGACTGACGCTGCTGCCGGTGTCGAGATACCGGCGGCGACACGCGATAGGCTTGGACTACAGGATGGACCCTGTTGGGTGATCGTGACTGAGGTGAACATCTTTGTCTGGCCTGGCCCGGATCTGCGCCGTCCGGAGAACGCCAATGATGGCTTCGTTTACGGTAGTCTGCCGCATGCACTGATGCTGAGAATCAAGCAAAGCTTCGCCGCGTGGCGCGCGCGTGGGCGTGTTCGCGCAATCCGGCGTAGTGAGTAGGGCCCTTTTCATTGAGACGCCCCTAAATGGTTCTCCAAGACAATGGAATACGCAACTCTGGAATTGATGATCGAGCTCAGTAGCAGGCGCTCGGCGCAGCGATTGGGTAGGTCTCATGCGCTGAATTGGACGCGCGCCACTATGCGTCATTGGATCAATGGGTGGGATGGCAGCGTAACTCAAATGCAGCAGCCGCCTACAAACTCAGAGAAAATCATCCCATGCGCCGCGCGCGCCCTTTAATCCTCGCAAGCCCTGCGGCCACTAGTTCTACCTCCGGCCGCATGCCAAGCTCCTCGGCGATGTCAGCCGCCTGCCGGTAATGTGATCCTGCCTCGCGCGGTGCTTCCGCCGAAAGTACGTCGCCCAAAACGCGCCCCGCCCAGGCCAAATGCCCGCGCTCCTCCTGCGATTCAGCAGCATCGCGGCCGGCGCGGGCCGCCGCCAAGGCGTCCCCCGAAAGGCCCAGATGGTGCGTTGCCTCAGCCAGGCGCAGATAAGTGTGTGCATACATTGGCCCACGTGCCCGCACCTCCGGCATCACAGCTTGGCGCAGCAGTGCCAGCCCGCGTTCCGTATCGCCGCGCATCACCCGCACATAACCAAGCCCCGCTGCAATCCATGGATAGGTCGCTGGCACTTCAACAACGCGGTAGAGTTCGAGGCCCCGTTCCAGCACTGCCTCTGCCTCCTCCAGCGTGCCGGCGCGGATCAGGGCGTGGCCGTGACCAAAACTCATCACCGCTTGGGAATAGCTGTTGCCAAGCTGGGCCGCTGCCGCCCAGCCGCGCGCACCTTCATCCCGGGCCGCCGCATCCTCGCCAAGTTCGGCAAGTGACCAGGCAAGGAAGGAATGGCAAAACACAAATGGATAGCCGCCAAAGGCGAAGGCATCCTGTTCACCGCGCCGATCCAGCAGCGCAATGGCCTCGCGCAGGACTTTCACTGCCTCCCGATAAGCGCCAACCGCCTGAAGGATGGTACCGCGACGATAAAGGCCAAGCGCCGTGGTCAGATCGCCTTCGCCGGTTGAAGCGATCGCCATGGCGCTATCGGCAGCCGCTGCCGCAAGCCGATGCTGGGCGCTCTGCCAGTACCAGCCCGAGAGCAGCAATCCGGCACGCATCTGGCGTGGCTTGTCGCCGACCCCCTCGGCAATCCTGGCGGCCTCTTCCAGGCGCGACGGTATCGCGTCATGCTCTCCAATAATGAATAGGGCGTTACGGATTTCAATGTTGAGATCCGCTTCTGCCGCGGCGCGATCCGGTCCATCCGGCAGCCGGCGCAGCGCGTCAAGCGCCCGACTGTAATGGCCAATCGCCTCCCGGTTCGCTGATCGTGCCGCGGCGCGCAGGCCGGCTTTGCGTCCGTAATCTGCCGCAGCCTCCCAGTCCTCTGCCCGCGCGGCGTGGAAGGCCAGCATTTCAACGGGCGATTCTGTGGCACGCTGGGTCGCCTTCGTGCCTTGGCTCCGCTCCATGGCACGCAGGACGCGCAGATGCAGTTCGCGGCGGTCCTGTCGCAGTAGCGAACCATAGACAACCTCATGCGTTAGCGCGTGCTTGAAACGGTGGACCGGCTCAGGCACCACACGCAGCGGCAGCAAGAACTCACCGGTATGCAGGCGCGCCATGGCGCGTCCGAAGGCCTCATCCGAAAGGTCACTAACGGCGCGCAGCAGCGGTCCGGGGCCTTCGGCGCCAATCACTGCGGCCATCTGCAGCAGGCGTTTATCGTCCAGCGCCAACCGATCCAACCGCGCAGCGATAACAGCCTGCACTGTCGCCGGCAGCACCAATCGATCCGGGTTGCCATCCAGGCGATAGGCGCCTGGCTCGCCGCGCAGCAGCCCGCTTGCTTCGGCAGCGCGCGCGCATTCCTCCAGAAAGAACGGATTGCCGCCCGCACGCGCCGTCAGCTGCTGCTTCAAAGGTTCGAGTGTCGCATCCGTGCCAAGCGCGCGGTCCAGCAGCGCGCGTGCACCGTCTTGGGTAATCGGTTCAAGCCTGATTTGCCGGTAATGCCCAAGGCTTGCCCAAGCATGCGCGAATTCGGGACGGTAATTCACCAGCAGCGCAAGGCGGGATGCCGGCAGGGTTTCGATCACGCTTTCCAGAACATCCCGGCTTGCCGCGTCAATCCAATGCAAGTCTTCGAGCAACGCAAGCAGCGGCTGGTCCGCCGCGTGGCGGTGCAGCAGCGCCTTTACCGCTTCAACCAGCCTGCGGCCACGCTGCGCCGGTTCCAACTTATCCCAGGGGGATTCAATGTCTGAAGTCGCCACGCTGTCGCCGAGAAGTGCGAGCAGCGCCTCCATCACCGCCGGGGCGAGCGCAAGCGTATTGCCGGTTGCGACAACGCGTGCCCGGGCGATCTTGGCATCTTCCCCCTGGGCAATGCCAAAATAAGCGCGGATCAGCCCGGCGACCGCTGCATAGGCAACATCGCCAGATTGTGAATCCGCAGCAAAGGCAATGGCGCGCCAATCCGGCGGCAGCCTTCCGCTCAGAAATTCCCGCGCAAGGCGCGATTTGCCGACACCTGCCTCGCCCACGATGGCGACGATCCTGCCCGAACCGACTGACGTCGGCGCCAAAGCGGTGGCCAGGGCATCCAATTCATCCTGCCGTTCAACGAAGCCGGCTGCCGTTGTCTGCGCCGCACCCTCAGTGGGCGCTTCCAGCCGGTAAAGCGCCGGTCCGGGGAGCCCGGAATCGGAAAGCTGCTGTTCAGTCTCGGTAAAGCGCATCTTGCCGCGAGTGAGCACCATGCTGGCTTCGGTCGCCAAAGCCGTTCCCGGCAGGGCTGAAGCAGCAAGCCGCGCGGCGCGTTGCAGGGCGGGGCCTGAAAGGGCACCGCTGCGCAGCAGAACCTCGGCAGAATCGAGCCCGATGGCCAAGACAATGGCGCGATCACCTTCCTGCGCCGTCATGAGCGCGGTGAGCGCCGCGCGGCAGGCACGCACCGCATGATCTTCGAAGGCCACTGGCGCGCCGAAAGCGGCCGAAACGCCTTCGGCCGAGCAGCGCAGCACCTGCCCACCATGGGCGCGCACCGCTTCCGCCACGCGCCGCGCCGCCGCTTCAAGCAAGGGCTCCAGATCTTCCAGGTCCGGCGTCATGCCCGGGCCCATCGCCAGGCTGGCGGCAAAGGCCGTTACCTGTTTCCGCTCCCCCTCCATGCCATCGGCTGCGATGGGCGGGGCTGGCTGCGGCGCCAGCGCTTCCCGCCGGAGTGCCGCGAGTTCCGGGCCTGGCTCCACTTGAAGTTCACGGCGCAACAGATCGGCGCAGGCGGCATATTGCCGTGCGGCATCGGCCGCGCGCCCTTCATCAAGGTGAAGGCGGATCAGGTCGCGATTGGCTTCTTCCGATAGCGGCTCAAGCGTCACGGCCCTTTCCAACGCTGTTCTTGCCGTTACCGAATCGCGCCGCGCCCTTGCGGCCTGCCCAAGCCGCAAAAGGCCTGACAGCGCGATATTGTGCAGCCGCCGCCGTTCCGTGAGCAGCCATTCATTGAACCCTTCCTCGCGCAACGTCATGCCATCCACCAAGGGGCCTTGGTAAAGGCGCGCGGCTTCGTTTAGCGAATCGAAATCCTCAGCCGCCGCGCGTGACTGGAAATCAAGCGCATCCACGGCGACGCGGCCCAGCGCGAATGTCACCCCATCACGCGTCGCGAGCAGCCAATCTTCCCCGCCAAGCGCGGTGCGGATTGAGGTGAGGGCTTGGCTCAGGCTGTGGCGGGCTTGCGCTTCCCCACGGTCACCCCAGAGCAATTCGGCCAAGCGTTCACGCGAAACGGTCGCGCCGCCGGCGAGCACGATGATGGCCAGCAGCGCCTCGGCCTTGCGTGTTGGCAATGCCGCGATTGTGCCGCCCGCCAGGCGGACTTCAAAGCCGCCAAGAAGGCAAATACTGGGTCCGGTCATCGGCGCGGGCCACCTTTCATCATTCAACGGACCGACCATGGGGCAGCGTTATGGGCTTGTCATGTCAAAAGCGTAAGAATCCGCGCTTTGATAGCCGCTTGATATCACTTTTGAGCGTGATGTGAGGCGCCTTCGCCAAGGTGGTCACCGCAACGCCAGCCAATCCATGGCAGGCGTCACCGGACACAGGAGCAAGAGACCACCATGAGCACCACCACCGCACCGATGATGCCCGTATTCCAGAAACTGCGGGCTGAGCGTTTGACTGCGCCATACACAAGCGCATCCACGCAGGAAGCAGTTTTGTCTGCGGGCGGCCAAGCCTTCTTCGGCCGGATACTGCGCATGATGGGCGAAAGCCTGTGCAAAGCCATGGACCGCCGCGCGGCGGCGCTCACGCAGCGCAGCGCTCAGCCGGCCGCTTTACCTTGGTGAGATCGGCGGCCTTGGTCGGGCGCCAGGCGCTGTCAGCCGCGACATGGCCGGAGGTTCTATCGGTGCCGACCACCGCCGCGGGATTTTCTGATCCCGCGGCATCTTTACGGATCGCACGTCTGCATCCGTCAGGATGCAGCCTTAGTCCCGGTTTCCGGGCCAATGACGCTTGCGATTTCGGTCACCAGATCTGCCGGAAAACCACCCTCGCGGGCATGCCGATAGATCGTTTCGGCATCCGGCGCTTCGTGGACGCAGTAGATCTTGTCGCCGGCCACATAGCTGGTGGCCCAGACATATGGCACGCCAAGGCCGGCCACGACCGCATTCGACTTGGCGGAGATTTCCTGCAAATCCTTGGGGGACAACGTGCTTGCGCCCGGGATCACACGTTCGATAAGGTATTTTGGCATTCCATGCCTCCATGTTTGAGTGCAACGGCGGCATGAAACACGGAACGCAAGCGACATACCGTGTGAGCTTCGGGCGGCGCGGTAAAATCTCTCACACGGTTCATCACACGCATTGGGACGGCTTCTGATCCCGGAGGAGCAGCGGTGCAGATCAAGCTTTTGGGAAGGCCGGCGATCCGCGGCAGCGACGGGAAGCGACGTGTGCTGCGCGGGCAGCAGGTCTGGGCCGTATTGGCCCGTATTCTCCTCACACCGCGTCCGCTGGACCGCAGGACTTTGGCGCTTGATGTATTTCCTGAGACGGATGATCCGTTGGGCGCGCTGCGCTGGTGTCTCGCGAGCCTAAGGCGGGCGCTTGACGCCCCGGAGGCCTTCGCGGGCGATCCCGTTGCTGCAAACCTTCCTGACGGTTGTCGAGTCGATGTCTTCGCGTGGTTGGAAGGCTCCATCGACCCCGACTTTTCGAGCAACTTGCTTGAAGGCGTTGAGCCGCGGTCCAGCGCCCAATTCGCCACATGGCTGCTGGTAGAACGCGCCCGATTTGCAGGCCTTGTCGATGAGGCGCTGCGCCGCCAGTCGTTGGGCGCGCTTCAGGCCCGGGACGCTGATCGGGCCGCGCGACTTTCTGAACGCGTCGTCTCGCGCAATCCTTTCGATGAGGGTGGACACATCCTGCTGGTGCAGAGCCTTCTACTAGCGGGGCGGCGCGATGCGGCGGTCGCGCATCTGGAAGGTGTGGAAAAGCTCTTCCTGGCCGATCTGGGGGAGATGCCATCCCCCGCCCTGAGGGCCGTTCTAAAGCCAAAACCCACTGGCGCGGGTCCCAGCGGTACATCGGCGGCAGTCGGCGCCATGATGGATGCGGGATTGGCGGCCGTTCATGCCGGTGCGGCTGACGCGGGGCTCGACCTTCTGCGCCAGGCAACTTCAGACGCCGACAAACTTGGTGACATCGCCCTGCTGGCCCAAACGACCGTGGAGCTGGGATCTGCATTGGTCCACTCGGCACGCGGGCGCGACGATGAGGGCGCCATTCTTCTCGGCGAAGCGCTGATGCTTGCGCGCCGTTCAGGCCAGGGCAGACTGGCCGTCCGAGCATTGCGTGAGCTTGGATATGTCGATTCTTTGGCAGGACGGCGCCCATCGGCCGCCGAGCACTTAAAGGCAGCGCGTGATGCGAGCGCGCCGGGCGAAAAGATCGCCAGTATCCTGGCCATCACCGCTCTCAACCTAGTGGATTGGGGACGGATTCCGGAGGGGCTCTGGCTGTTCGAAGAGGCTCTCGATACGGCTCAGGCTGAGGAGGATGTGCGGACGGAAATCTTCGCGCTTGGCTTGGGAAGCTGGGGCTTCCTTGCCGCGGAGCGTCCGGAAGCCGCCAGGGATTGGGCTTCCAGTTGCCTCGACCGAGCCGACAAGGCGAACTGGCTCGCCTTTCGCCCCTTTCCTGCAGCCATGCTCGGGGAGGCCAGGCTCGGGCTTGGTGAAGACCCGCATGAACTACGCACCGACCTGGAGGTAGCCTTTGCCCTTGGCTGTCAGCTTCGCGATCCGTGTTGGGAAGGGGCCACCGCGCGCGCAATCGCCCTCTCTCATGCGAAGGGCGGGGACGTGCAACTTGCGGGGGAGTGGAAGGAGACTGCCTTGCGCCGCTGCACGCGTGAGACAGATATCTACATGGCGCTCCTGGTCCAGATCCTGGATGATCAGGCCAAATTCTTCCGGATAGCTGGCCATATGTCTCAAGCGGAATGGAAAACCCGCGAATTGTTGGCTACAGCTGCCAAAACGCATGCCGACCATCAGATTAGCAGGGCATTGGCCGCGCTCAGCTTCAGTGGCAAGCGCCCAGTAGGGGCGTAACGGATCCCCCCGCGTCATCATGGCCTCGTAGAACGCGCCCAAGAGCTCCCGGCAGCTTGATCCTCGCCGCGCGTTTGTTCGTCCGGTTGGCCAAAACGCCTTCAGGCCGTCCATTCAATTTCCCGCATTTTTTATCTCAAAAATACTGCCCCCTGCGTTTTGATACCCGCTTGATGGTGGTTTTGAGCGTCCTGTGAGGCGCCTGCGCCAAGGTGCTGTCAGCAGCGCAAGCCCATTCGCGGCAGGCGCCCCCAGGACACAGGAGCACGACGTCACCATGAGCACGACAACCACGCCGAACATGCCGTCACCCCAAGGGGTGCCGCCTTCCACCCCGCCCGACCTTTCAGCGGTCAAAGCCAAGCAGCAGGCAGCCTGGTCTGCCGGTGATTACGCTATTGTTGGCAGAACGCTGCAGATTGTCGGCGAAAACCTTTGTGAGGCCGTAAACCTCCGCGCTGGGGAGCGCGTGCTGGACGTGGCCGCCGGGAACGGCAATGCAACACTGGCCGCGGCGCGCCATTTCGCCGAAGTCACCTCAACGGATTACGTACCAGCATTGCTCGAGCGCGGCCGTGCGCGCGCCGAGGCCGAGGGCCTGCAAGTCACCTTCCGCGAAGCGGATGCCGAGGCGCTGCCCTTCGCGGATAGCACCTTTGATGTCGTCCTTTCGACCTTCGGTGTCATGTTCACCCCTGACCAGGCACGGGCTGCGCGCGAAATGTTGCGCGTGTGCCGCCCAGGTGGGCGGATCGGGTTGGCGAATTGGACGCCAGGCAGCTTCATCGGCGAATTGTTCAAGGTGCTTGGCCGTTACCTGCCGCCCGCGGCTGGCCTGCGTTCCCCAGCACTCTGGGGCACTGAGGAACGGCTGAAGGAGCTGTTCAGCGATGCTGAGGCTTCCATCCAAGCGACGCCGCGTATTTTCAACTTCCGCTACCGTTCACCGGCGCATTGGATGGAGGTGTTCCGCACCTTCTATGGCCCAGTGAACCGCGCCTTCCTCGCGCTCGATACGCCGCGCCAGGACGAATTGGAGCGCGACATTCTGAACCTGCTGGCGCGCTTCGACCGTGGCGGCGCCGGCGGCCTTGTTGTGCCCAGCGAATACCTCGAGGTCGTGGTGACACGCAGGTAAGTGCCTAAAACAAATCCAAACCCAAGGAGACTATCCATGAAGAAATCCATGCTGTTGTTCTGCGCCCTTTCTCTTTCCATCCCTGTTGCCGTGGCGCAGCAGGCGCCGCCCGCCGCCATGCCGCAAGCTGGCGCGCATGCCGGGCATCATGCCCCCGCCGCCGCAAGTGCCACCTTCAAGGCCACTGTGCTTTATGAAGCACCGCTGCTGGGAACCGAGGCGCGCATCTATCGGCTCTACACGATTGATCTTGGGCCGAGCGGTGCCACGCCACGGCATATGCATCCGGGCGACGAAATCGCGCAGGTTATCGAAGGTTCCGTCACGCTTGAGATGGAAGGCGACCAGCCGCGTACTTTCCAGGCAGGCCAGACTTTTCATCCGCGGCCTATGACGCCGCATATCGCGCGCAACGCGTCGGCCAGCGCGCCGGCGCGTCTGATCGTGAGCAGCATCACTGAGGCCGGTAAGCCAAGCACCATCATGTTGCCACCGGTCACCAACTGATCGGCGCCGCGTCCGGTCACGATGGGTTCTGCGCCTTTCCTGCGCGCAGCATCGCTTCGATGGCCGGACGCCCAGCACTTTGGAGGATATCATGCGTTGGTTCATGGTCATCGGCGCTGCATTGATGCTCGCGCTTGTTATGGGCACCCTTATCAACGGGCTGGCGGCCTTCTTCATTCCGATGGAGATGGCTGAAGGCTGGAAGCGTGCTGACATCGCGGCGATCAACAGCTTTGGCCTGCTTGGTCTGGCACTTGGCAGTGCCGCCATGGGCTTCGTCGCGGAACGCGTTGGGCTGCGCGCCATCTGTGTTACTGCATCGCTGGTGATGTCAGGGTGCCTGATGCTCGCATCCCAGGTCAGCGCACCTTGGCAAGCTTCCGTTGTATTCTTCTTCGCCGGTGTATTTGCAGGCGGCGCGATTTTTGCGCCGCTATTTGCTTCGGTTGGCAATTGGTTTCCCGGCATGGCGGGACTTGCCATCGGTATCGCGGCATCGGGCCAGGCGATTGGTCAGGGCGGCGTGCCGTTCCTATCCGCATACCTGATCGAAGCCTTCGGCTGGCGCGGGGCGATGCTGGCACTTGGTGTATTGACCTTCGTTGTCCTGGCGCCAATCGCAACCTTCATGCGCGAAGCACCGGCGCAAGGCGCAGCCGGCGGCGTAGCTGCGGCGCCCGCGATCCCGCCGCGCATCGCAGTGCCTATTCTAAGCCTCGCAGTTTTTGCCTGCTGCACCTGCATGGCCGTACCATTAATGCATCTGATGCCGCTGATCCAAGGCTTCTGCATCTCGGCCACCGATGCAGGAGGCGTCATGTTCGCCATGCTGGTCGCGGCGATTGCGGGGCGCATCGCTTATGGCAAGCTTTGCGATGTGATCGGGCCGGTTCAATCCTGGGCTATTGCGTCTTTCCTGCAATTGCTGGGTGTTGCTGCCTTTACTCAGTTCGAGACACTGCGCGGCTTCATGGCATTCGGCATCATCTACGGTTTTGCTTATGCCGGCGTAATGACCAGTGTGCTGGTGAGTGCCCGCGCCCTGACGCCGGCGCATCGGCGGGCATCGCTGATGGGTATCATTCTGTCTTTTGCCTGGCTCGGCCATGCCTTCGGGGGCTTCCAGGGCGCAGTGACCTTCGACCTGACGGGCAGCTATGTGCCTGGCTTCGTGGCAGGTTCCGTCGCTGGCGTGGTGAACCTGTTGCTGGTTGGGCTGCTGCTGTTCCTTGGGAAGCCACGCCAGCCTTTGCGCCTGGCGCCAGCGTGAAGCGGCGCCAAGCGCAGGGCTTTTACTTATACCCTCTCCACCATCCTGACCGCACGCGACGCCAGCGGGAGGCTGTCCCGGCTGATGGCGGCGTCCTCACCGGGCGCGTTGATGGCACCCCAGATGGCGCGGCGGTTGCGCTCGGCCAGGCTGTCCGTGAGTTCTGCAATCCAAAGCGTATCCCGCGCTGCGCCAAGGCGCCGCAGCATGTCGCGATGCTGATTGCGAGCCTCGGCGGTGGAAAGCGCTGGCAGGGTAAAGGCCGCCATGCGGGGGTTCACGATGGCCGGGACGGGGAATTCTGCCCCTGTGTATGGATTGCGGTCGCGCCGGTCGAGCATGACGCGGCCTTCGCGAATGCCATAGGCGGTGCCGCGCTGCAGCCGCCAGAGCTGCCCGGCGACAAGCAGCCCGATATCCATGTAGGGCGCTGCGCCATCGGTGAGATCGACGCGGAGATACCGCGCGGTCACAGGTGCGGGGAATACCAGCACAACATTCCCCTGGCTCTCACCCTGCGCCTCGGCATTCAATAGACCGGTGTCCGCAAGCGTCACGCTGAAATTCGCGGCATTCGAAAGCCGCGCCTGCACCATGGCGCCTGCGCCAAGCGTTGTGGAAATCAGCGCCACGCAATCCACCGGCACCTCGGCACCCAGATCGGCGGTGATGGTCGCACTGCTGCCCATCAGCCTGGCGCGCCGGCGCGGCTGCGGATCCTGCAGGTTCGCGACCGGCATGGTGGCGATGGTCGCCTGCGCCGAGGCCACGCTGCCCGTCGCCACCCGGTCCTGCTGCAAGAATGCCCCCGGCATGTCAGCCCGCCCCCCAGAGTGTGATTTCAACCCGCCGCGCCGTCAGGCTTTCCCGCCAGCCAACGACGACACCGACAAACCCCTCATCAAAGCCAAAGGCCGGATAGGTGACGCGCCCGATCTGCCCGATCTCAATCTGCCCGAGAAACCGATCCGTCAGCACGCGGACCATGCGCGGCCCGGCTTCCAGGACGGCGCGCCATTTCTCCGCACGCGCCAGCGCCTCAGTCTCGGTCCAGTAAGCGGCAGGGAATGAGATTTCGCGCTGCTGTGCGACGCGCGAAGTGATCAGGCTGCTCTGCGGGCCTTCACCGCCGCCTAAAGTGACACCGCAACGACCGCCTCCGTAAAAGCCCTTCCGCCCATCGTCTGCGGCGAGCAGAACATCCTCGACGCCGCAGTTCCGCACCCGATGACGAATCCGCTGACTGCGCGTGCAATCATCGGGTCCAGGCGCCCAAGGATTAGGCCAAATCCATAGGATGCGAGAATTTGGTACGTCGAAACGGAGTTCTTCTGTCTGCTACCTAGCTTGTCATGGGTAGCAAAAACTGGGCAAGATGTTCCTGCTGACGTCATATGATGAACAAGAGCCTTCAGGCCGCAAACGCCCAATGCCGGGATCTCATTGGCCTGTACGCTGTTTGCACGAACTACGGCTCGTCAATGCAACCGGAGAGGATGATCATGGCTCGATCCGAATGGCTCCTGGGCCGCCGAGTATTCTTGGGTGCCAGTGCAGCGGCGCTGACCACACCAGCCATCGCCCAGCAGCGAGCCGGGCGCGCGGATCGCGTGATCTTTGGCATCGGCCTCTCCGCACCTTTCGCGCCCTATTTGGCGCTGGTCGAGCGCGGGATCGGCACGAAGCATGGCATTCGCGCCGAATACCGCGTCTTCGAATCCTCCATCGGTGGAATGGAAGCGGTGGTGACGGGCAATGCCCATGTTGCCTTCGGAAGTGAGCTTTCCGCATTGCGTCCACGCGCTTCGGGGGCGCGGATCCTGGGCGTCGGGCGCCCACTGATTTCTGACAAGGACATCGGCATCGGTGTCAATTCCACGATCCAACGCCCGGAGGATTTCCGCGGAAAGCGTGTTGGCATGATCCGTGGCACAGCGGCCGACTATCTCTTTCATCTATTTTGTCAGCGACATGGTCTCACTGAAGGCACAGGCCCGAACGACATCCGCGTGCTTGCGGTCCAAGCGCCTGAATGGGTGCCAGCCCTGCAGCGTGGTGACATTGACGCGTTCTTCGGATGGGAGCCTTGGCTCACGCGCCTGCCCACGATCGTGCGTGGCGCGCGTGTTTACGCCTATTCCTCGGAAGATAACCTCTATCAGCTCTGGTACACGATGGTGTTCCGAGAGGAATGGGCGCGCGAGGATCCTGACAGTGCCGGGGCCACCTATCGGGCCGTGGCGGAAGCCATGGAGTGGGTCAACGCCAACCGCGAGGAGGCGGTGCAGCTCGCCGCACGGATATTCCGTACGCCAGTCGCCGACATGCGGGTGCAGATGGCGGCCAACAATTATGTGCTCGATACAAAACGCGAGCATCCGGTCCGCATTAAGCAGGTTGCCGCCTGGGCAAGGCAGCGCAACCTGATCAATGTTGACAATACGGATCGCCTTGTTGATGACTACTACTATCCGGACATCGCCAAGCGGTACGCTCCGAACCTGACCGATTTTTGATTGCAATGTCGTTCATCGAGTTTCGGGATGTCGGGTTCCGTTATGGCGAGCAGGAGGATGCGGGTAACAGCATCCTCCGCGGCCTGGACCTGGAGATCGCCCGTGGCACCTTCTACGTTTTGCTTGGACCATCGGGCTGCGGCAAAACGACCGCTTTGAACCTTCTTGCTGGGTTTGAAACACCGAAATCTGGCTCCGTGCTGGTTGAGGGGCGGCCGGTGCAGCAGCCGGGTATGGATCGGGTCGTCATTTTCCAGGGCGATGACAGTCTCTACCCCTGGCTAACCGCGCTCGAAAACGTGGAATTTCCCCTGCGCATGACGGGACGAGGTGCAGCGGAGCGCCGAAGCCGAGCCGAGACTTGGCTGGCGCGCGTTGGCCTTGCCAATCATGCGGCGAAGTTTCCGCACCAGCTCTCCGGGGGCATGAAGCAGCGTATCCAGATCGCACGTGCGCTCGTCTGCGACGCGCCGGTCCTGCTGATGGATGAGCCCTTCGGGGCGCTGGACGCGCAGACGCGGACGATCCTGCAGGATGAATTGGTTGATATCTGCGCCGGTTCTGGTGCGACCGTACTATTCATCACACACGATATCGCCGAGGCGATCATTCTCGCCGATCGCATCGGCGTGATGCGTGCCGGGCCAGGCAGTGCCGTCAAGGACGAGTTCGAGCTTGATCTCCCGAGACCACGCAATCGCGGTAGCGTGGAGTTTGCCGCCATTTATGATAGGATCCAACGCGTATTGAGCGAGGAGGTCCAGAAGGTGGTGATGCGCGAGGCGGCGGCGTGAGCGGCGCCATCGCCAAGCCCCCCGGCCATGGCTTTGTACACCATCTAACGTGGCTGGTGTTGCGTCTCCTTCCCTTCGTCGGGATGATCTTCCTGTGGGACTTCACCTCCCGCGTTTTTGATGTTCCTGTGTTGTTTCCAGGACCGCTGAGCACCTGGAATAAGGCGACACAACTTATCGCCGAGGGCCAGTTGCAGGCGGACATCCTGATCAGCCTATGGCGCATCGCAGTCGGTTTCGTACTGGGCTCGCTGCTCGGCATGACGCTTGGACTGATGATGGGATTGTCGCGCCCCATTGCCGATATTCTGGGCCCATTCGTCCACACGCTGCGCTTCATCGGACCCATCGCTTGGATTTCCGCGGTCATGATGTGGTTCGGATTAGGCGAGACCTCCAAGGTCGTTCTGATTGTCTACACGACGACCTTCGTGGTGCTGATCAGCACCATGATCGGCGTGATGACCATTCATCCGAACAAGCTGCGTGCAGCCCGGGTCTTCGGCGCCCGGGGCTTCCGTCTCTTTGCGCACGTCACCTTGCCGGCCGCATTGCCTCATGTCCTCACGGGCGCGCGGCTCGCCATGATGAATTCTTTCATGACCATCATCGCAGCCGAGATGGTGGCAGCCCGGGAAGGGCTCGGCTTCCTGATCTTCAATTCCCGGCAATGGATGGAGGTAGATGCGATTTTTGTAGGCATGATTACGCTCGGCCTGCTCGGGCTATTGGCTGACCGGCTCATGGTCCTGCTGACGCGGGTGCTGTTCCGCCGCTTCCGGCCGGCAGAAGCGTGAGCGTGCACGTGTCTCGCAGTGTGATGCGCGGAGGCGGTGCAATCCTGCTATTTTTGATCGCCTGGGAAATCGCCGGGCGCACCATCTTCGTTCCTGCCGTGCTCCCCGCGCCAAGTGCCATAGCCGCTGAGGGCTGGGCGAGGTCGCTTTCCGGAGCACTGCAATGGGACGTGCTGATGAGCGCCTCCCGCCTTGCGGTTGGCTTTGCCGCCGGCAGTATTCTGGGGGCCTTCCTCGGACTGCTGTTCGGGGCCTTCGCTCCCGTGCGGCGCATCCTAGAACCCTTGGTGCAGTTTCTCCGCTTTATTCCGCCGATCGCATGGCTGACGCCAGTTCTGATTTGGTTTGGCATCGGCGAGGAGGGCAAATGGGTTCTCATTACCTACACGACTACCTTCATGGTCCTACTCAACACACTCGCGGGTTTCGCCGAACAGCATCGCGACCGGATGCGTGCTGCGCATGTCTTTGGAGCCGGATCTTGGGAGGCATTCCTGCACGTCCGCTTGCCTGCCACAGTTCCGTGGATCCTGGGCGGCATGCGCATAGGGATGGGTAATTCCTTCCAGACGCTCATCGTCGCGGAGATGTTGGCTTCAAACGAGGGGCTGGGTCAGCTGATCCTAAATAGCCGTCTGCAGCTCTCCACCGAGGGCATGTTCGTAGGAATCGCGGGTATTGCGGTTCTGGGCATCCTGGCCGATTCTGTATTTCGAGCCACCACGCGAAGAATGTTCCATCGATATCGCCTGGGCTGGTAAAGTCCTGAGGTGTTGTCCATCGTCAAATGATTTGAGACTGATTGGCGTTTTGGGTAACAGAGTATCGGGCGCATCTGTGGGATAGGTAATGCTGCGTTTTGGTGATGCATCCGGCGGCAAAGCTATCCAACTGCCCCCTATTACCCTCTCCACGATCCTGACCGCCCGCGCCGTGAACGGAAAGCTGTCTCGGCTGGCGCTGGCTTCTTCCCCCGGTGCATTGACCGCCCCCCAAATGGCCCGGCGATTGCGCTCGGCAAGGCTGTCGCCAAGCTCCGCAATCCAAAACGCATCGCCAGTAGCCCCAAGTCGGCGCAGTAATTCGCGGTGCTGGTTGCGCGCCTCGGCAACCGACAACGCGGGCAAGGTGAAAGCCGCAAAGCGCGGGTTGATGATGGCCGGCACTGGGAATTCCGCGCCGGTGTATGGATTGCGGTCGCGGCGGTCGAGCATGACGCGGCCTTCGCGAATGCCATACGCCGTGCCGCGCTGCAGCCGCCATAGCTGCCCCGCCACAAGCAGCCCGATATCCAGGTAAGGCGCCGCACCATCGGTGAGGTCAATCCGGAGATACCGCGCCATGACAGGCGCCGGCAGTACCAGCACAACATTCCCCTGTGCCTCATCCTGCGCCTCGGCGTTGATGGTGCCGGTATCAGCCTGCACAGTTGCAAAACTGCTCATATTGGCAAGCCGCACCCGGGTGGTGGCATTGGCGCTGAGCGTCGTGGAAAGCAACGCCACGCAATCCACCAGCAGGGCTGCCAGCAAATCCACATCGATTGTTGCATTAGCCGCATTGAGCCGCGCCCGCTGCCGCGGCTGCGCATCCTGAAGGTTTGCAAGCGGCATGCTCGGCACAGTGGCTTGTGCGCTGTTCAGCACAGCGCCCTTGGCGACATTGTCATACAAAAACGCCCCCGGCATCAGCCCGCCCCCCATGCCGTGATTTCAACGCGCCGTGCCGCAAGCCTCTCCCGCCAGCCGACCACCACGCCGACAAAGCCGTTCTGAAACCCAAAGGCGGGATAGGTTACGCGCCCGATTTGCCCGATTTCGATCTGCCCAAGATACCGATCCGTCACCACGCGCAGCATGCGCGGCCCGGCCTCAACCAAGGCCCGCCATTTCTCGGCACGCGCCAGCGCCGCAGCCTCGGTCCAGTATTAGGCGGGGAAAGTCATTTCGCGCTGCTGCGCGACGCGGGAGGTAATCAGGCTGCTTTCCACCCGGGCGAAACTTCCCGCCTGGGAAAGCCGCTGCCGGTCGGCCGCCGCGATACTGCCAACCATGTTGGACAGCGGCGCATGGTTCAAGCCCCAGCGCACCGCAATGGTGCGCGGCAACAGGCGCAAGCCCGCAGGCAAGACCAAGGGCTCACAGGCCAGTACGCATTCCGCGGGCAGGTCGGCGGTGCCCGATATAGTGCTGGTAATCCGACTGGCAGCGACACCGCACAGATGATCCGGGCCAAATAACGTCCTGTCGCGCGCATCCGGTGTGCGGCAAATGGCGACCACCTCATGCGCGGCAGGGTCCGCCATGCAGAATACATTCTTGGTCCGCCGGCCAGCGCCACCCAGCCACCCGGGTCGGAGAACACAAGGATGGTGGTGCAGATTAACTATCCCGGCCAGCCATCATAGAAATCACTATTAAGCTCGCCGCCATAGGAGTCGAAAACTGAGTCCTCCAGCAAGCCGTTTGATGTCAATTCACTTGATGACGGACCGGGCCACTATTCCCCCTTGATGCCTGCTGCTGCGATCACTTCGGCGAATCGCTTCTCGGCGTCCTTCAGCACCTTGTCGAATTGCGCAGGGGTACTGGCGTGAATGACAAAACCCAAGGCCTGCAACCGCTGCTTCACACCAGGATCATCCAGTGCTACCTTCCATGCACGATACCAAACATCCACAATATGATCCGGCGTTTCTAATGGCACTAAAATACCTTGGGTGCTTGGGACATCAAAACCTGGAATACCGCTTTCAGCAAAGGTCGGCACATTCGGCATGGCTGGATCACGCTGTAATGTTGATACTGCTAAGGGGATCAAACGTCCTTCCCGGACATAGGTCGTCACAGCCGGCAGTGTGATGATCTGCGCATCCACTTGGCCGGCAAGTAAGTCAATCGTGGCTGGCCCACCTCCACGATAAGGAACATGCGTGACCGTAAGCCCAAGGGCTCGGTTCACCATTTCGCTAATAATATGTGCAATGCCACCAATACCTGGGACCGCAAGGGTAACCTTGTCCCCCCGCGTTCTCAGCGCCAAGAGATAATCATCTATGTTGCGTATGCCCGAACGGGGATGCGTACAAAGCAGTTGCGCCGCAGTAATGGTCATAGTCACTGGACGAAGCTTTGACGCGGGTCGCCCGTGGCGTGCCCCAACCAGAATATCCTGTAGGATGAGACCATCACCCGATGCGACCATCTGCGTTAGGCCATCTGGCGCTGAGCGTGCCACAGTTTGTGTGGCGACCAGACCCGCGCCGCCGCCCTGATTTTCCACAATCAGCGCTTGGTTCAGGTGACTTGAGAGCACAGGTTGTGCTGCGCGCGCATGAATATCAAGCGTGCCACCAGGTGCTGCCGCAACAATGATTCGTACCGGTTGCGATGGTCGCCATGGCTGCGCCAATAACGGCCACGGGAACAGCGTCAAGGCGGATGTGGCGATCATCAAATTCCGACGCGTCAATCCCCGGTCCATTGTCTTCCTCCTTGCTGGGTCTTGTTGGATTTCCTCAGTTTGGCCAGGCGCCAAAGGGTGCATCACCGTCCTTCTTCACCTCATGCACTAGATCAATTTCCCAGGCGAGGTAGGCGCGCATGGCTTCCTCGATGCCGTCATTATGATCGAAGGGGAGCAGATGAACATCGTCGCAGTCCCAGTCCTCCGGATTACGTCGATTGGCAACAATAGGCAGGCCACAGGCTTTCCATTCTGCCATTCCGCCAGCCAAAATTGCTATCGGCACCGCGACGAGATCCGCCAGTTCAGCATAGGCCAAGCGGGCCAGCGCCGGTTCCGGCGCCGTGATCACAAGCTGCTCCGCTGCGCCAAGTTTCGGCAGCAGGCGCGCAAGACGCCCCCTCAAACCCCAGATCGCACCAGGTGCATGGCCAGCGCGGAAACTGACCGAACGATTCAAATCAATGATCCTCACGCGGTCCCCTTGGGCCGCAACTTCGCGCGGGGATATTTGCGGTGCGGCAATCCCATTTGCTTCCGGGCAATGCAGGGGCGGCGTGCCATCTTCAAGCGCGCCATTCAGCCCACCTTCAAGAACATAGACTTCCCACCCCCCAAGCTCGCGCAACCATCCCGCACTCATCCGCGCGCGCGTGCCGGTATCGTCAATCAGAATGATGCGGGCATGGCGCACCGCCACCCACATATCCACCGATTGAACAAGCTGCCCGCCCGGCGCATTCAGGCTTCCTGGCAAATGACCTTGCACATATTCTGCCGGATCTCTCACATCCAGCAGATAGCAGCTTCGGGATATATCCTTTCTCAGTGTTTCTGCCTGTTGGGCATCAATGAAACGCACGCCGCGCTTTCGTGCAAAATGATCAGCACGCTCTAGGGCCAATTCTGCCTCTCGCGGTACGCCGATACTGAAGCTTTCCGTCTTGCCGTGCGCGCATTGGTAGCCCGCCAATTCCCAGCCCATGGTTCCATTGCGCAGGGCCACAACCTGATTGGGTATGCCAGCACTACGCAGCGATTCCGCGCCCATAATGGACCGAGTGCGCCCTGCGCAATTGATAATAATGGTGGTTTCAGGATTATGGACGAAATCCCCAATCCGATAAACCAGTTCACCACCCGGCACGTTGATGCCGCCGGGAATGGACATTCTGATGAATTCGTCCTTCGGTCGACTATCAAGAATCACCATATTGCCGCCAGTCTTCACCATCGAATCCAATTCGGCGGGATCTATTGAAGGTGTTTCGTAGTGATGTTCGACCCATTCGCCAAAAGCCTTGGATGGCACGTGCACCCCTGAGAACGCGACATATCCGGCGGCAATCCAGTTGGGCATCCCACCCTCAAGAACAGAAACATCGGCATAGCCAATGAGCAGCAGATATTTGGCGAGTGTTTCCGCGCTACCCTGCCCGCCATCCACGCAAACGATACGCACGGTTTTGGAGGGCAAAAGTGCACGCGCGCGCCATTCCATGCGAGAAACTGGGCATGGCACGGCCCAGAACAAATGACAGGGACCGAAAGCACTTTCCTCACGCGCATCAAGAATGGCCAGTTCAACACCGTCATTGATCAAGGTCTTAACCTGCGCAGGTGTCATGTATCGCAACGCAGCTCTGCCTGATGTGCTTGCTTGGATCATTTCGCGTTCCCTTTGCAGAATATGCTGCCATGACAAGTGTCCATCGTCAAATGATTTGAGGTCGATTTGCGGCTTGACTAGCGGAGTATCTGGCCCATCTGCGTGTCCACCGTCAGCGCCTCTGAGACCAAACTGGCGAAGTGAGGTACGGAGAATTTCCGGCTCATCGTAATCCCAAAGAAAGTGAGGATGAACCATCTGCGGCGCCACTAGTTGGCATCCCCCTCACAGTCTCTCCACCATCCTGACCGCCCGCGATGCCAGCGAAAAGCTGTCCCTGCTGGCGCTGGCCTCTTCCCCTGGCGCATTGACCGCGCCCCAAATGGCCCGGCGATTGCGTTCGGCGAGGCTGTCGCCAAGCTCAACGATCCACAGCGCATCCCCCGCCGCACCAAGCCGGCGCAGCAGGTCGCGGTGCTGGTTGCGGGCCTCGGCAACCGACAAGGCCGGCAAGGTGAAAGCCGCAAAGCGCGGATTGATGATGGCTGGCACCGGAAATTCTGCCCCGGTGAATGGATTGCGGTCGCGCCGGTCGAGCATGACGCGGCCTTCGCGAATGCCGTACGCCGTGCCGCGCAACAGCCGCCACAGCTGCCCCGCGACCAGCAGCCCGATATCCATGAAAGCCGCCGCGCCATCGGTAAGATCAATCCGGAGATACCGCGCCGTGACAGGCGCGGGCAGCACCAGCACGACATTGCCCTGTGCCTCATCTTGCGCCTCGGCATTGATGGTGCCGGTGTCAGCCAACACCGTCGCAAAGCTGCTCACATTGGCAAGGCGCACGCGGATGGTGGCCTTGGCGCTGAGTGTGGTGGAAAGCAGCTTCACGCAATCCACCGGCAGGGCTGCCAGCAGATCCACATCGATTGTTGCGCTGGCCGCATTGAGCCGCGCCCGCCGCCGTGGCTGCGCATCCTGAAGGTTGGCAAGCGGCATGCTCGGCACATTGGCTTGTGCGCAACTTCCATCATCGCGAGTGGCGCCTGCGCCTCAGGATCATCCGGCTCGGCTTCGGCGCGCGCAAGGGCGGCCGCGAGTTCATTGGCATTGCTGGACGCGGCTTCGGTGATGGCCACCGGTGCAACGCCAACGCAGCCCAGCGGCGTAGAAATATAGCGTGGCGGTATGATGGATCGCCTCGTCCGAGGTGGGGCTGTAGAGAACATTGGTCAGGATTTGTGCCAGCGTCGCAACCGCGCCAGGGGTTGCCATGCTCTCCCCCAGTGTGGCCACACGCGCGGCGTTGTAATCAATAATGCCTCTCACGAGGCTGTGATCGCCGGAAAGCAGCAAAGGCACACCGCGATAAAGCTGCGCGGTGGCGGCGAAGGGTGTCGCCAACGTCAGGTCGGTAGTGGTGCCGCTTGCGGCGGAGGTGGCGGCGCCGATGGCGGTATTGGTGTTATGCGATGACGGGCAAGAGGGGCGGGCCCTCTCATATTCCGAGCTGCAAAACGGCGATTTGATCCTCTTGGCGCCAAAACTAGATCGATCGTAATAGACATGACGATAGGGATCGTAATGGCTAACCTTGCGCCTAGGCAGTTTTGGAGGAAGGCTATGGGCACGCTCAACGGCTTAACAGTGCTGGAATTGGCAGGCATCGGGCCGGGTCCCTTCTGCGCGATGTTGCTGGCCGATATGGGGGCGCGCGTGATCCGGATTGATCGCCCCGAAGGCCCGCCCGGTGCGCGCGATGATGTCGTTCTGCGTGGGCGTCGATCCCTGGTGTTGGACCTCAAGAATCCTTCCGCTATCGAGGCAGTGAAGCGCATGTCCCTGCAAGCCGATGCGCTGATTGAAGGCTTCCGGCCAGGTGTCATGGAACGGCTTGGCCTGGGCCCAGAAACGCTGCTCAAAGCCAATCCGCGCCTGATCTATGGCCGCATGACGGGGTGGGGCCAGGCCGGGCCACTCGCGAAACGCGCGGGGCATGACATCAATTACATCGCGCTGACCGGGGCGCTGCATGCCATTGGCACTTCGGATCGCCCGCCGCCTCCGCCACTCAATCTCATCGGTGATTATGGCGGCGGGGGGATGCTGCTGGCATTGGGCATTCTGGGGGCGTTGATTGAGCGCAGCCATTCAGGTCGTGGCCAAGTGGTGGATGCCGCCATGGTGGATGGCGCAGCACTGCTGATGGCACCCATTTATGGCATGCTGGCGCGCGGGCGTTGGACCCCCGAGCGGGGCGTGAATTTCCTTGATGGCACCGCGAGTTTTTATGGCAGCTACGCCTGCGCCTGTGGCGGCTATGTTGCGGTGGGCCCCATTGAGCCCGCCTTCTTCGCGGAAATGCTTGAGCGTTTGGGGCTTGATGCGTCCGATTTTGACAATCGCATGGACCCCGCAACCTGGCCCACCCATAAGGCGAGATTGGCCGAAGCATTCCTCAGCCGAACGCGTGATGCATGGGCAGCGATCTTTGCCGATAGCGATGGCTGCGTCACACCCATCCTTTCCATGGCAGAGGCACCTTCGCATCCACATGTCGCCGCGCGAGAGACCTTCGTCACGGCGCATGGCGCGGTGCAACCGGCCCCAGCGCCACGCTTTTCCCGCACGCCATCCGCTATTGGCGCTGCGCCACCATTGCGCGGGGAGCATGGCGCAGAAATCCTGGCTGAATTCGCGTTCTCGGCAAAGGAGATTGAAAGCCTCACCACTGCTTCGAAGCCGCAATAATTGAAGCATCAGCTACGGCAATGACGGGCGCCGCGACGATGAAGAAACATCCCTTAGCGGAAGCGTTCCTTCAATACACGGCGCAGCAACTTACCCGCTTCACTGCGGGGCAATTCTTCAAGAAAATCCACCGCCACGGGAATCTTGAGCCCACCGAGATGCGCGCGACAATGGGCGATAAGGGACTCAGCCAGTGCAGCATTTCCCGTAATATTCCGCAGCACCACCAAGGCGCGTGGGCGTTCGCCCAATTCAGCATCTGGAACCCCAACCACAGCGGCTTCCAACACTGCCGGGTGCATGCCGAGCACAGCCTCGATCTCCGCAGGATAGATATTGACGCCACCTGAAAGAATCAGATCAGCCCGACGGTCTGAAAGAAACAGAAAACCTTCTTCATCCAGCCAGCCAAGATCATGCAGGGTGGCCCAGCCGCTATCATTGTAAGCGGCCGCCGTTTTTTCCGGATCATTGTGATAGGCGAAGCGTGCGCCGCCTTCGAACCAGATGCACCCGATTTCGCCGGGCGGGAGCCTGCGCCCTTCCTCATCCAGGATATGCACGGCGCCATAGGCGGGGCGGCCAACACTGCCCGGCTTGCGAAGCCAAGTGTGACTGTCAATAAAGCAAACGCCGATGCCTTCACTGCCAGCATAGTATTCGCGAATGATTGGCCCCCACCAATCGATCATCGCCTGCTTCACCAGAACAGGGCAGGGGGCTGCCGCATGGATGGCGCAGCGATGGCTTGAAAGATCAAAGGTTTTTCGCATTGAATCCGGCAAGGCAAGCAGGCGCACGAACATGGTGGGCACCCATTGGCTATGGGTGACACGAAATTTTTCAATCAGCGCCAAACACGCCGCCGCATCGAATTTTCGCGTAATTACCGCTGTGCCGCCACCGTCAATCGTGCGCTGGACATAGCGATTGGGCGCTGCGTGATAGAGCGGGGCCGGAGAAAGATAGACCGTATCTGCATCAAATCCATAGAATCCCTTCCAGCTCATGTCGAATTCGGGCTTATGGCAATCCGCAAAAGGAATGAGTGGACGGCGAATACCTTTTGGCAGGCCAGTGGTGCCTGAAGAATAAAGGAACTCCCGGCCGATCGGTCTTTCGCCATCCGGCCAAGTCGTGGGCCGGCCTTCCATGAGGGACCGCAGCGGCGCAAACCCCGGAATGGCTCCGCCCACGCTGAAACGATAGGGTAGGTTCTGCAGATCCAGCGCATCGGCCAAGGTGCTGAGCGAGGCCTCAGCGGCCAGCAATACTGCGCCGGAATCGCGCAGCACATGCGCCACTTCATGCGCGCGCAAATGAATGGAAAGCGGCGTCACCATCAAGCCGGCGCGCTTTGCCCCATAGGTCAGGATCAGGAATTCCGGCGTATTTTCCAACAATAAGGCGATTCCCTGCCCCGGGCTGAGCCCCAAGCAGACCAAGCCATGCGCGATTTGGTTCGCCGCCTCATCCAATGCGCGAAAGCTCAGGCTAGCGCCGCTATCAGGGAAGATCGCCGCGGGCTTATCGGGCGTTTCGCGCGCCAATCTGGCGAGGTGCGGCATGAGTGGTCCTTGTCGCTTTCTTTTTTCTATTCATGAGATTCCATGCACAAGAAGGACGCGCGCTGTGCCTCAACCCAACTCCATGACCAGCCCTTCGCGACGGATGACGTCGCGCCATTTCGCTACCTCGCGTCCGACGAATGCAGTGAATTCTTCGGGCGTTGTCATATGGGGTATGGACCCGGTCTGGGCGAATCGTGCTGCGGTTTCCGGGGTACTCAAAGCGGCGCGCACTTCGGCATTGATCGCTGCAATGGCTTCAGGCGGTGCGGCGGCATGGGCAAAAAGGCCCACCCAGGTGGAAACATCATAACCGGCCATCTCTGGCGCGGTTTCGCGCAGTGCGGGCACATCGGGAAGCAGCGGGCTCCGCTCGGCAGAGGTGACGGCCAGCGCCCTAAGCCGACCCGCCTGAACATGCTGACTGGCAGCAATGAGATTTTCAAACATGAATTGCACATTCCCGGCCAGTAATTCCACCAAAGCTGGCGCCGAACCACGGAACGGCACATGTGTCGCTTCCGCCTGCGCCAATTGCAGAAACCAAACGCCGGCAAGATGCGGCGATTGGCCAATTCCCGAAGAAGCATAGTTCAATTCGCGTGGGCGCCGCCGCAGCAATGCAATGAATTCCGCCACAGTAGACGCCTGTACCGAAGGATGCACCACCAGAATATTTGGGCCGCGGATAAGGCCGGATACGGGTGCAAAGGCCGAAGCTTCATATGGCAAGCCGCGGAAAAGCGTATAAGCAATGGCCTGTGGACCGATATTTCCAACAAGCAACGTATGCCCGTCTGCCGGCGCGCGAAGGAATTCCACGGTGCCTGTTACGCCCCCACCACCGGAACGATTTTCCACGACCACCGGCTGGCCCCATGCGGCCTGTAGTTGTGCGGCTACGATACGCCCACCAATATCGGTGATGCCTCCCGGCGGAGCGGGGACGATGATCCGCATTTGCCGTGTTGGACGCCAGGTGGAGGCAGTAGCAGCAGGGGCAAGGCTGGCCGCGGCAAGGGCCAGCGCAAGACGGCGTTGCAATAGGGGCATCTGGCGTCCTCCTTTTCTTATGGGATTACGGTTTCGGAAATGCGGCGGGCAGCACGAAGCTCAGCCTTGCGAATCTTCCCTGTCGGGCTTCTCGGCAGAGCTTGCTTCAGAAATTCAATCGTTTTCGGGCATTTGTATCCGGCAATTCGCGCGCGACAATGCAGAAGAAGCTGATCTTCCGTGAGTGTCGCTTCAGGACGCAGCACGGTAATGGCATGCACCGCCTCTCCCCACCGGGGATGCGGGATGCCAATCACCGCACATTCCATCACCTCAGGATGTTCGAGAATGGCGAGTTCGACCTCTGCCGAATAGATGTTCTCACCGCCGCTGATAATCATATCCTTCAGCCGATCCACCAGATAAAGAAAGCCATTTTCGTCGAGATAGCCGGCATCGCCGGTATGCATCCAGCCGCCGCGCAGCGCTGTAGCGGTTTCTTCAGGCCGGTTCCAGTATTCCTTCATGACCGTAGGACCACGAACCTGTACTTCGCCAATCTTCCCTATTGGCAAGGGCCGATCTTCTGCATCTGCGATGCGCAGTTCCACATTGGGCACGGCCTGACCAACGGACCGAAGACGCGGTGAGTGAAGGCGATGCTCTTCGGGTGGCAGCATGGTGGCCACGGGCGAAAGCTCCGTCTGGCCATAGGATTGCAGCAGTTCAACGCCTGGCAAGCGTTCCATCAATGCCGCAATAAGCGGTTGGGGCATCGGCGCCGCGCCATAGCTGAGCATGCGTAGTCTTGAGAGGTCATGCTGGCCAAGTGCTGGATGATCCAGCAGTGCTGTCACCATGGCAGGGACCGTGACGGCATGAGTCACGCCTTCCGCGGCCATGGTGCGGATGACATCACCTGCATCGAAGCGCGGCATAACAACGTGGCACCCACCATGCAGACTGGTGGAAAACACCCGTGCACCGGCACCCATATGGAACAGGGGGCCGCAATGCAAATGCACCATCGCTGGGTTCATGCGCAAAAGTGCTGTGGTGTTCAGCGCATTCAGGATCAGACCCTGATGCGTCAGCGCCACGCCCTTTGCCCGGCCCGTTGTGCCGCCGGTGTAGAAAAGACAGGCAATATCCTCCCCACCGCGCCCAGCATCTTCCACCGGTTCTTGCGTTTTGATCAGCGCTTCGGCCGCTTCAACGTCGAGAATATGGGGCGGGTTTTTCAGCGACCGGACAAGATCACGCGCGATCCCGGCATGCGCAGTATCTGCGAGCAAGACGCGTGGGCTGGAATCCGCCAATATTTCCAGCATTTCGGGCCAAGCGAAGCGGCTATTCACCGGGGCAAGGATGGCGCCGGCCCAGGGCACAGCATGATAGGCTTCGATGTAGAAATGGCTGCCATCGGCAAGGATCGCAACGCGCTCGCCAAAAGTTGCTCCAAGAGATTGAAGACATCCGGCCAGGCGCGCCACACGCTCTGCGTGCTCTCGCCAGGTGAAGCGCCGGGTACCGTCAACCACGGCAAAGAATGCACCGCGATCCCTTGCCGCGCGGCGCACAGAAGACGTCACGGAAATGCCGGGATTGCTCACGCGTGCCTCGGCCTTGCCGCCTGCCATGCTTTAGTGGCTGGAATTTCCTCCATGCGCTGAGGCTAGGGCAAATGGATGGCCAAATTCAAGAACCGTTTCCCGCGCGGCCGAGGTAATGGGCGCCGCAATCCGTGGATGTCCTTTTCCTGGACAGCGCGCCCAAGGATCATCACAATCCCCTGGCAGTAACGTCACCAAAACCCCATGAGGCGTCGCATGATTCCCCGTACCGTCTTTTCCGCAGCCCATGAACAGTTTCGCGAACAGGTGTGCCGTTTCGTTGCGCGCGAAATCCTGCCCCATCACGGCGCCTGGGAAGAAGCGGGGGTGGTGCCGCGCGAAGCCTGGCGTAAGGCGGGCGAAGCCGGGCTATTGCTCTGCAATGTTCCGGAAGAATTTGGCGGCATGGGGGGCGATTTCCTGCATAGCGCCATTGTCATTGAAGAAATGTCGCGCGCCGGCGCCACTGGTCCTGCGTTTTCGCTCCACTCCGATATTGTGGCGCCTTATCTTCTTCATTACGGCACAGAAGCGCAAAAACGCCGTTGGTTACCGGCCATGGCACGTGGTGAGGCATTGGCTGCCGTTGCTATGACAGAACCGCAAGGCGGTAGTGACCTTCAAGCCATCCGCACCACGGCGATTCGTGATGGTGACAGCTATGTGATCAGCGGTCAGAAAATCTATATCACCAATGCGCAGGGGGCGGATGTGATTGTCGTCGCCGCCAAGACCGACCCAACAGCGCGCGGACGCGGCGTTAGCCTGATCCTGGTGGAGACTGATCGGCCTGGCTTTGCACGCGGCAAGCCACTCAAGAAGGTCGGCTGCAAGGCGATGGATACATCAGAGCTTTTCATGGACCAGGTACGTGTGCCTGTCTCGAATTTATTGGGGGAGGAAGGGCGCGGCTTTGTACAGCTTATGACAGAGCTTGCCCAGGAACGCTTGGTGCAGGCGGTGCGCGCAGTGGCGTCGGCAGAGGCTGCGCTTGAGCAGACCATTGCCTATGTCACCACACGCCCGGCTTTTGGCCAGACAGTGGCGGATTTCCAGAATACGCAGTTCCGCCTTGCAGAAATGCGCTCAGAGATCGCGGTTTTGCGCGTTTATGTGGACCGCTGCCTTGAGGTGCATTTGACCGGAGGCTTGGATGCGGTGGATGCTGCCATCGCCAAAATGCAGGCAACCGAAATGCAGGGCCGCGTGATGGATCAATGCGTCCAATTACACGGTGGCGCCGGTTATATGTGGGAATATCCCATCGCGCGCGCCTGGGCCGATGCGCGCATGGCGCGCATTGCTGGCGGTTCCATCGAAGTCATGAAACAGATCATCGCGCGTTCGCTATTGCCGAAGCAAGAAAAACGCCATGGCCGGGCTGCCGCTGAATAATCTTCACGGTAAACGACCATGGTGATGATTTGCTGGCGCGCCAGGAAGCGCTTACGCCCCCAAGGCGCGCCAGCAATATGACGGCTAGACTGGGCTTGTTTCTGGAAATTGGGGCTTGGTCTTGCCCTTGATGGCTGCGATACCTTTGGGCAATTCTGGGCCGGTAAAACCCAGGAACTCCATGGCAACCGCAGCCTCGAAAATTGGACGTGCCTGTTGCAGCCATAGGTTCATGCTGTGCTTGGTCCAGCGCAAGGCGCTTTGCGGCCCTTCTGCCAGGCGGACCGCAGTTTCAAGCGCTTTTGCCTGTAATTCGTCATCCGGCACCGCCAGCGAGACAAGGCCAATGCGCTCCGCTTCCTTTCCATCCAGCGGCTCACAGGTGAGCAGATAGTATTTGCTTTTTGCCATGCCACAAAGCAATGGCCAGATGATGGGCGCATGATCACCCGCTGCAACGCCAAGCTTCGTATGCCCATCTATCAACTTGGCCGAATATCCTGCGATGGAGATATCCGCCATAATCGCAAGCACAATTCCTGCACCAACCGCAGGACCATTGATGGCGGAAATGATTGGCTTGGAACAGCCAATCATGTTGTACACCATATCGCGCGCTTCTTTCCAAACCTGAATGCGCGTTGGAAAATCTTCCATCATCCGGCTGACGAGATCGAGATCGCCGCCAGCCGAAAATCCCCGCCCTGCACCAGTGATGATGACCACTGAGACGGCCGGATCGGCATCAATCTCCCGCCACACTTCGGTAAGCACGCGATGCATTTCGGGCGTCAGGCTATTCAGCGCATCCGGCCGGTTGAGTGTCAGGCGCAGCACGCGTGGATGCGGCCAATCGGCCAGGATATGGGGAAGATTATCGTAGCTCACGCTTGTTTCTCCATTGAATCAGCATGCAGGATATCCTTGACGAGGCGATGGCGCTGAATTTTGCCGGTAGGTGTGAAGGGCAGTTCCTTCATCACAACAAGACGCTCCGGAAGCTTATAGGTCGCAAAACCATCACCAAGGAATGCGAGAATCTGCTCAAGCCTTGGCGCCGACTGTCCTTCGCGTGGCACGACGCATAAGCAGGAACGTTCACCAAGGCGGCTATCAGGCAACCCAACAATGGCGCAGTACAGGATGGCGGGATGGCCATAGAGCACTTCCTCAACCTCGCGCGGAAAATATTTCATGCCGCCGCGGTTGATCATCTCCTTGACGCGGCCGCTGATCCGGAGATTCCCGAGTGTATCAATAAAGCCAAGGTCACCACTACGGAACCAGCCATCGGTTGTAAACGCATCAGCATTGGCCTGAGGATTGGCGTGATAACCAAGATGAACCGAAGGTCCTTCGGCACAGATTTCACCTTCCTGTCCCGCCGGCACATCGCGCCCTTCAGGGTCGAGAAGCCGCAATCCCATATGGCTTCCAACACGCCCCACCGAACCAGCTACCGCTTCAGGATCATCGCCCGGGCGCGTATAGGTTTGATAGCCATCCTCCAGCATGCCATAGAGTTCAAGGAAGTGCCCAGGGGCAACTACTCGCCAGGCGCGGATTGTCTCAACCGGGGCTGAAGCGCCACCTGAAACAACAAGCCGGAGGGCTGCAAGATTCGCCTGCCTGATTTCAGGCAAAGCCAGAAGCGCAGTCAGCGAAGCGGGCGCGGTCGGCACATAGGTGCAGCCTTCGCGTGCAAGTAGTGCCAAGGCGGGCGCAGCCGAAAAGCGTTCCAGCAGCACCGCAGTGGCACCTGCAATGATAGATTGCACCAGCGTCAGATAACCCCAGTTCAGCCCAAGTGGCAGCCAGATCATCATGCGATCCGCAGCACCAAGGCCAATATCACCATTAAGGATACGCGCAGCCGCAAGCGTTGTATTGTGGCTATGCATGACACCCTTGGGATTACCCGTGGTGCCAGACGTAAAGGCCATGCGCATGACGGCATCAGGCGATTGGCAATAGGGTGTGAAATCCGCAGGCCCCGACCGACCGACGATGATATCATCTAAAGTTGTAACGCCCGGGCGAGACGAAGCGCGAAAACTGCCAACCAGACTCAAGCCTGGCAAATGGGGTTGCAATTCAAGCGCCATGCCCAGATGATCGAAACCACGGTATTCACCAGTAGTAACAATACCTTTTGCCTCACTGAAGCGCAGGATATATTCAAGCTCTCGCGCGCGAAAATCTGTTGACACCGTAACCGCGACAGCGCCGATACGTTCAAGGGCGAAAAAGGCAGGCGCGAATTCCAGCCAATTGGGTAGCTGCAACACCACAACATCATCGGCGCCAATGCCAAGGGCACGATACCGCGCTGCCATGCGATCAATCATGTCTCGCAACGCCTGATAGGTCACGCTATGCGTACCGTCTGTAATCGCGATCTTGTCCGGCGCCGTGGCGGCGTTGGATGAAAGCAATTCAAACAGCGTCTCATCCTTCCATTGGCCAGAGGCGCGCCAGCGGGCCGCGCGTTCCGGATCATGCCTGATGTCAAAGCGCATGCTCTGCTCTCCGTCAGAGTGTCAGCCAGCGATGGCGAAGTGCGTCCTCCGCCGCGCGAAAGGCGGCGGCCGTATCGTCATGCACAATTTGCCCACGTGCCATGATGGCGATGCGGTCTGCAACGGCCTCCGTAAGTCGGAGATTTTGCTCAACAAGCAACACTGCCACACCTTCCTGCGCCAATTGTCGCAATACGCGCGCAAGCTCTCGGACTACCATTGGCGCCAGGCCCTGGCTTGGTTCATCCAGCACCAGAACACGCGGATCGGTGACCAGGGCTCGGCCGATGGCCAGCATCTGCTGCTCACCCCCCGAAAGCGCGCGCCCCGCATTGCGCCTGCGTTCCTTCAAATTGGGCAGCAAGGTAAAGAGCCGGTCCTCGGGCCAGAGACGCGAAGGTTTTCTCTGTGCTACCGCAAGATTTTCCATAACTGTCAGTTCAGGAAAAACCTGCCGCCCTTCTGGAACATAACCAATGCCAGCCCGCGCCACATGATGACTGGCGAGCCCTGACAGCACTGTATCATTAAGCAGGATACGGCCATCCAGCCGCGGCAGCATGCCCATCAGCCCACGCAGCAGGGTGGTTTTACCAACGCCATTACGCCCGATGATTGCCGTAATCTCAGCCGCTCGCGCGGTGAAACTGACGCCTTGAAGCACCTGTGCAGCCGCGTAACCGCCTGAAACCTCGGAGAAGGAGAGCATCAGTCAAGCTCCCCAAGATAGGCCTGCTGTACCTGTGTATCCGCACGCACAATATCCGCCGGGCCATCGGCAATCTTGCGACCGCGATGGAGCACAACAATACGCGGCGCCAAGGCAAAGACAACCTCCATATCATGTTCAACCAGCAGGACTGCTGTGTTGGTTTCACTGATCACACGCCGCAACAGGTCAACCGTACGCCGTGTTTCCTCGATCGACATCCCTTGCGTAGGTTCATCCAGGATCAGCAGCCTGGGCTCCTGCGCAAGGGCCACTGCAACTTCCAGCAATCGCTGATCGCCATGAGAAAGCTCACCGGCGAGAATCCCAGCCGTGCCAGTGAGACCCAGCTGATCCAACCATGCCATGGCGCGCTCTTCGCCGCGCCGCAGCGCGGCAGCGCCACCAAAGGGCCGCCAACGGATAGGGTCGCGGGCTTGTACACCCAGCCGAACATTTTCTAGCGCTGTCAGCCCCGGGCAGATCGCTGTTACCTGAAAGGAACGCGCCATCCCACGCGCTGCAAGCACGGGTGCGGTGAGTTTGGTGACATCTTCTCCCGCAAAGCGCACCGAGCCCGAGGTTTTCGCAAGATTACCGGCGATCATGGCAAAAAGGGTAGATTTGCCGGCGCCATTCGGGCCGATTACGGCACAGATTTCCCGTTCTGCCACATCAAGATTAACCTCCGAAACGGCAAAAAACGCGCCCCAGGCACGGCTCAATCCACGGCATTCCAGCAATGCCGTCATGTGCGACGCAAGCCTTGCAGCACGCCCATCAGGCCGCGCGGCGCGAATATCACGACAAAGATGAACATGATGCCAAGCGCGAGCCCCCAGCTTTCGGTCAGTGCAGAAAGCTCATGCTCCACGTAGAAGAAAGCAAGCGCGCCAAGCATCGGGCCAACCAATGTGCCGGCGCCACCAAGGACCACCATGACAAGAATATGGCCGGAAACCGTCCAGAAGAAGAGCTCAGGCGATACATAGCGCGCGAAACCTGCATAAAGCGCACCCGCAACGCCTGCCAGAAAATAGGAGAGTACAAAGACAATAAGGCGAATACGGCGCGGGTCATGGCCGAGTGCTTCTGCACGCTGCTCATTCTCCCGCACGGCGGCAACAACGCGCCCGAGGGGCGAATGCACGAATGCCCAGGCCAGCACATAGGCGGCCGCCAAAACGACTGTGACAAGAAGGTGATAGCCTTCACGGCTTGCCATGAAGTCGCTAAGGCCTGCACGCGGAATACCAGGCAACCCATCAGAACCACCGGTAACCGCATTCCATTTGAAAACCACAGCATAGCCAAGCTGCGCAAAAGCCAGTGACAGCATCGCAAAAGTGACGCCACCGGTCCGGACGCAAAGCCATCCGACCGGGATCGCAAGCAGTGCCGTGACCAGCCCTGCCGCCAGCACCGCCAGCGGCAAAGGAACCTGCCAAGCCAGCATCATGCCCGCTGCCATGTAAGCGCCAAAACCCCAAGGCCCCGCATGACCGAATGAGGTGAGGCGCGCATGCCCAACCAGCAAGTCAAGACTAAGCGCAAAAAGGCAAAGGATCAGTGCTTCGGTCAGCAATGTCGTTGCGTGATTGGGCAAAACAAATCCAAGCACACCGCCAAAAGCGATAAAGGCAAGAACAAATCGTGGATTGGCCGCGTTCATTCGGATCTTCCGAAAAGTCCACCAGGGCGCAGCACCAGTACCGCGATCATCACCGCATAGGTCATGCCAAGCGAAAGCTCAGGCAAATAGAAATTCCCAAAAGTCTGCGCAAAACCCAGCAGAAGGCTACCAGCGGCCGTGCCGATGAAACTGCCCATGCCACCGATCATGACAATGACGAAAGCGTCAATGATGACATTGGATCCAAGCCCGAGTGAAGCGGAAAGAAGTGGCGCAGCCAGCGCACCACCCAATGCCGCCAGCGCGCAGGCAAGCGCAAAGACCAACGCCCTGATGCGGGCAACATCATTGCCAAGTGCAGCAGTCATGCCGGCATTCTGTGATGCTGCCCGAAGCAGAAGACCAATCCGCGTACGCTGCAGCCCTGCCCAGCATGCAAGCGCACACATGACGCCAGCCCCAATCAAAAACAGGCGATAGACAGGAAACGGTTCATCCATCACGAAGATGATGCCGGCAAGATAAACAGGAAGTTCTGCCTGCCGTGCATCTGCGCCCCAAATCAGACGAATTGCCTCAGTAAGCGCAAGCGCGAGACCAAAGGTGACCAAAAGAAAAGCCGAATGTTCCCGCGCATAGAGCCGAGACAAGGCGCTTCGTTCAAAAGCAATCCCCAGAAGGCCGGCTGCAAGTGGCGCTGCCACAAGAGAAAATATGAAGGACCCGCTTAGAGTCTGCGCTACCACACCAACATAGGCGCCAAACATGAACAAGGCACCATGGGCGAAATTAACCACCCGCATGATACCAAAAATCAGCGTGAGCCCAACTGCCAGGAAGAAAAACAATGCCGAAAGCGAAAGGGCATTGAGCAATTGCAGGGCGAATAGCGCGAGCGGGTCCATTCGTTCCTCAGGCGAAATTGGCAGCGCGGCAGGCTGGCGTCACCTCAGACGGTGCATAGGTTGCGATGACTTCCGGCACCGGATGCGGCATGCCGTCACGGCGATCGACGCGCACCACCAGACCCGCCTGTTCCGCCTGACCATCACAGGCGCGGATCTTGAGCGGTCCTTTGATAGAGCTCATTTCCAGGTCGCGTAGCGCAGCCACCACCGCTTCTGTATCGGTGCGTCTGGCTTTGCGAACCGCCGTCGCCAGAACCTCACAGGCCTGCCACTGCTCACCGTCATAAGTATCGGGCAATTCATTGAGCTCACTGCGAAAGCGCTGAACGAAGGCGGCATTGGCCGGGTTATTGAGCGTGAAGGTATAGCGGCTACCACCGACCAGGCCGATCGCGGCATCACCTGCCGGGCGTGTGAACAGCATGTCTACTGTTTCCGTCACAACCGGCATCCGTTCAAAAAGCCGGAACTGCGCTGCCTGACGGAGGAAGGCAGTACCATCATCGCCGGTCAGGGCAATATAAAGTGCCTGCGGATTGGCCTGCCGAATGCGCGTGATGAAGGAGGAATAGTCGCGCGTACCGACCGGCGCGAAAACACTTCCTATTGATCTTTTACCGATGCCACGGAGCAAACCCTCAAAGGTCTCAACCGACGAACGTCCCCAGGCATAGTCAAGCGACAATGAGAAAAATTCCGTCTGCGGTGCAGCCCGCAGCCATAATGCCAAGGCCCGCGCCCCCATGGGGCCAGAGGTATTGGCGCGGAACGCATTCGGCACCCAGTGTTCTGCGGTGATGGATCCAGCACCATTCACTGAGGAGATGAACAGCGCATTCCATTCCGCGAGCTTCGGCATGACCGCAAGCGCTTCGGAAGATGCCATCAGGCCGAGCAGGATATTCACGCGGTCCCGCTCCACCATTTCTTGTGCCTTGCGCAGACAATTTGCCGGCACGCCTTGCGTATCTTCAAAGAGAAATTCGACAGGTCGACCGAGCAGGCCGCCTTCGGCATTCACTGTGCGTGCCCAAAGGCGGCAGGTACGAACAACCTGCGCGCCTAGCACTGCCCAGGTGCCGGTCATGGCGGTTGGTACACCAATGCGGATTGGGCCGCTTTGTGCAGCCGCTGGGCGGATCAATGCAGGTGCTGCCAGCAAACCAAGAGCCGTACGACGGCCCATCGTCAAATTACGCATTATCGTTTTCCTCCCGTATTGTGCCGCGGCGTCGCGGCCGGTTTCAACCAGAGATGATTTGACCCCCATCGAGTTGCAGCACCTTGCCAGTGAGGTAACTGCATTCCTTGCTAAGCATGAAGCAGGCAACGCCCGCTACTTCCTTAGGGGTTGCGATGCGGCCAAGCGGTATTCCCTTGACGATGCGCGCAGAAGTCTCAGGTCCCCAGGCATCGAATGCGGTCTGCGCCATATCCGTCGCGGTGAGACCGATGGCGAGCGCATTGGCACGAATGCCATGGCGCGCTTCTTCCTTGGCGGTCACCCTTATCAGTGCTTCGACACCTGCCTTTGCCGCGGCGCCTTGCGCGTTACGCGCTTGGCACATTTGCGCCGCGATGGACGAAATGGCGAGGATCGCACCTCCGCCGGCTTTTCTCACATGCGGAATCGCTGCGCTCAAGGCGAAAAAACATCCATTCAGATCGACAGAGATATATCGCTGCCACTCAGCATCTTGCATCTCCGCAACGCTCGCCCATTGGCCCATCGCGCCTGCCGCGTGGGCCAGAAGCGAAATGCCACCGAGTGCCTCCGCCGCGGCGTTCACGGCGCTACGCGTTTGCACGGGGTCAGCAAGATCGGCACGGACACCACAAGCGTTTCTGCCCTCCGCACGGATGGCGGTCAGAACGGCTTCAGCTTCCTCCATGCGACTGCGATAGAGAATCGCTACGTCTGCGCCCCGTTTGGCGCCTTCAATGGCGATGGCACGCCCGACGCCGCGGCTTCCGCCAATCACCAAAAGTCGTTCGCCATTAAACTGCATCAATCACCCCCAAACCGCGCAGAAGAAACTGCACGACCTCCGCCTCGGCCTCCTCACCAGGCATGCTGTCCTTCAGGCGCCATCTGCGTAGGGCCAACATAATGGGCAGAAAGGTCACTATATCGCCGGCTAATTTGCCTGCGCCGGGCAACTCCATACCGGCAGCACGCGCTTCGTCGATGAGACCAGAGAAGAATTGAATAAATTGCTCCGTCTGCGCCAGAACCGCGCGGCGCGACTCCGGACCCAGCGCATGCGTTTCCTGATAAATTAGCGCAATATCGCCGCTCCGCCGACGCATCGCACGTGTGAAGGCGGCAACCGCAGCACGAAACCTTTTGCGGGGCTCGTGCACAGTGGCAATCGCGGCCTCAACCTCACGCGTGTAGCCTTCAGTCAGATCCTTGTGCACAAGATAAAGAATATCATCCTTTGTACGCACATAGTTATAGAGGCTGCCTTGGGAAAGTCCCGCCTCGATCGCGACATCACGGATGGTTGCGCCGTGGAAGCCCTTGGCGCGAAAGACACGCGCCGCTGCACGAACGATATGCGCGCGTCGTTCAGACACGAGGTCGGCATCTTTAACCTGCGTCGCGATGTGTCGCGTTTGCGACATGGACTATTTCTCCCTACAGGCAGCCTCCTCTGTTCGAAATGGCTTTGTCAAGGAAAAAATGAGTGAGGGCTCATTCAGGCAAGCAAGAAGGTTTAACTAGGCCGTGAAGTCATAAACGGGATTGCCAAGGGCGCCTGCTTCTCATTCAAGGCTTCCGGAAGGAGTGTCTTGTATGAGCCGTTATGATCTGACCGAATTCGAGTGGCGAGTGATTTCGCCCCTGTTACCGAACAAGCCATGTGGTCTCGCGCTAGTGGCTGACCGGCGCGTAGTGAGTGGTATTTTCTAAGTATTGCGTTTAGGCTCACGATGACGAGATTTGCCGGAACGCTACGGCCCTTACAACACCCGCTACAGTCGCTTCCGTAGCTGGACCAAAGCGGGCCTATGGGATCGGATTATAGATGCGATTAAAGATGCTTATGGCGGCGCTGTGCGGATGATCGAATGCACAAGTGTGCGTGTCCACCATGCTGCCGCCATTTAAAAAACGTATGGCCCGCTCCGTTTGCAAGTGAGATTTTGAGGTGCCTTGATCAGACTGCGTCAACGTATACAGTTTTGTGCGGGAAGCTACGGCCACGATGGACATTTGCGCGCCCGGAGTCACAATAAAGCGATCGGCAGCGAGTGCCATTTGTTTTGATCGGGCTTTCCAGACGCCGATCGACTGTCAGGCCATCTCTACGATCCTTTGCGGAAATACTTGTGGCGCATGCAAGCAGGTGCATGCAGCTGATCCGGCTATGCCGTGACGACATGGCCGCGCACATGTTCACGCGTGCGGCCTTCATTCGCCGCCGATGCCGGGAGGGTCGAAGCGATCTGAAGCCTCCGTCAGAAGCTCATTGATGTGCTGCTGCAGGATGGTTTGCAGCAGATGGGGCTCGACATTCAGTTCGGCGGCGATGACGCCCGCCACGCGCGCGGGCCAATTCAGCAGCGCGTCGCGCATAGTGCTGGCGATTTCATCAATCGTCGCATTGGCGGTCGCGACATCGAGCAGGCGGCCCTTGCTTTCATCCAGTGCGAGGCGCTGGGCTTCGACCTTCAGGGCAAGCTGCGCGACCTTGAGCCGGGCGAAAGGGGTGCCCTCGGCATTAGTGCTGCCGTTGAGCGAGGACCGCTGCGGGTCTGCGGTGTCCAGCAGCCGAGCGCGTGTCTTGGTGATATCCCATTGGCCATCCGGTTCGCGCGTAATGCGCCCGGAGCGTTCGGCCTTGTGCATGGTGGTGTCGCTGACGCCAAGGCGTCGCGCGGCTTCGCGGGTGGAGGGTGTCAGTTCAGCCATGGCGGCGACCTCCCGCCGCGCGTTGGTGAGGGTTCAGAAGCGTCAGTGAGTGGCGCGCTGCCGCGCTGCGTGGAATGCGGCGACGGCGGCTTGCCAGTCGGCTTCATGTTCGGCGCCGATGCTCTGGAGGGGTTCGAGCGTCACTTTCCGCCGGCTGTAGTAGTCGCCCTGCATGCGTGCCAACCAACCGGAAAGCCCCTGCGCGGCAAGGGCGTCGCTGGCGGCGGTGATTTCCGCCTCGCTGGGTTCGGTGCGTCCAAGTGAAATATGCCGACCATCTGCGCCAAGCAATATCCATCTGGTTTCAGTTTCTGCGTGCATCGTCACTCTCCGTCTTGCGTGACGGACGCTTCGCGCTGTGTTGCGCGCGAGCCAAGGCAATAATGCGCCAGGGATCGCGATGATCCCTGGCTGATGCAATCATTCATACCGCTGTGGCTGCGAAGCTTCATTCCGCTACGCGGTAGACGGTGTAGGAGCCTTTTGCGCCCTGCTTGTTTGGCCCCACTTGCCGAATGCGCTCGGCAATCTCCACCGTGATGCCCTGGCGCTTTTTCAGCCCGGCGAAAAACCCGCGCACCGTATGCTGCGCCCAGCCGGTGGCCTCGGCAATTTGCGCCACCGTCGCGCCCTCAGGGCGGCGGAGCATTGCAAGCACCACTTCTTGCTTCGTGCCCTCGCGTGGCTTGCGTGGCGCGCCCGTGGCGCGCGTGCTGCGGCGTGAGAGCGCGTTGCGCAGCATGTCCATCGCGCGCGTGATCGGGTCTTTATCCGCGTTGGCCGGTGGCGTTTCTTCCCAAGCAGCCAGCAAGCGCTCGGCGGCTTCGCGCAGGTTCACGCTTCCCATGTTGGGCGCCTCGGGCGCGGCCTGGGCGGGTTGTTCCGCCACCGCGTCGTCCTGCTGCGGTGTCTTGTTGTCTCCGCCCTGTGGCGCCGTGTCTGGCACCGCGCGCCCCTCATTAGGGTCAATGCCAATGGCGCGCAGCCCTTCATCCGTCACCTGGATCAGGATCGGCGTGCCATCGCCATCCTTGCGCCACACCATCGCCAATTGATCGCGCGGCGCAGCCACCTCAATCAGCAGGCGGCTTTTGATCAGGCTGTTGACCACCGCGCGGCAGGCAGCGACTGGCAAATGCTTCGGCGCAATCGCCAGCAATTGCGGGTGCTGCGCGCCATGGCTCAATACAATCCGCTGCGTGTCAGAAAGCTTCATCGTCTTCGTCTCCGGTTGCGGGCGCCGACCATCGGCCCCTACTGCCGGGAGCCCCGCGGGCGGACCCTGCGGGGCAGTGCGGCGCCGCCTCGCGGCGGGCTGCGCTTCAATCCTGCGCTTCGGCGGCGATGCCTTCGTTGATCACGAAGCCCGTCAGGTAGGGCAGGCCGGCGGGGATGCCCGTCTCGCGGCTGGTGCGTTGCGTGATGCGCCAGCCCATCCATTCCGCGGTGGTTTTCGCGATGGCATCCGCCAGGCTCGCGCCGTGATGCATCTGGCTGTTCACCCCATCCGCGAAGTGGCGCCCGTAGCGGCTGTCGAGGAAGGCGCGGACCGAGGCGGGATCCGTGCTGGTCGCGTTGTGGATCGCGGTGAAAGCAATCGGCCAAGCTTGCTGCGCGTGTTCGCGCATGGTGCCCCAGAAACCCCAGTCTTGGTTTTCGGTGGGAAGGATCGTGGTCATCTGTTTGTCTCCGTCATCGGCGGGGGAAATCCCTGCGCGTGACAGACCATTCGCGCTGTGATGGGGGCTGAGCCAAGCGAAATAGAGCGTTATTTCATTGCTATGTTCAGCAGGGTTTGATCATGATGTGAGGGCCAAATGGCAGCACCATTCGGCCCTCGCATTCTCTTATCGACTGCGCTTTGCGATTTCGAGGCAAAGCTGATCTGTTGGCCTCGACCACCCTTCAAGCCATTCAGACAGGGCAGTGTGGCCGGAGATGCCTGGCTATCGCGCCAACCTGGTGCCGATATCGCCAAAAGGTGATAAGGTTCCTTGCGTTTAGCCCCTCCAATATGCTGGAAATTCTCAGTCATTGAAGCGACTGGGGCCTCGCCGCGAGCCTCCAACGGGCGGTGCTCAGACGTGGCAATTTGCCGAGTGATGAGGCAGCCATAAAGCAGTAATATTTACCTGCAACAGAGCGACAGAAGAACGATGAAAGCTGCCTCGCGCCTTGTGCGAGGCCAAAATCCGATTTGCTATCCTGTTCGACGATAAGACATGGTTTAAGGGGCGAAACCGACCGGCACACAAAGTTTCCGATACCTCCCTTGACGCGTAACGCTTTACCAGTTTAGCTTTTGATTTGAATTTTGCCGTCTGGTCATCAGGAATCGCTCTGCGTAATTCTTTGTTCGTCTGTTTCAGTCCAGCGAGCGATTTCACTTGGCTTTTAAAATGAACCAATCAAGAACACCGGATAATCCGGCCACGCATGGGAGAAGAAACACATGGATCGCTTTACTCGACGCAACCTGTTTGTCGCCTCTGGCGCTGGGCTTGCCGCCGGCCTAGCCGCGCCCGCGTTCGCGCAAGCGCGTTATCCCAGCCGCCCAGTCCAGATGATTGTGCCCTGGGGCGCTGGTGGCGGTACGGATGCCACCGCCCGCATCGTTGCCAGCCTGCTTGAACGCGACCTTGGGCAACCCTTCAATGTCGTCAACCGTACCGGTGGCTCTGGCGTGGTGGGGCATAGCGCCATCGCGACCGGGGCGGCTGATGGCTATACCATCGGCATGATCACGGTTGAGATCACCATGATGCATTGGCAGGGCCTGACCGACCTCAAGCCGACCAGCTATACGCCGCTTGCGCTGATGAACTCTGACCCGCCCGGCGTGACTGTTGCGCAGAACGCCCCCTTCGCCGATATCCGTGCCTTGGCTGAGGCAATCCGTTCGCGTCCGCCCGGGAGTTTCCGCGCCTCTGGCACGGGCCAGGGCGGCATCTGGCATTTGGCGCTGGTTGGCTGGCTGCAGGCCATGGGCCTGCGCGGTGATCATGTTCGTTGGGTACCTTCGAACGGTGCGGCGCCAGCCATGCAGGAACTCGCCGCTGGCGGGGTGGATATCGTCACCTGCTCAATCCCCGAAGCGCGCGCGATGATTGATGCGAACCGCGCCCGCGCACTCGCCATCATGGCGCCGGCGCGGAACCCGATGTTCGCGCAAGTGCCCACACTGAATGAAACACTCGGCATCAATTATTCGGTTGGTGCCTGGCGCGGCATTGCCGGGCCGCGCAATATGCCGGCCGAAATCGCGAATACGCTCGGTGCCGCACTGAAGCGCGCCTTTGACAATCGCGAATTCCAGGATTTCATGGCCTCACGCGGCTTTGGCACAGTCTGGGGTGATGCGGCGCAATTCGCTGCCTTCATGGCGCAGAGCGATACCTCCATGGGCGAGGCGATGCGGGGCGCCGGCCTGGCGCGTGGCTGATCGCTGACCTGGGGAGCGATGCGTTGCGTCTGAACGATGCGCTCCTTGGCGCTCTCCTGATTGGCTTTGCCGGCTGGGTCTGGTGGCTGACGGGGTTTTTTCCGCGCTTTCCCGGCCAGGATTACGGGCCAAATCTCTTTCCACGTATTCTTGCGGCGGGGATCGGTCTTTGTGGCTTGGCGCTGGTGTTACGCGGCCTGCGCGCGCGCGGGCCGCTGATCAGCCTTGAAGATTGGGTGCGCGATCCCGCCCGCCTATTATCCTTCCTGCTTATGCCGGGCGCGATCTTGTTCTATATTTTCGTCTCGGGCTGGCTTGGCTTCATCCCGACCGCTTTTGTGCTGCTTTTCGCGTTGTTCCTGTGGTTTCGCGCGCGACCGGTAGTGGCGCTGCCGGTTGCGGCGGGAATGACGCTGCTGATGCATTGGCTATTCGCTGGGCTGATGCGTGTGCCGCTGCCGCGCGGCCTGATGGAAAGCTTCTTGTGAGGTCCCTTCCATGGAACCGCTGATCCAGGCCTTCGGTCTTGTTTTTGATCCCTTTGTCCTGGCGGTGATTGCTGTCTCGGCGGTATTCGGCGTGTTTGTCGGCGCGATGCCAGGGCTCACCGCCACCATGGCGACAGCATTGCTGGTGCCGGTGACCTTCTTCATGCCACCAGTGCCCGCGCTTGGCGCGATTGTCACTGCGACGACCATGGCGATTTTCGCCGGCGATATTCCAGCGGCGATGCTTCGCATGCCGGGCACGCCAGCCTCAGCCGCCTATACCGATGAATCCTACGCCATGACCCAAAAGGGCCAGTTGAACCTGAATATGGGGGTCAATCTGGTCTTCTCGGTAGCGGGTGGCCTGATTGGCGTTGCAGTGCTGATCGCAGCCGCGCCGGCGCTCGCGGAAGTCGCACTGAATTTTTCGTCCTTCGAGTATTTCTGGCTTGCCTGCCTGGGCCTGACCTGCGCGGTGTTTCTCACCAATGCCGATCCGGTGAAGGGCTTCCTCAGTCTTTTCATCGGCCTGTTGCTGGCGACCATCGGCATTGATCCTTCCGCAGGTTTTCCGCGCTTCACCTTTGGCGAGGTGGAGCTGATGCAGGGTGTGAATTTCATCGCGACGATGATCGGCGTATTTGCAGTGAGCGAATTGCTGCGCGGCGCTACCTCCCTGCGCGATACGGGTCAGGTTATTGTGCAGCAGGTCGGCAATATGTTCCGTGGCCTGGGTGAGGTTGCGCGGCGCTACTGGTTCAATTTCCTGCGTGGGAGTGCAATTGGCACGGTGATTGGCGCGCTGCCAGGCGCGGGTGCCGATATCGCGGCCTGGATCAGCTATGCTGTTTCCAAGCGCTTTTCGAAGGAGCCGGAGAAATTCGGCACCGGCCATGTTGAGGGGATTGTGGACAGTACCTCGGCGAATAATTCGGCGCTTGGCGGTGCCTGGATACCGGCCCTTGTCTTTGGCATTCCCGGAGATTCCATCACGGCCATTGTCATTGGCGTGCTTTACATGAAGGGTATGAACCCAGGCCCGACGGTATTCACCGAAAACCCACAGCTGATCTACGCCGTCTTCCTGATTTTCATCCTGGCCAATCTGATCATGCTGCCGCTTGGCTGGGCCGCGATCAAAAGCGCGCGCCAGGTGCTGCGCACGCCGCGCAATATCCTGCTGCCGGTCATTCTATTGTTCTGCATCGTGGGCAGCTTCGCTATGACGAACAGCCTTTATGGCGTTGCGATCATGCTGGTGATGGGGCTGTTTGGCTGGTTCCTGGAAAGCCACGGCATCCCTGTAGCGCCGCTGATCCTGGGCCTGGTGCTTGGCGAAATGCTGGAACAGACTTTTGTGCAGAACATGATCAAGACAGATGGTGATTTCATCGCCTTCTTTGGTCGGCCCATTGGGGGGGCGCTTGGCATTGCGACGGTGCTGATCTGGGCGATCATGATCCTGCGCGTGCTGCGCCCGACGCGGCGGGGCGCCATGCGTGGCTAAGGTGGAGTGATCGCGCGGAGTTGGATCCGCTCGGCCATCCAGGGAAGCGTCATTGGGGATATCCGGGAAGGGTTGGACGGGGATGCGCGGCGCGATGCGCTGAGGTTTGCACCTAAGCTGCTGAAATCACGCTGAAAGGGTGCAAACCATGCGAGGGTTGGGTGCAAACCAGGTGCAAACCTGAGGGCCCTGGGTTTGCACCTAAGTCATTGAATTCACGTCGCTATGGTGCAAACTGCAACCCATATTTTTATTCTGACGCTAGAGAGGTCGGGCGCGTCTGCTCCCCGCATACAATATCGCCAGGAAGGAACCATGAGGTCAAAAGCCACAGTGGCTGATCATCTGCAGAATGGCTGACGAGCCACTATGCTCGACGCGCCTTCTCGACGATTCATCATCATAGCAAACTCGATTTGCGCGCCGCAATGGGGAGAATTGTAACACAGCATCAGCACGACAATTCCCCCGATTGCGCAGCACTTCAGGCCGCGCGTGAACTTGGCTGAAAGTCGAAGAGGCTCCGCATTGCAAAAGATGAAGGATCGCTGCCCATACACGGCGGGTCCGGGTTGATCTGGAACTGGGGCCGACTTGGGTCCGGGTTTGCCGCGTAAAAAAACCAGGGATATCGGCCATGGGTCCGGGTGGTCCGGGTGGGTCCAGGTTTTTGCCCAACACCTCTTATACCCCCGTAATGCCTACCCCATGTCACGTGCATGTCGCGCGTAATGATTTTATGGGCTGATACGAAAGAGAAAATGAGATACCCGGACCACCCGGACCCACCCGGACCCAGCCAGCATTTTCGCGGCTCTTGCGGTACCGAGAGACCCTGACCCTGACCTGGACCCACCCAATCAGACCCGGACCCACGACGCGGCCGGCTCACGGCTGACGCCCCGAGGTGGGCTGTCGCCGATAACGGCGTTCGCGTCTCGCCTGCGGGCCGTGCCCACCCTTGCGCGAGCGACAAAGCTTGAAGCCCATGCTGACGAGGCTACGGACAACGCGGTTCTGGTCAGCCTGGGTCCAGCGCGCCTTCTCGATGCCAAGCGCCCGCTCCATGATCTCAGCGACGGAAACGTCGTGCAGCGGCGTGGATCGCGGACGACGAAATGGCTTGCGCTCGCCAAAGCCATTCTCCAACCACTCGATGTCATTCTCAAGGAAAACCTCAATCAATTCATCCCAGGCATCGCCCTGATAACGTTCCGCCTGTTCTTC
>JBIKXA010000045.1:0-20789 GCA_044356015.1 Roseomonas sp.
GGAAGGCGGCACAGGCGATGATCTCTATATCATCGACAGCGCCGATGACCTGCTGCTGGAAGCCGCCGCCTCAGGCAATGACACCATCATCGCCGCGTTTGACTTCTCCCTGCCCCCTGAAATCGAGCTTCTGATCCTGGCGCCAGGCAGTGCCGCAATCCGCGCCAGCGGCGGGCATGGTCATGATCGCCTGATCGGCAATGCCAATGCCAATCAGCTTTTGGGCAGCGACGGCAATGATACCCTCGATGGGGGCGATGGCGCCGATACGCTGGAAGGCGGCGATCAGAATGATGTCCTCAACGGCGGCAATCACGCCGATAGCCTCTTTGGCGGCAACGGACAGGATTGCCTCGATGGCGGCGCCGGCAATGATACCCTCTCCGGCGGCAATGGCGCCGATACCATGGAAGGCGGCACAGGCGATGATCTCTATATTTTGGTTGATCCTGACGATTTGATCGTCGAGGCCACGGCTGAAGGCAATGATACCGTCATCACGATGAGTGATCTTGTTATGCCCGACAATATTGAGGTTCTGATAGTGGGTGAGAGCGCTATTAGCCTCAATCTGTTTGGACGCGGCTTGGATGACATCATGATCGGCAATGGCTTAGGGCATCGGTTCGACAGTGGAGCAGGCCACGACGTCATCCTTGCGGGTGAGCAAAGCCTATCCGATATACTGTCCTCGTTTGTAGGTTGGTTCTAGTCTGCGGCAGGAGCTTGGCATCCTCCAAAGGCCTAGAGATGGAGGTTGAGATGGCGAAAGCGACACTCGGCGGCGGCTGCTTTTGGTGCCTGGAAGCGGTGTTTCGGGAAATGGCGGGTGTCACTTCCGTGCAATCCGGCTATGCCGGCGGCCATAAGGAAAACCCGACCTATGAAGAAGTCTGCGGCAAGCGCACCGGCCATGCCGAGGTGGTGCAGATCACCTTCGATCCCGAGCAGGTGTCCTTTGCCGATTTGCTCAAGGTGTTTTTTGCAACCCATGACCCAACCACCAAGGATAGGCAGGGTGCTGATATTGGCCCGCAATATCGCAGCATCATCCTGACCCAAGGCGCCGATCAGGAAGCGACAGCCAAGGCCGTGATGGCAGAGATCACCGCAGCCGCGCTTTGGCCGCGCCCCATTGTAACCGAGATCGTGCCACTGACGATTTTCTGGCCAGCGGAGCCCGAACATGACAATTATTTTGCCCGCAACCCATGGTCAGGCTATTGCCAAGCCGTGATCGCGCCGAAACTTGCCAAGTTTCGCAAATCCTTCTCGTCATCGCTGAAGCCCCAGGGAGGCCATTGAAAAGCCATGGTATTCTTTAGGCAGAATCCCCCCCCAGGCAAAAGCTTCCCGCTGGAGCGTTCGGATGCTGAATGGCGTTCAAGCCTGGCGCCCGAAGCTTATCGTGTTTTGCGTCAGCATGGCACGGAAAGGCCAGGGTCATCGCCGCTCAATCATGAAAAGCGCTCGGGGCGTTTTGTCTGCGCCGGATGCGGCCAGGCCCTGTTTGATTCGGCGACCAAATTTGAAAGCGGGACGGGTTGGCCTTCCTTCTACGCGCCGGTTGAAGGTGCAGTGGGCACCCAGGTTGACCGGGCGCTGTTCATGGTGCGGACGGAAGTTCATTGCGCCAATTGCGGCGGGCATTTGGGCCATGTGTTTCCGGATGGGCCGCCGCCGACCGGGTTGCGTTACTGCATGAATGGCGCCGCAATGACCTTTGAAGCCGACGAAAAGCCATGAAGATGTGTGGCATGCCGAAGCGCCCGCGCTTGGCATCATTCGGCGCTGCCGTGACGGCGCTTGTGCTTGCCTTTGCTGCCCCGGCGCGGGCCGATCTGGTCTATGTGCTCAATTCAACCGACCCCAGCATTGTTAAGATTGATTCCCGCACAGGTGAGGAAGTCCGACGGATCGAAGGTTTGCGCGAAGTGCATCACCTGGTGCTTTCGCCTGATCGCAAGGAATTGCTGATCGCCGATTCGGCGGGCAATGAAATCCTCTACGTTGAACCCGCAACCGGCACCGTCTTGCGGCGGGAACGCATTTCCAACCCTTATCATTTGGATTTCACGCCCGATGGCAAGCTTTTGGTGATTGCCAGCCTCAGGCGCGGGCAGGTGGACATTTATGATGCGAATGGCCCGAGGCTGCTCGAAAGGTTCCGTGCCGGAAACAAGCCTTCGCATATCGCCTTCAGCCCGGATTCGCGCTTTGCCTATATCACCATTCAGGGTGATGGCACGGTCATGGCGATTGACCTGCAGGAACGGCGGAGTGTGTGGCAGGCGAATGTCGGGCCAGAGCCTGCGGGTATCCTGTGGCATCGCGGGCGGCTGATTGTTGGCATTATGGGGCGGGACCATTTCGCGGTGCTGAACCCGGAAACCCGCCAGGTGGAAAGCACCATCCGCGTGGGGCGCGGGGCGCATACCATTTTCCCCTCCCCAGATGGCAAGACATTATGGGCGACAAGCCGCGTGCAAAGCCGCATCGCTGAGATAGAGCCCGACACGCTGCAACTGCGCCGCATCCATGAAGTGCCGGGCGGGCCGGATTGCATTGCCTTCGCGCCTGATGGCGCAGTTTGGGCGACGCTCCGCTGGGCGGGGCGTATCGCGAGGCTGGACCCGGCATCTGGCGAGGTTTCCACCATCCGTGTTGGGCGCAGCCCGCATGGCATTTTCGTGCAGCCCCGCGCGACGCAGTAATGGTGATGGGGATTGTCAGCCGTGTTCTCGCGGGGGTGCTGGCTGTCGCGTTGCTGGCGCCCGGCGGCCTTGCTGCGCGCACGCCCGCATCCTGCGGCGCGGGCACAATCTATTTGACGATTGACACGGGCTGGGGGCGGGAAGCGGAAAGGATTGCCGAGATACTGAAGCGCCGCGGCATACGCGCGACCCTTTTCGTGGCCAATGAACCGACGCACCGCGGTGACAGAAGCCTTGAACCAGGCTGGGCCGATTTCTGGCGCGCCCGCGCCGCTGAGGGCCATGTTTTCGCGAGCCATACGGATCGGCATTGGTATTTTCGCGGCGATCCCGCGCCCGGCCTGGTGCGCTTTATTTCATTCGACCGCAAGAATGAAACACGTCTGGATCAGGCCGCCATGTGCCGCGAATTGAATGCCCCAATCGAAAGGCTGCGCGCTGCCGTGCCGGAAGCCGTGGTGCTTCCATTGTGGCGCGCGCCGGGCGGCATCACCACGCCCAATGCGCTGCGCATGGCCGAAGCCTGTGGCTTTCGCCATCAGGGCTGGACAGCAAACGGCTTTCTCGGCGATGAAGTCAGCAGCGACACCCAGCCAAACGCCGCGTTACGCGACCGCGCAATCAGAAGCATCAGGGATGGGGAGGTATTGGTCATGCATTGGGGTGTGCGTAGCCGGAAGGACCCTTACGCAAATATTCTTGAAGACGTGCTGGCGGGGTTGCAGGCCAAGGGCTTTTGTTTCGGTCAATTGAAGGCTGAAGGCAGGCGCTGATCCATGTTCAAGACACTCGATGATTGGCATACGCAACTGACGGGATGGATTTTTGAACACTTTCTCCAGCCCGTGCTTTATGCGACCAATCTGATGAATATCGCGGATGAGATGTTGGAATGGGTTGATTTTGGCCTGTTCAGCATTTTCGGGATCATCGTGACCTATGTCGTTTGCCGCCCGCTGGAGGCCTGGCGTCCGGTTGAACCGGTAACCGACCGGCGCGCAATCAGGACTGACATCATCTATACCCTGCTTGCCAAGCTTGGTATTTTTCCCCTTCTGGCCTTTATTTTTTTGGCGGCCATTCAAAGCCGGCTGGAAGGGATGTTGGCGGAGACGGGTTTCGTCTCTCCAACGCTGGAATCAGTCTTCCCATTCTTGCATCACGTGCCGCTACTGACCTTCTTTATCTACGTCGTAATCCTTGATTTTGGTGAGTATTGGCGCCACCGCCTTCAGCACTGCATCGGCTGGTGGTGGGCCTTGCATTCTATCCACCACGCGCAGCGCCAAATGACCTTCTGGACCGATGACCGTAACCATATTCTGGATGAGGTAATTGCGGCGCTCTGGTTCGGCACCATCGCGCTTCTGATTGGTGTTTCGCCCGCGCAGTTCCCCTTATTGCTGTTGCTGATGCGGCTGGTTGAATCCTTCTCCCACGGCAATATCCGCTTGTCCTTCGGGCCCATCGGTGAACGCCTGCTTGTCTCGCCGCGTTTTCATCGTTTGCATCATGGCGTGCTTTCGGTTGCCGAACATGGCAAGAATTACGCAGTGCTTTTCCCCATCTGGGATTGGATTTTTGGTACTGCCGATTTTAACCGCCATGTCTATCCGCGAACTGGTGATCCAGACGCGCCCGAAAAGACCGCGACTGGCGGTTGGTATGCGCAGCAATGGGTTGGATTTAAGCGCATGTTGGGTATTGGCAGTAAAGCATAAACACGGCTTTGCGGGAGCATCTTCGCAGTTGTTGCCCGCGCCGCATTGCAACAATCAAGCGTTCACCTCTGCGCCGACAAGCGCCTCTTGGAAGAATGCCTCGAGATGTTCCAGAGCGATATCTGTTGCGACGACTAAGCTCTTGAGCGCTTCCGTATTGCGCGCATCGAATACACCGCTATCGCGCGGCTGCAGTTTCTGGAACTCAGTCAACTGACGGGTAAGTTGCTTCGCGCCCAGCGTCCGCGCCGCACCCAGTAGACGATGGGCATTTTGCGCAATCACATCGGCACGGGGCGTAGCTTGCCCCAATTCGGCGGCGAATTGATCGCGAATGGTTTGCATTTCGGCCATGAATTCACGAACCACGCCGGCTGCGGCGCCCTTCAACTCGCTTTTCAGCAAATCGAGTACACGCCGATCAACGGCTGTGGCCTCCGGCAAGTTTGGAGCCTCCGCGCGTATATCCCGACCGTGAGCCTCATTGGTTTGAAGAGTGAGCAAGCCGGAAAGCGCGGTCGCGAGTGCTTGGCGGGTCAGCGGTTTGCCGATATGCCCATTCATGCCTGCTGCCTGCGCAGCTGCAATCTGGTCGGGCATCACAGAAGCGGTGAGTGCAAAAATCGGCACCTTTCCCAAGGGATCGGGCATAACACGGATGGCGCGTGCAGCCTCAAACCCATCCATTTGCGGCATTTGCAAATCCATCAGCACCAAATCGAATGCTTCTGTCGGCAGTTTCTCAAGTGCCTCAGCGCCGCCGCCCGCGAAGGAAATGTCATGGCCCAGACTGGCCAAGAGCGCCCCGGCCACATCGCGATTGGCCTTCACGTCATCAACAACAAGAATGCGAAGTCTGCTTTGAGCGGCCATCGCTGGCAAATCCTGCTGTGGCGTTTCCGGCACTCCCTCCGGGGTCTCAGCCATCACCAGCGGTATCTCGATCCAGAAGGTGGAACCCGCGCCAGAATTGCTTTGGCAGCCGATTTCTCCACCCATTTGCTTCACAAGTCGCGATGTGATGGCAAGCCCAAGCCCGGTGCCCAGCGCTTCGCTTTGGGTCATAGAAGCGATCTGAACAAAATCCTCGAAAATCAGGCGCTGATTTTCGGGCGAAACACCGGGTCCGGTATCACGCACTTCGATACGAAGCCTCTCGGTGTCCTTCCGTCGCGCAATAAAGTAGATACTACCGCCTGAAGGCGTAAACTTCACGGCATTGGAAAGCAGATTGAGGATTACCTGGCGCAGCCTGGTGGGATCGCCCATGACGGATTTTGGCAAGCGCGGGTCAAGATTAAGGGTGAATTCCAGTTTTTTGCGCATGACGTCTGGGGCCACCAGCGCGGCAGAGCTTTGGATCACCTCCTGCAAGGGAAAGGCTCGCGTGGCCAATTCCATGCGCCCTGATTCGATTTTCGAAAGATCAAGTAGACCATTGACCAATTCCAGCAGATGCTTGCCGGCATTGTTCAGCGTGCGGAGCTTGTCGCGTTGATCGTCATGGAGACGAGGATCATCCAGCAGCAATTCAGAAAAACCCAAAATGCCGTTCAAAGGCGTGCGCAATTCATGCGACATCCTCGCCAGGAATTGGCTTTTGGCTTCCCCGGCGGCACGCGCTGTGTCACGTGCGGTGGCCAAATCCTGCATGGCACGCTTTAGCGGCGTGATATCCGTGCGGATGCCAACCACGCCACCATCGGGCGTACGGCGTTCGGTTATCAGCACCCAGCGGCCGTCGGGCAAAAGCCGTTCCATGGGGGGATGGTTACCGCGATGAAAGGCCTTGCTCTCAGTCACGAAGGTCTCAATATCGCCCTGGGCCTGCGGATATTGGCCACGCAGCGCGCCTTCGCGCATGATGTCGTCAAACAGCGCGCCGGGAACGATGAAGGGAGCGCTGATTTTGTAAAAATCCTTGTAGCGGCTGTTACAGGCAATCAGCCGATCATCCGGATCGAACATGACAAAGCCATCGGACATGGATTCAAGCGCATTTTCAAGCGTGCGTCGCGCCGTGGCGCGTTCATCTTCAACACGCTCCCGCTGGCGCAAGCCAACCATGAGGGCGCCGGTTACCAATAGAATCATCATGCCGAGCGCGCCAGAAACCACAAAGGCTCGCCTGCGATCGGCATACCAGCCGCTCAAGGCCGTGTTCACCTCAAGCGTCACAGCAACTGCCAGGGCGGGATAGAGAGTTGGGCGTATGGCGGCGAAAACCAACTCTGACGTGAAGCGACTGACAACTGAGTTTGAGGTTGCTGCCCCAACAAGCGAAGCCGCTGGCGGGACAAGTTTCTGTCCAATGCGCGTTTCATCATGCGGAATGGAGGCAAGCAAAGTGCCATCATCCCGTTCAAGCGTAACGCGGAGCCCAAGGCTTTCTCCCGCGCTGGAGAGAATACTTTGTACAACGGGCACCGGTACTTCAGCCACAGCCATTACCGGCCCAAGCGTTGGCAGCACGATGTTACGTGCAAAGAACAATGTCCATTCGCCGGTATTGGCATTCAGCACCGGCCCGCCGATAAGGACACTGCCGCCACGCGCGGCGACCTCGGCAAAGGAAGAGGCGCTGGGTAAGGGCAGCCGACGTCGGCGCGATACCGGCAGGGCAGTAGCCACAGGCAGCCCATCCTGACCGATCAGCAGAATATCGCGGTAGGTAAAGTTCTGGTTGTTCAACTCACGAAGAACTCGATTGACCTGATGAATTTCCAATAGGCCCTCACGCTGAAACGGCGCCAGTACGGCCGGCAAGCCTGCCAGCATGGCGTCAACTTGCACAAAGGATCGGTTGATGGCCGCTTCGGTGGAACGCACAATCTTATTCAGGGAATCAAGCGCCGCCGCGATTTGGGCATCCTTCGCGCGGTTTACCATCAAGGCAGTCGCCACAATTTGCGCAACCAGCAACCCAAGTGCGGCAAAAAGGACCGCATGACGAAGGAAGCGCGTAGAAAACACGGCGCTACTCCGCCCGCGCCCTGACGCCAAGCAGTGAGGCGAGGGTCTTGTTCCAGGCATCCACACAATCGGCGCCGCAGCGCCGCACCCAGCCAGGCAGGACGCTGTCAGTCAATAATTGGCGCCGTCGCTGTTCATCAGCTGCGCTGACCGGCACGACCACCATGGTTCCACGCCGGCCATTCTGGCAGCTTGGCTGTCCCGCATTGCAGGCGAGACCTTCTCCTGTTTCGCGGTCTGCCGCGTCCCAGATATCGGCTTCAAGCTTGGCAACCTCGCCCCGAATGGTACCACGTGCCCATTCCGGCAGGGCATTCCAGGTGCCAAGGTTGGCGCCAAAAATGGAAAGTCCCCAGGTGATCGCCATGCCATGCACATGCGTTGTCACCTCATGCAGACCGATATCATTGCCGGACAATGTCCCGGTTACGGCGCATTCCACAACGCCCGACCTTATTGCGGAAACGATTTCCGCAAAGGGAATCACAACCGGCGTCGCACCAAGTGCCGTGAACATTTCCGATTGCCCGACCGAGGATGTGCGAATGCGTCGTCCGGCAAGATCGGCCAAGCTGGAAAAGGGCCGGCGGCAAAACACGACCTGAGCCGGATAGACGTAAATGCCAAGTAGTTCGACGTCATATCGATCCCGCAAAGTCTCACTTAAATGCTTGCGAAACGCCGCGACCGATCGGCGAAGGGCATCGATATCCGGGTTAACGGCAGGCAAGTCTATGGCGTTGAATTCGGGTTCTTCTGTGCTCACCACCGCAAGCAGGGCTGTCCCGAAAGAAACCACGCCGAGCCGCATGAGAGAGAGCATTTCCTGCCCGCGAATGCCGCTTCGATCAAAGGGCGCTATTTCCGCGACAATGCGGCCATCAGTTGCTTGGCCGATACGCTCCCGCCAGAAGGGCTCCTCGTATCGAACATATTGGCTGACATCGGCAAGCCCACCCACGATGCGCATGCGAATGGGCGCCTCGCCCTGGGCCATAGCGGGTTTGAACATCAATGGGACAAATAGTAGGGCCATTAGCAGCCGAAGGGCTCCGCGTCCTTCCCTGCCATAGGCTGGAAGGCGGAAGAAATTGGTCAGGCGGAGGGGGGATCGTCTCGTCATGCGGGAATCCTACAGGATTTCACTACCAAGAGGCGAGTTTTTTTGGTGACCGCTAAACCTGGTTGCTTTCAATGCAATGCATGTCAGGCCTAGTTCGCCCTCAACTGGCGGGGGCCGCCATCGCCAAAGCAGATTCCAAGGCGCGCTTCAGGGTAGGGTCATCTGGGTCAATCCGCGCCGGAAACCCCTGAACCTGTCGCCCATCGCGTGCAACCAGGTATTTGTGAAAATTCCAGCGCGGCTCACCACCCGCACGGGCCGCGGCCCAGCGATAGAAGGGATGCGCCTCAGGGCCGCGCACGCGGGAAAGGGCGGCCATGGGGAAGGTGATGCCGAATTGCGCATCGCAAAATTCCCTGATCTTGCGGCCATCCTGGCTTTCCTGATTGAAATCATTGGAAGGCACGCCAAGCACCACCAGCCCCGCGCCTTCATGCGCTTCATGCAGGCGTTGCAGCGCGGCATATTGCCCCGTGAAGCCGCAAAAGGACGCGGTATTCACCACCAGCAAAACCCGGCCTCGCCAGGCGGCCAGATCATGCTCACCGCCTTCTAGGGCCGGGAAGCGAAAATTCCACGCAGAGGGTGACGGGGCAGCGGCCATCAACGGCAGGGCGAGCAAGGCACGGCGCGGGGCTTCAGGCATAGCGTTCCTCAAGCCAGGGGTCGCCCTGATTGTGATAGCCGCGCACCTCCCAAAAGCCAGGGCGGTCTTCCGCCAGCAATTCAATGCGCGTCAGCCATTTCGGGCTTTTCCAGAAGTAAAGCCGCGGCAGCACCAGCCGCACCGGCCCGCCATGTTGGCGCGTGAGCGGCGCCCCTTCCCAGGAATGCGCCACCATCACATCGGCGGCGGCGAAATCCGCCAGCGTCAGATTGGTCGTGTAGCCATCATAGGATGTCATGGAAACGAAGCGCGCTTCGGGGCGCGGGCGCGCCATTTCCAACAAGGTTGCGGTACGCACACCGGTGAAGCGATTTTCATAACGGCTCCATTGCGTGACGCAGTGGATATCGCAAACCATGTCAGTTTGCGGCAACGCCATGAAGCCTTCCCAATCGAAGGCGAGGCGATTTTCCACCAGCCCTTCAAGCCTGAGCCGAAACTTCGCTGTGCTGACATCGGGTTGCACGCCAAGATCAAGCACCGGCCAATCCTTCACCAGCGTCTGCCCAGGCGGCAGGCGGTCCCGCGCCGGATCGGCAGTGGTGCCGGTCAGCAGGCGGCCTTCTTCCGCCCAGCGCTCCTTGGTGCGCACCAGCTTTTCGCGAATTTGCCCTTCCAGCGGCACATCTTCCTGATCCAAGGCGGCAATTCCTCTCCAAAATGGCACGGGCAAGCCAAAAGCCCCGCACCCCCTATGTGCGATCACTTGGCGGCGGTGAAAAGCCCATCAGAGAAGAAGCATGGCATCGGGCTTCCGGTTCCGGTAGAAAAACTCAGCACGCGGCGCTCGCGCAACTTCCGGAAGCATGATGGCCCTTACCCAGAACCAGGCGCCCGACGCCATTGAACTCACCATCCTCATGCCCTGCCTGAATGAGGCAGAAACCCTTGCGACCTGCATCCAAAAGGCGCTGGGGTATCTGGCACGCAGCGGTGTTTCGGGTGAGGTGCTGATCGCCGATAATGGCAGCACGGATGGCAGCCAGGACATTGCGCGGGGCCTTGGCGCGCGGGTGATTGATGTGCCCGAAAAAGGCTATGGCGCGGCGCTGATTGCGGGCATTGCGGGGGCGCAAGGCCGCTATGTCATCATGGGCGATAGCGATGATTCCTATGATTTCAGCGCGCTTGATCCCTTCATCGCGAAACTGCGCGATGGCTATGATCTGGTGATGGGCAATCGCTTCAAGGGCGGCATCGCACCCGGCGCCATGCCGCCCTTGCATCGCTATTTGGGCAATCCGGTGCTTTCCACCATCGGGCGGGTTTTCTTCACGAGTCCCATTCGGGATTTCCATTGCGGCCTGCGCGGCTTTTCGCGTGATGCCATGATGGCGCTGGAATTGCGCGCGCCGGGGATGGAATTCGCGTCAGAGATGGTGGTGAAGGCCACCATGCGCGGGCTGCGCATCACCGAAGTGCCGACCACGCTTTCCCCCGATGGCCGGTCCCGCCCGCCGCATTTGCGGTCCTGGCGCGATGGCTGGCGGCATTTGCGGTTTTTGCTGATTTTCTGCCCGCGCTGGCTGTTTCTTTACCCCGGCGCAGTGCTTTTCGCGCTGGGCGCGCTTGGCATGGCGGCACTATTGCCGGGGCCGGTTCGCCTGGGCGGCATTACGCTTGATGTGCATAGCCTGCTCTATGCCTCAGGCGCCCTGGTGATGGGGTTTCAGGCCATGCAATTCTGGGTTTTTGCGCGGCTTTACGGCGCGGTGACGGGGATTCTGCCCGAACCCCGAAACCTGTCGCGTTTTGGGCTGGAAGCGGCGCTGGTGGTGGCGGGGGGGCTGTTGCTGCTCGGGCTTGGGCTTGGGCTTGTCGCGGTCAGGCAATGGAGCACGCAGGATTTCGGCGCGCTCGCCGGGGGCAATGTCATGCGCCTGGCGATTGCTTCCGTCACGGCCATGCTGCTTGGCCTGCAATTGGCCTTTGGGGCGTTTTTCCTGGCGCTGCTTGGCATGATGCGCCCGGCACCACGCCGCTGAACCTCTCGCCTTCAGCCCTTGCGTTTTTGCAGGCTGGCCAGGCGGCGCCCATCACGGCAGGCGTCCGAGCAATACCGCACCTCATCCCACACCCGTTCCCATTTCTTGCGCCAGGTGAAGGGGCGGTTGCAGGCCGCGCACCGCTTCTGCGGCAAATGGGGCTTGCGATGCGCCACGCCTATTCGCCGGGCCGGATTTCGCCAACCACGCGCCCGCGCGCGGTATCGAACAGCAGCACCCTTTCGCCATCGGGCCGCACCACCCAAATGGCGATTGTCTTTTCCACCCCAGCTATGCCAGCAATGCGCGTTCCGGCAGGCTGCCCCAGCGCTGCCGCATTGAAAGCGACCGTCGAACCCCCTGCACGCTGGACGATCAGCACAACCAGCGCCACGGTGGCCGCCACAATCAGCACGCCCATGCCAATGACCAAAGCCTTGAGAAACCGCACGAAAGACCCCCTTGTTGAACGCTGAACGCCACGAATTTCGCGCAGCGCCGGAAGCCGCCGGCCAACGCGCCGATCGCTTCCTTGCTGAGGCGATAGGTTCTCTCTCCCGCTCCCGCGTCAAGGCCCTGATTGTTGCGGGCCATGCCAGCCGGGATGGTCAGACGCTGCGGGAACCCGCAGAACCCATTCGCCCCGGCGCGCTTTACGCGCTGGAAATCCCGGCGGCCATCCCTGCCCTGCCCCAGCCGCAGGATATTCCGCTGACCATCTTGCATGAGGATGCGGATCTGATCGTGCTGGACAAGCCCGCGGGGCTGGTGGTGCATCCGGCCCCCGGCAATCAGGATGGCACTTTGGTCAATGCGCTACTGGCCCATGCCGGGGATGATCTGCCCGGCATTGGCGGGGAAAAGCGGCCCGGCATTGTGCATCGGCTGGATAAGGATACGTCTGGCGTCATGGTCGCCGCCAAGACAGAATTGGCCTTGCGCCGGCTTTCCGAAAGCTTCGCCGAACGCGATCTGGACCGGCATTATCTGGCCCTGTGCTGGGGCCTGCCCGCCGCCATGGAGGGCGAGGTCAATGCCCCGATTGGCCGCCACCCGGCGGATCGCAAGCGCATGGCGGTGGTGGAACGCGGCAAGCCGGCCATCACCCGCTACAAGGTGCTGCGGTCCTGGGGGGCGGCCTGCGCCCTGGTTGCCTGCCGGCTACTGACCGGGCGGACGCATCAAATCCGTGTGCATATGGCCCATCTGGGCCATCCCTTGGTGGGCGATCCGGTCTATTTGCGCCGCACCCCGGCGACCGCCCGGACCCTGCCGCCGCCGGTGCGCGATGCGCTTTTGGCCTTCCCGCGTCAGGCACTTCACGCCGCAAGCCTGGGCTTTCGCCACCCCATCAGCGGAGAGGCGCTACACTTCGAACGCCCGCTGCCCGAGGATATGGCCGCGCTGCTCACATTACTGGATGGTAACGCGGAGTAACCCGACTATTTCAGTCGGTTTTTCTTGCATTCCCCCCCTATTCCCGCTATTAACCTCATGTCGGATTCCTCAGGGCGCCAGTTGCGACCCGGCCGGCCAAGGCCCCATCAAGGGGCAGGCGACCAGTCAGGGCTTTGAGGTAGATGACGTAAATTTAATGATCGGCCCAGGATGCCGCCTTAGGGGCAGAGCAGGTCGGTGCAGGAGGGTAAGAAACCATGGCATCTTCTATGGCCATTCCGATGGCGACTGAGGGCAACCTTTCCCGCTATCTCCAGGACATCCGCAAATTCCCGATGCTTTCGGCTGAGGAAGAACTCAGCCTCGCGAAGCGTTGGCGCGACAATGCCGATGAGCCGGCGGCGCATAAGCTTGTCACTTCCCACCTGCGCCTGGTTGCCAAGATCGCCATGGGCTATCGCGGCTATGGCCTGCCGGTGGGTGAGCTGATTTCTGAGGGCAATGTCGGGATGATGCAGGCGGTCAAGCGCTTTGACCCCGATCGCGGCTTCCGTTTGGCGACCTATGCCATGTGGTGGATCCGTGCCGCCATTCAGGAATACATTCTCCATTCCTGGTCGCTCGTGAAAATGGGCACCACGGCGGCGCAGAAAAAGCTGTTCTTCAACCTGCGCCGCTTGAAGGCGCAAATGTCCGCCCTGGAAGAAGGCGATTTGCAGCCAGAACAGGTGGCCAAGATCAGCCATGTGCTGCAAGTGCCCGAACAGGACGTGATTTCGATGAACCGGCGCCTCGCCGCCGCCGATAATAGCCTGAATGCGCCGCTCCGCGCCGATGGCGAAGGCGAATGGCAGGATTGGCTGGTGGATGAAAGCGAAAACCAGGAAGAGGAACTCGCCGAACATCAGGACATGTCAAACCGCCGCGAATTGCTGAGCGGCGCGCTGAAGACGCTGAATGAGCGTGAACGCCATATCCTGATCGAACGCCGGCTGAAGGAAGAACCGACCACGCTGGAGGAGCTTTCGCAGCACTATAATATCAGCCGCGAACGCGTGCGCCAGATTGAAGTGCGTGCCTTTGAAAAGCTGCAAAAATCCATGAAGCAGCAGATCATGGAAAAGCGCCTGACGATTGGCTGATTAGAGCAGATCGCGTTCAGATGGAATCATCTGAACGCGTGAAGATGCTCGAAAAAACAACAACTTAGAGCAGGTTGGGTGAACCCATGTGAACGCAACATGCTCTAGTCAAAGGCCCACAAAAAAAGGCGGTGGAATTTCCACCGCCTTTTCTTTTGCCCTGATGGTGTCAGCGCATCGGGGGCGCGTATTGCAGGCCGCCCTTGGTCCAAAGATTATTGACACTGCGCGGGAAGCCGATCGGGGTCATGTTGCGTTCCCAGATTTCACCGTAATTCCCAACAGCGCGAACCACGCGCGCCGCCCAATCCTTCTCAAGCCCCAGCATCTGGCCAAGATCACCGGTTTGGCCCATGAAGCGTTGAATATCGGGGTTGGTGCTATTGGCAAAGCTGCCGACATTGGCTTGCGTAATGCCAAGTTCTTCCGCCGTCACCAGGGCGAAATGCACCCAACGCACAACGTCAAAATAGCGCCAGTCGCCCTTGCGGACCACGGGGCCAAGCGGTTCCTTGGAAATGATTTCCGGCAGCAGCAGGAAGCGATTGGCATTGGCACCTTGCGCCGCAGCGAAGGACGCCAGCGACGACGCATCCGTTGTATAGGCGTCGCAGCGCTTGTTAATGAAGGCACTCCGGATTTCCTCGATATTCTCGATCACCACCGGCGTGAAGCGCAGCCGATTGGTACGGAAGAAATCGGTCATGTTGAGTTCGGTGGTAGTGCCCGGCTGCACGCATACCGTCGCGCCATCAAGCTGCTTGGCCGAGGTCACACCGCTATCGCGATGCACCATGAAGCCCTGGCCGTCATAGACATTGATGCCCGCGAACACCAAGCCAAGCGAGGCTTCGCGCGTCAGGGTCCAGGTTGTGGTGCGGGACAGCAGGTCAATTTCACCGGATTGCAACATGGTGAAGCGCTGCTGCGTCGAAGACGGGACGATCCGCACCTTGTTGGGGTCGCCCAAAATCGCCGTCGCCACAGCGCGGCAATAATCCACATCAAGGCCGCGCCACACGCCCTGGCTATCCGGCAAGGAAAAGCCAACGGTGGAAGGCGAGGTGGAGCAGATCAGCTGCCCACGGGCGCGAATGGCGGCCATGGTATCGGCTGCCGGCGCTTGCGCCATGGCCGGGACGGAGGTGACGGCCATCAACCCCGCCAGGGCCGCGCCGGAAAGGACGCGGGTAAATCGGATCATTCTTTTGTCTCCCATAGGTTCAGGAAGCCGGTTTGCGCCAGCCACACCCCTATAACATGAACGTGACCGGGCCCAAGGCCAAGCATTTTTTTGGCAGCGGCGCCCAATGGGTCAGCCGCGCAGCCTGATCCCGCACCAATCGGCGATAAAAGTCGCAATGGTCCGGGTGCATTTGCGCAAATCCTCGATCGAGGTGCGCTCATCAAAGGCATGCGCGCCTTCTCCCTTCGGGCCGTAGCAAAGGCCGGGGATGTCAAAATAAAGCCCGTAATAGCGCGTGTCATTAACCGCCGTGGTGCGCCGTTCCGGCATTTGGCCGCCATGGACCGCGGCATGGGCGGCGGCGAGCACGGCTTCGGCCTCACTGCCCGGTTCCAGCACATAGGGATCGGTCTGAAAGCCGGTCCAGACTATCTCGGGCGGGTTGTTGGCGAGGAAGCCATCGCCCTTGGCCGCCGCGCGCACGGTCGCTTCAATGCCGGCCATGGCTTCTTCCGGCGAGGTGCCGGGCACCAGGCCGATGCGGCAATCCACCTCACACCAGGCGGGGGTGGAAGATGCCCAGTCACCGCCGCGAATAATGCCGGGGTTGAATTTGATCGGGTCCTTGATGTCGGCATACCAGGGATTGGCGCGGGCGGCTTCGTTCAGGGTGCGGGTATGGGCATAAAGCGCCTGGATCAGCACATAGGCGGACATGATGGCATTGCTGCCATCCTGCGCGACCGCGACATGCACAGGGATACCGCGCACGCGCAGGCGAAACCAGATGGTGCCGGTTTGGCTGCGCGTGATGGTATGGCCGGTGGGTTCCGGCACCAGCGCGGCATCGGCGCGATAGCCGCGCAGCAGCGTTGAAAGCGCGCCATTGCCGGTGCTCTCTTCCTCGGTCACGGTTTCCACATAGACATCGGCGGCGGGTTCAAATCCGGCATCGCGGATGGCATCCATCGCATAGACCATGCAGGCCACGCCGGATTTCATGTCATGCGCGCCGCGGCCATACATCCAGCCATCGCGGATCACGGCGGCATAGGGCGGGTGGGTCCACATATCGGCGGGGCCTTCGGGCACCACATCAATATGCCCTTGCAGGATCAGGCTGCGGCCTGTTGGGTTCTGCGCGCGATAGGCCGCCACCACCTGCACGCTGCCGGCGGGATCGCATTCCACCATGGGCGCCATTTTCGGGTGCATCGGCACATCGGCCAGCGTGTAGCGGTCCACCGCATAGCCACGCGCCGCCATCTGGCGCGCGAACCAATCCTGCAAGGGCGCTTCCCGGCCACGGAGGCTTGGGAAGCGCACCAGCTCCGCCAGGAACTGCACCTGCTTGTCGAAATTCGCGTCAATGGCCGCGGCAATCCGCGCCATGGTTTCCTTGTCGGCCATGCTGATCAGTCTTTCCTGTCGGTGGTTATCATGCCGTGTTCAGGGCGGGCTCGCCAATAGCGCATTGGTTTACCAGGACGGCGAGGCATCATATTTCACCTTGTTGCTGATCGCCGGCCAGGAAACCATCAGATTAAATATCAGAAGAACGTCGCGCCGGGCCGGAATGACGTCAAGCCGCAAGATTGGCACGCTTTGGGGCGCAGAGGCACGCCCTCTGAGCCTGATTTTAAGGGAAGCTTCATGACTGCCTGAATAGTCTACACCGCCAACAGAAGTGTCGAATCCCATTCATGAAAAAAGCGCCTTTGATCTGGTCCTGCGCCTTATCCCGGAGAGGACTTGGGTGCGGGCAATCATTCAGGGACGACGCGCGCTTTCTGCCCTTATCCACCCTTTGTTGATACCCTTCGGTTAGGCAGCTTCCCCATGACGATCACCTTGCCGCAACACCCGTCAGCAGAACCCTTGCCTGCATCGGAAGGCCGCGCCTGGCTGGAATGGAATGCCGATAAGGATGAGTTGCACCTCTCGGCGGCGGCGCTGGAAGTGCTGGGCTTGCAGCCAGCGGAAACCCCTTTGCATGAGGCTGAGCTTGTCGCGCTGTTCAAAAAGCCAAGCCAGAGCAAACTGGTCATCGCGCTTGAAGACATCCTGACGCAAGGCGAATGCCAGACGGTTGAATTGCTGCGCCAGACCCCGGCGGGCGCTCAGCTTGTGCTGTTCAATGGCCGCCTGGACACTTCGCGTCCTGGGCGCCTTGTGATCGCGACCTTTGAGGATATTACGAACAGCAGTGGCGGGCAGCAGCATCTTGCCGCCAAGGCGCGTTTTCAGACCTTCATCAATCTTCTGCAACAGGATCAGGCCTTCTTCGATACGGTACCACTTGGCCTGATGTTGGTAACCAATGGCTTCGTGACCAAGGCAAATCCGAAACTCACCGAAATTCTGGCAACGCCAATGGCAGGCCTGCTGGGCGAGCCGGTTTCGCGCATCCTGTCCGACAAACAGGCCTATGATTTCTACATGGAATCCGTATGGGGCGAGGGCAATGAACATGGCGATGACCATGTGGAAACCGAATTCGAAAGCGATGATGGTGCGCGGCTATGGCTGAAGGTCGGCATTTCGCGCATTGTCGCGCCGGGTGCGGAAAATTCCTGTCTTTGCATCATTGAGGATATCACAACCCGCAAGCAGCTTGAGCAGGATGTCTGGAACGGCCTGGCTGAAACAATCTCCGCCAAGGCGGCAACAGAAAACGCCGCCCGCGCCAAGGATGAATTCCTGGCGATGGTGAGCCATGAGATTCGCACGCCCCTTTCGGCGGTGATCGGCATGCAAAGGCTGGCGCTGCGCGATCCGGAACTGCGCGAGAAAACGCGCAAGCATCTGGATATGGCGAAGACCAATGCCGAGTTCCTGCTGGAGTTATTGAACGATATCCTCGATTTCTCAAAGATTGAGGCAGGAAAACTTGTTCTTGAATCTGTGGATTTTTCGCTACGCAGTCTGGTTGGCGACAGCGTTGCCCTGCTTGCCGAACGTGCGGAGGCCAAGAATATCTCCCTGGATGTCGGCATTGACGATCAGGTGCCCGATACGCTGGAAGGCGACCCGGCCCGCATCAAGCAAATCCTGCTCAATCTGATCGGCAATGGCATCAAATTCACCGATCATGGTGGGGTATCGCTCAAGGTCGCACTGCAGGAACGGCAGGAAGAGAATTGCCATATCTGCTTTCAGGTGACGGATACGGGCATTGGCATTTCACCCGAAGCGCAATCAAGGCTTTTCCAGAAATTCAACCAGGCGGATACGTCAACCACCAGGCGCTTCGGCGGCACTGGTCTTGGGCTTGCCATTTGTCGGCAGATCGTAGATTTGATGCGGGGTGAAATTCATCTGACCAGTCAGCTCGGGCAAGGCAGCTCTTTCACCTTCACCATTCCATTCAGGCTCGGCACCACGGCTGTCCAAAGCCAGCCTGCGCAATTGCTGCCGCATTCGCACCAGCTGCAAATTCTTTGCGCCGAGGATTTCCTGCCAAATCAATTGATCATCCAGGGATTGGTGGAAGAATTGGGCCATAGGGCTGAATTTGTGGAAAATGGCCGCAAGGCGCTGGAAGCTCTCCCGCTGCGCGGCTTCGACCTGATCCTGATGGATGGCCGCATGCCTGAAATGGATGGCGCAACAGCAATCCGCCTGATCCGTTCGGGGGGCGATGGACGATTCCATATCCCCAATCCGAATATCCATATCATCATGCTGACAGCCAATGCCGGCGATGAAAGCCGACAATTCTACCTATCCTGCGGCGCCGATGATTTTCTGGTCAAACCGATTGATGAGGCGCAACTGCACCAAAGCCTGACCAGGGTGATTGAAAAGCGGCTTGCGGAAGGGGCGAGGCTTCTGCCACTCCTGCGGGAAGATCATGATGCTTTGGCACAGATTTTCGGTATTGCCCAAGTATCAGACACCCCTGTCGCGGGAATCAACCTGATACAGCCACCCAAATCCGCAAATCACCCGACAGTAAACTTGCGCGATCGCCTGAAAACCGCCTTTCGCGAGGATTTGTCACTGCGAATCAGCGCCTTTGATGAGGCCTGCGCCCAGCAGGATCTGCAAAGGCTGGCGGAGCTTTTTCACAGCATCAAGGGCAGCGCGGGTTTCATCTGGCCAAAGGGTGAGCTTGTGAAACTGAGCGCTGAGATGGAAAAACTGGCCAATCATCATGATTGGGACACGCTTGCAACGGATATTCCGCGCCTTCGCGCGATGCTGGTGGAAGTGGCAAAAGGGGCCGAAGGATGAGAGCACTTGTCGTTGATGATGACATTGTATCGCGTATGGCCCTGGCTGACCTGATGCGCAGCTTCATTGAATTGAAGGTCGTTGAAGCGGTGGATGGGCAGGATGCCTGGGAAAAGCTGGAAATGGGGCCAGCCCCCATGATCTGCTGCTGCGATGTGCAAATGCCACGTCTTTCCGGCATTGATCTGTTGAAGCGCGTGCGCGCGTCTTCGCGCCATAAGGATATCCCCTTCGTTCTGGTCACGGCAGCGTCAGACCTGGATACGGTCAGGAAGGCGGTAACGCTTGGCATCAGCCATTACATCGTCAAACCCTTTCATGCGCGTGAGGCGCGCGGTTCGCTGCAAAAAATCCTCAATGCCGCTTGGGAGAGGATTGCCGAACCACCGTCAGCAACATTGAATCGGCTGAATATCGCGCCGGATCAGTTGATGACTTATCTCTATTCACTCCGCGGGCAATGCGCAGTTTTCGCGCGCGACCTCAGGCGGTCCAAAAATCTTCAGGACGTGCAGGATGTGGTCGGGCGCCTCAAGGGCTTACATACCGGCTGCCTGACCCTTGGGCTGCACTATGCCGCCGGCCTGGTCATGCAAATACCGGATGAAAGATCCGACATCGAAAGGGTCGAACAGGCGTTGATTGAAATTGAATTGGCGATTTCTTCGCAGGAGGAAAGGGTCAGGGCGCGCCATAGCCTTGCCAGCGGCCTCGCCATCAAGCGCAGCGCCGTCCAGGCCTGAACCCAGAGGGGCGCTTTCCCCAAGGCCCCTGCCTGTGCTTGGGTATGGTTGCAGGAGCAAACCATGCCAGACGCCGAATCGCCCAGGCCTTCGCCCACGCGCCATACGCAAACCGCCATGCTCGCCGAAAGGGCGGCGGTGTTGCTGCTGCTTGCCTTGCTGCTTTACGGCGTTATCCGTGTGCTGGAGCCCTTCGGCCTTGCCATTGCTTTCGGGGCCTTTATCGCCATCGGCACCTGGCCGCTCAGGGATGCGATGGTGAACCGGGGCATTCCGCGCGGTATCGCTGCCACGCTGATGCTGTTGGTGCTGGTCCTTGCCGTCGCCATTCCAGCGCTTGCGCTTACGCCGGAATTGGGCGGGCAGATCGCCAATGCGTCCAAAGTGGCGCGCGAAGTATTGGCGGACCTGCCCGAGGCACCGCCCGCCTGGCTTGCTGGGCTTCCTTTGGTGGGTGGCGCCATCAGCAATGGGTGGCCGCAATTGCTGCAGGTTCAGGGCGATTTTTCCGAGTTGCTGGCGCCCTACACCGGGCGCATCACCAGCCTTTTGGTGGAGATCGGCCAGGCAGCGGCAGCGAGCGTGGTGCAAATCCTGCTCGCGCTGATTGTCGCCACTGCCTTCTGGGTCAGTGGCGACAAGCTGGCGCATGAGGTGACGGACATTGCCACGCGTCTTGGTGGCGAAGCAGGACGAAATGCAGTCGCGGCGGCGGAAGGCGCGGTGCGTGGTGTGGCCTGGGGCATTGTTGGCACGGGAATCATCCAGGCAGCACTGATGGGCATTGGCCTTGCCATTGCGGGCGTGCCTGGTGTGGCGGTGCTTTCCTTTCTGACCATGATCTTTTCCATCAGCCAAGTCTTGGGGCCGCTGGTGGTGGTTTCTTGGGCCGGCGCAGCCG
>JBIKXA010000046.1:0-20736 GCA_044356015.1 Roseomonas sp.
TGCAAAAGCTGCGTGATCACCAGCGCATCGCGCGTGGCCGGCGCATGCGTCGCTGCCCAATCGGGATTGCCATAGCCGGTGACGGTGCCGGCCACATCGAACAAATCCTTGGCAGCAAAGCTGAGACCCGCAAGCGGGCCGGCAGCGGCGCCCGCGCGGATTGTGCGCTCACCCGGAATGAAGGCGCCAACAGTATCTTCGGCCATCGCAAGCTCCCCTATGCGGTAAATCGCGCGGAAACTGCGCCAGCCGGGCGGGTGAGGCAAGGGCGAAAAAAATCGGGACACGGGGGCAGGCCGGTCCCGACACATCAGGCTTAGGAACTGGCTACCTAGCCTCGGGTAAGGAGGTCCGGCGCCTTATTGATCAGGTAAGGTCGAGCAAGGCCGCCTTTACGGTCAGCGCCGCAATTCCGGCGGCGACAAAGGCCGCAGGCTCACCAAAGCGCTTGGCCACGACATAAGCCACAGCCGCGAAAATCAGCGCCCAGCAGCCGATCTCGCCCAGGCTTGGGGAGATATTCATGGTCAGACCTCCAAAAAACTGAGGAAAGACCAACACCCAGGTCATGAAAGCCCAGCCATATCGCGGCCACCCGCAGTCACGCCTCATCCCCGCGAAAGCTGGCAAGCGACCGGCGCGGGCGGCCATCCGGGCCGAAATTGGCAGCATCGAGCCAGGCGGCGATCGCATCTCTACGCACAGGCCATTCTTCGGCAATCATCGAAAACCACGCCGTATCCCGGCGCCTGCCCTTCACCACCAAATGCGCGCGATGCGTGCCCTCATAGGTAAAGCCAAGCCGGGCAGCGGCGCGGCGCGATGGCATATTGAGCGCATTGCATTTCCACACCAGGCGCCGATAGCCCAGATCATCCATGGCATGGCGCATCAGCAGGAACATCGCTTCCGTCGCCGCGCGGGTGCGCTGCATGCGGGGTGAGAACCAGATATTGCCAATCTCGATATCCGCATGGGCGGGGGCAATCTGCATCAGCGTCAGCCAGCCATCCACCGTGCCGGTGCGATGCGGGCGGATGGCCCAGGCGATCGGGTCATGCGTCACCGCGAAGCCAGCGACATGGGCGCGCATGGCCGCCGCATCGCGGAAAGGCCCATAGCCCATATAGGCCCAGCCTTCGCCGCTGGTGTCGCGTTCCGCCGCGCGCCAAAGATCATCGGCATGGCGAATGTGCAGCGGTTCCAAATCCACCGATTGCCCCTTATGGGCAATGCGCGCCGGCAAGGGCCGCGGCGTGGCATCCACCAGCGGGCCGAGCGGGGGATTGGTGGCGGGGTCGCAGGGGACGCCTTCGGGCAGGTTTTCCATCCCGCCACATGAAACAGACCGCGCAGGCCTTGCAAGCCATGATTGACGGTTGCGCGCCGCGCCGCGCCGCCGCAAAAATGATCGGATGAACACGGCCCCTTCCCCTGCCCCCGCCATCCCCGCCGCCTATTTCGGGGAGCGTGTGACGCATGTGCATCATTGGACGGATCGGCTGTTTTCCTTCCGCTGCACGCGCGATACCGCCTTTCGCTTCCGCGCCGGGGAATTCGCCATGATCGGCCTGATGGTGGAAGGCAAACCTCTGGTGCGCGCCTATTCCATGGCAAGCCCGACCTGGGATGAGGCTTTGGAGTTTCTCTCCATCAAAGTGCAGAACGGGCCACTCACGTCACGCCTGCAACACATCAAGCCAGGCGATACGGTGCTGATTGGCCGCAAGCCCACCGGCACCTTGGTGACGGATAATCTGCTGCCGGGACGGAGCCTTTGGATGCTCGCCACCGGCACGGGCCTCGCCCCTTTCCTTAGTCTGACGCGTGAGCCTGATGTCTATGAACGCTATGGCACGGTGGTGGTGGCGCATACCGTGCGGCAGGTGGCGGAATTGGCGTATCGGGAGATGTTCGAACGCGACCTGGCGCAGCATGAATTCCTGGGCGAAATCATCGCCGGCAAGCTCCGCTACTACCCCTCCGTGACGCGGGAGCCCTTCCCAACCCAGGGGCGGATCACGGATTTGATCGAAAGTGGGCGGATTTTCACCGATCTGGCCCTGCCGGCGCTGGACCCCGCCCATGACCGCGTGATGCTTTGCGGGTCTGAGGCGATGAACCGCGATTGCAAGGCCATGCTGGAAGCCCGCGGCTTTACGGAGGGGTCCAATAACGCCCCCGGCAGCTATGTGGTGGAAAAGGCCTTTGTGACCAAATAGCCCGACAGACCGCTGGCGCTGCAAAAAAACATTGCGTCATCTACCGGTCACCCATATGTCACGCCCTTGTGAAGCCACGCCCCAGCCTGCCGGGGGGCACCACATAGGGAGAAGCAAATGACCGGTTCAACCATCGAAGCGCCTGCGCGGCGCGGTTTCTTGAAGGCGGCGGCTGCCACAGGGGCGGGTGTTGCCGTGCTTGCCACCCCCAATGTCAGCCGCGCCCAGACGGTGACGCTGCGCTTCCAGTCCACCTGGCCGCAGCGCGACATCTTCCACGAATTCGCGGGCGATTTTGTCCGCCGCGTGAATGACATGGCGGGCGGGCGCTTGCGCCTTGAATTGCTTGCCGCCGGCGCCGTGGTTGGCGCCTTCCAGCTGCTGGATGCCGTCAGCGCCGGGACGCTTGATGGCGGCCATGGCGTGCCGGCCTATTGGTTCGGCAAGAACAAGGCGTTTTCGCTGTTCGGCACCTCGCCCCCCTGGTTCGGTGATGCGAACCAGCTTCTTGGCTGGTATCATTATGGCGGCGGCGAAGCGCTCTATAATGAGCTTCTGAACGATCATGTGAAGGTGAATGTCGTCTCCTTCATGACCGGCCCGATGCCGACGCAGCCGCTTGGCTGGTTCAAGAACGTGATCGAGCGGCCAGAGCAGATTCGCGGCCTGAAGTATCGCACCGTTGGTCTGGCGGCGGATTTGTTCGCCGAACTCGGCGCGGCGGTGGTCTCGCTGCCCGGCGGTGAAATTGTGCCCGCTTTGGAACGCGGCGTCATTGACGGGGCGGAATTCAACAACCCGTCCTCCGACCGCGTGCTTGGCTTCCCGGATGTGGCGAAGGTCTACATGATCCAGTCCTTCCACCAGCGCACCGAAAGCTTCGAAGTGCTGTTCAACAAGGCGAAGTATGCTGCCCTGCCGGCCGAGCATCAGGCGATCATCAAATTCGCCTCAGAAAGCGCATCTGCAGATATGTCCTGGAAGCTGCAGGATCGCTATTCGCGCGATCTGCTGGCCATGGCGCAGCAGCAGGGCGTGCAGGTGCGCCCAACGCCGCGCCCGGTGCTGGACGCGCAGCTCGCAGCCTGGAATCGCGTGGTGACGAAGTATGAAGGCGATGCCTCATCACCCGCCGCCGGCCCCTTCTTCAAGAAGGTCTGTGACAGCCAGCGCGACTGGTGCCGCCGTGTTGGCAGCTTCTTCCTGCGCTATGAAGCGAGCCCGGTGATTTCCTATAATCACTTCTTCGGCACGCGCTAAACGTAACTGACAGGGTGCGGGTTTCGGCCCGCACCCTTTTTGGTGCCCCATTTCCTGGGGCCGTGATCGAAAGCCCACATCATGCAGCGATTGCTTCTTGGCATTGATCGCTTCAGCACCCTGGTTGGCCAGACCTTCGCCTGGAGCATCCTGGTACTGACTTTTGTCGTCACTTATGAAGTGGTGATGCGCTACGCCTTCCGCGCGCCGACCACCTGGGCCTATGACACTTCCTATATGCTGTATGGCACATTGTTCATGATGGCCGGTGCCTATGCGCTGTCGCGCAACGGGCATGTCAGGGGCGATTTTCTCTATCGGAATTTCAAGCCTCAGAATCAGGCGAAGCTTGATCTGGTGCTCTACATCCTGTTCTTCTTTCCGGCGATTTTCGCCTTCATGATTTCCGGCTGGACCTTCTTTGCGCAAAGCTTCGCGCAGAATGAAAGGTCCATGTTCAGCCCAACCGGGCCTGTGATCTGGCCCTTCAAATTCCTGATCCCGGTGGTGGGTGTGCTGCTGCTGCTGCAAGGCATTGTGGAAGTGGTGCGCTGCATCCGCTGCATCCGCGAAGGCGCCTGGCCGAAGCGGCTTTCGGATGTTGAGGAATTGGAACAGCAAATCCTTGCCGCCGCCGCCGAACAGGACCCCGAGGAATTGGCCCGCCGCTTGGCCAATTCCGGCCAAATTCCTGTTGAAAACGCGAAGAAGGGCTGACGCGCCATGACCGATGGGATGCTCGGGCTCACGCAGCTTTTTCTGTTTCTGTTCTTCATCATGCTGGGCTTCCCAATCGCCTTCACGCTGATGGCGATGGGCCTGTTCTTTGGCTATCTTGGCATGGAAGGGCGCATCTTCGATTTGCTGGTGCAGCGCACCTATGCGGTGATGTCGAACGATGTGCTGATCAGCGTGCCGCTTTTCGTCTTCATGGGCTACATCATCGAACGCGCCAATATCCTGGACCGGCTATTCCGATCCTTGCAGATGGCCAGCGGCAATATTCCGGCCTCCCTGGCGGTTGCAACGCTTGCGACTTGCGCGCTGTTTGCAACCGCAACCGGGATTGTGGGCGCAGTGGTCACGCTGATGGGCTTGCTCGCTTTCCCGGCCATGCTCCGCGCGGGCTATGATGTGAGGCTGGCATCAGGCGTCATTTGCGCCGGCGGCTGCCTTGGCATCCTGATCCCGCCTTCCATCATGCTGATCCTGTTTGGCGCAACGGCGGGGGTTTCGGTGGTGCAGCTTTATGCCGCTGCCTTCATTCCCGGCGTGATGCTGGCGGGGCTTTACATCCTCTATGCCATGGGCATCGCGATCGTGAAGCCGCAAATGGCCCCGCGCCTGCCGCCAGAGGAAGTGAATATCCCCTTCTACAGGATCGCGATCTCGCTGCTGACATCCTTCATCCCGTTGGCCGCGCTGATCGCCATGGTGCTGGGCGCGATCCTGATGGGGCTTGCGACACCATCCGAAGCCGCGGCCATGGGCAGCCTTGGGTCCATCATCCTTGCCATCGCCTATCGGTCCTTTTCCTTCGCCAAGCTCAAGGAAAGCGTCTTCCTGACAGCGCGCACCTCGGCCATGGTGTGCTGGCTCTTTGTGGGGAGCGCGATTTTCTCATCCGTCTTCGGTTATCTCGGCGGGCAGGATTTGGTGGAGCAATTCTTCAAATCCCTGCCGCTCAATACCTTCACCTTCATGATCCTGGCGCAGTTGCTGATCTTCATCCTGGGCTGGCCTTTGGAATGGACGGAAATCATCGTGATTTTCGTGCCGATCTTCCTGCCGCTTTTGGATGATTTCGGCGTTGATCCGCTGTTCTTCGGCGTGATGGTGGCGCTGAACCTGCAAACTTCCTTCCTGTCGCCGCCGGTCGCCATGGCCGCCTTCTATCTGAAGGGGGTGGCGCCAAAGCATGTGCGCTTGGAAGATATTTTCCGGGGCTGCATGCCCTTCATCTACATTGTCATCATGTGCATGCTGATGATCTATGCCTTCCCCGGCCTGGTCACCTGGCTGCCCGAGCAGCTTTATGGCTTTACGCCTGTCAGCGGCACGCCCATCCAGTTGGATGTCCCGCCGGAGGGTGGCTTCCAGGAGGATGAAGTGCCGCGGATCGCCGATTGACCATGGATCAGGACATGATGGAGCGCGCCATCGGCAATCTTGCCGAGGCCTTTGAAACCGGCAATCCGCTGGCGCCCCTGCCGGCAGGCATGGCGCCCGTGAGCCAGGATGACGCCGAGGAAGTGGCCGGCGGCGTTCTGGCGCGGCTGGGCTTTGCTCCTTGCGGCTTGCGCCTTGCGCCGGCAGCCGATGGCAGCCTGATCACCGGGCCGGTGCTGGAAGCGCGCTTCCTGGATGATGGTGCCAGCCTGGCGGTGGAAATCATGCGCCATGGCCGTGCCTCGGCCGCCTTGCTTGGCGTGCTTGGCGCCGCTTTGGAGCCTGAGGCGACAACGCCGCCCGAGATCACCGCCATCCACCCGGCGCTGGACATCAGCGCCAGTCGCTTCACGCAAGGGCCTGCGGATCGCCTGGCGGAAATCGCTGATCTGGCCGGGCTTGGGCTGCTGGTGATCGGCAAGCGCCGCCCCATGCCTGAAACACCAAGCCGTGTCGCGCTGATTGAAGGTGAAGGCGCGGCTCGGGGCAGGCCTTTCGATTTGCAGGCGGCCTTCGCCCAGGCAGCGGCGGAAGCCCGGCGCTTGGGCGGCCTGCCCGCGGGTGCGGTGCTGGTGGTGGCGGGGCTTGGCGCCCCGGTGGTTGGGTTGAAGGCTGGCGCGCATCTGACAGCGCGCTTCACCGGCATTGGCAAGGTGAGCGCGCGCTGCGGCTGAGCAACCATGCTTTGTTTTGAATTGCTTACGGGCTTTCTGCCCGAGGTCCTTGGAGGCCCCAAGCGATCAAGAAAATTTCGCACAAAAATGAATTATTAGGTTATACCCCAAATAACTCGGCGTAATTTTGTTTTTATTCGAGAAAAAAATATGTATATTTGAACTGCAGTTTGATATTTTGATTTATTTACTGAATTTTTGCTTATCATTTATTTTGCCTCTTTCTTGCCTTAATTTATTAAAATTCCTCTATCCTATCCTACGGTTTTTTTGTTTGCATTTCTTCTCATTCTCAATTATCCAAATCAGATGACGTTCACCAAGGCTGCGTCGGCGCCCCCGGGCCGGCGAGTTGGTGTGGTGCTCCAGCGTGCTTTGCTGCGGACCGCCCGCCCCCCAAGGTTTCGTTCCTCCGGGTATTCGGCCCTTGCGGCCTTCAGGCTCTCTCTCAGCAAAGCGCGCCGCGCCTCGGCCATGCCGTTGGTTCTTTTGCTTGGCCTTCTTGGCACCGCATGCGCCGAAATGCCCCCGCCGGTTACCCAACTGGCAGATGCGCCCCCGCGTGAGGCCTCCTCACCCCGCGCCGCTTGCCTGGCTGCCACGCGGGAGGCTGAAATCACCCATGGCTTGCCGGAAGGGCTGCTGACGGCCATAGCGCTCAATGAAAGCGGGCTGCATGCCTATGCGCTCAATCTGCGTGGCCGCGCCCATTTCCCGGAAACACGCGAAGAAGCGCGCCGGCTGCTGACCTCCGCCGGCACGCGCGGCATGGCTGGATGTTTTCAGATCAATGCCGGGGTCCATGTAAAGCGGGGCGATGATTGGCCGCTTGACCCGCCTCGGGCCGCAGATTGGGCAGCGCGATACCTGGTGCAGCATTTTGAGACCTATGGCGATTGGGGCCGCGCGATATTGCGCTGGCATGGAGCGTCACCGCGGCACGTGAATACGCGGATCATCTGCCGCGTCCATAGCAAGCTTGAAGTCACCGCCCCCGGTAGCACCCTATTCGCTGATCGTTGCCGGCGTGGCGCGCCGCAATGGGCGCGTGTTCGGCAGAATGGCGCGGTTCACCTGGAAATTGCGGAAGCCTCCGAATAAGCGCGCATCAGGGCGTCTGGCGCACCCCCATCGCCAGAGTCCTTTCATCCATGCGCGGCGTATGGTTCAAGCCCTTACGCAAACCCCAGGTGTTCAGATACTGAATCAACTGGATCAGGGGTTCTTCTTCCGCATAGCGGACAATCGCTTCATGCCAAATCTTCTCCCGCGCGGCGTCATCCAGGGTGGCCGAGCCGCGCGCGGCGAATTCATCGAACACCGGGCTTGAAAACCGCGCATTGTTATTGGCGCCTGTCAGACGTTCACGGTCACGGGTCGCGACTGAATTGACAAGGAAGTTGGAGGCTTCCCCGGTTGAGCTTCCCCAGGCGCCAAGCTGCATCGCATATTCAACCCGGGTCCGACGCGGCACAAAGGCTGTCCAGGGGGCGGCATCCACCTGGGTCCGAATGCCGATGCGTGTCCACATTTGTGCCACAGCCTGAGAAATCCGCGCATCATTTGCCCAGCGGTCATTGGGCGTATGCAGCGTGATGCGGAAGCCGTCCGGATAGCCCGCTTCGGCCAAAAGCCGCTTCGCCCCATCGGGGTCAAAGCGCCTGGGCTTCACGGCGGGGTTATAGCCAAAGGTTCCCGCCGGCAGCCATTGCGCGGTGGCCGTCGCCGCCCCTTCCATCACGCGTTCCACCAGCGCATCGCGGTTGATCGCCATGGAAAGCGCTCGCCTGACGCGCGCATCCTTCCAGGGGTTCACTGTCAAAGGCGTGCCGTTATTATCCGTGATCAGCGGCGTTCCGCCATCACGCGAATAATCCGGCACCATATAAACAGTGCGGAGGCTCGGCACTTCCGTTACCGTGATGCGCGCATCACGCCTGAGCCGCGCCAGATCGCTGGTGGGGATTTGCTCAATCATATCCACATCACCCGCCAGCAAGGCAGCAGTACGGGAACCATCATTCAGCAGGAAGCGTTGCGTGGCGCGCGCCCAGGGTTCCTTCGGCCCCCAATAGCCATCATACCGCGCCAATTCCACACGATCACCGGAACGATAGGCTGCCAAACGGTATGGCCCGGTGCCAATCGCGGCCTTGCCGGTATTGAAATCCTCACTCGTCGCGCCGGTCGCCGCATGGCGGGCGACAATGCAGACCGAAGCAAGATCAAGCGGCATCAGCGGATGCGGCGCCTTGGTGTGGATGATCAGCGTATGCGGATCGGGCGTTTCAACCTTGGCGATGGCGCGCAGAAATCCGCCAAAGCCGCCGGGGCTATTGGGAATACCGGCCTGAACGCGGGCGAAGGTGAAGACCACATCATCGGCGGTGAAGGGCTTGCCATCATGCCAGGTGACATTGCGACGAAGCTTGAATTCCCACACCGTATCCGAAACCACGCGCCAGCTTTCGGCCAGGCTCGGCTGCGGGCGGGCGCGCTCATCGCGTTCCACCAGCCGATCAAAAATATGATGCGTCAGCGCATTATTCGGCCCGACATTGTGAAAATGCGGGTCAATGGTTGTGACCGGCGCGGCAATCCCGACGGTCAGCGTCTGAGCGCTTGGCGTGCCCATGGCGAAGGGCAGCGCAATCAAGGCGGCCAGCAGGGTTTTGATGGGGATGTTCACGGTGGCCTCCCGGAGTTCTTGAGGGGAAGCCTAACGCGGGTTCCGGCTGCGGCGCCAGGGGTTCTGGGCCAAAAAAGTGCCCTATGCAGCAAGCCTTCGGATGATCATTTCTGCTTGGCAAACAGGCACAAATACTCCCAAGCCATGGTGGCAGCGGCGAGGGCGGTGATTTCCGCGACATCATAGGCCGGTGCGACTTCCACGAAATCCGCGCCGCGAAAATCCACCCCCGCCATGCCGCGCAAGATCGCCTGGGCCTGCCAGCTTGCCAGGCCGCCAATTTCCGGCGTGCCGGTGCCGGGCGCGAAGGCGGGATCAAGCCCGTCAATGTCAAAGGAAAGATAGCAGGGGCCGCTGCCCAGCACCTCGCGAATTTGGGCAATCACCGAATTGATCGGCGCCTGATGCACATCCTGCGCGGAGAGGATGGTGGCGCCCTGGTCGCGCGTCCAGGCGTAATTCTCCGGCCAGGCGGGCGCGCGGATGCCCACCTGCACCATGCGCCGCGGTTCCACCAGCCCTTCATTGAGGGCGTGCCAAAACACCGTGCCATGGGCGAAGCTTTGGCCGAAATTATCCTCGCCCGTATCCATATGCGCATCCACATGCAGCAGGCCGAGCGGCACACCGAGCCGCTTTTTCAGTGCGCGCAACAGGGCCAGCGTGATGCTGTGTTCCCCGCCAAAGGCAACCAGATGGGCAAGCCCCGCCGCCTGTTCTTCAATCAGCGCCAGGCTTTTTTCCATATCACCAAGGGCGATTTCAAATTCCCCAAGATCGGAAAGGTCAAGCGCGGCTGGCTTGGCGCCGCTGATCGGGTGGCGCCCATCGGTCAGCATACGCGCTGCGGCGCGGATGGCGCGCGGGCCGTCACGCGCGCCGGCGCGGTTGGTCGTGCCAATATCAAGCGGCACGCCGGCCACGCAAAAGGCAGCGCTGCGATCATGCGCGCGGGCGCCAAGAAAGGCATGCGGGGCAGCAAAGGTGATGGGGGCAACCATGGGCGTTTTCTGCAATCCACCCCCTTCCCTGTCCAGGGGGCGGCGCCCAGCGTGACACAAATCCCCGGTGCGACGGGACGCTCAGCAAAGCGCCCCAACGTCAGGGCATTACCCCTGGCGTTCCACCATCAGCTTTTTGATCTCACCAATCGCCTGCGCCGGGTTCAGCCCCTTGGGGCAGGTGCGCGTGCAATTCATGATGGTGTGGCAGCGATACAGCCGGAAGGGGTCTTCCAGATTGTCCAGCCGTTCCCCGGTTGCTTCATCGCGGGAATCCGCAATCCAGCGATAGGCCTGCAACAACACCGCCGGGCCCAAATAGCGGTCCCCATTCCACCAATAGGATGGGCAGGAGGTTGAGCAGCAGAAGCACAGGATGCATTCCCACAAGCCATCCAGCTTTGCGCGTTCTTCCTTGGATTGCAGGCGCTCCGCATCGGGCGGCGGGGGCGTGTCTGACTTCAGCCAGGGCTCCACACTGCGGAGCTGCGCATAGATTTGCGACAGATCCGGCACCAGATCCTTCACCACCGGCATATGCGGCAGCGGATTGATGCGCACATCGCCCTTCACCTCATCAATGGGCTTGAGGCAGGCGAGTGTATTCAACCCGTCAATATTCATGGAGCATGAACCGCAAATCCCTTCCCGGCAGGAACGCCGGAAGGTGAGCGTGCTGTCCACCTCATTCTTGATCTTGATCAGCGCGTCCAGCACCATCGGGCCGCATTGCTCAAGGTCAATTTCATAAGTGTCATTGCGCGGATTTTCGCCGGAATCAGGGTCCCAGCGATAAATCTTGAAATTCTTCACCTTCTTCGCGCCGGCGGGCGCCTTATGCGTCTTGCCGGTGCCGATGGTCGAATTCTTGGGCAGGGTAAAGGTGGCCATAATGCAAGATCCTCTTAAGCGCCACTTATGGCATCAATAGCCGGGCGCAGATCATTATTGTCCTCGATGCGAAGCATACGGATGTCTCTGACACAGGGGCCAAACCAGGCAAATTCGCGCGTCAATTCCTGGACAGCGATGACGCATTTCACGGCATCCACGGTATCATCTCCGAAATAGACACTTCCTTGCTGCCGTTCAAAACCGTAGCGCGCCAGAATTCTGCGAATATCACTATAAGCGTTTTGCCAACTCGCCCCGCTGTCGCCAGCCTGTAACGCCGTGGTGTCCATATCGAACGAGATTGCATACATGCTCGGACTCCTCAGCGATACTCTGTTATGGCCAATGCCAAAACTTGTGGCCGCCGGGCGAGCAGCCGAAGATGCTCTCCTTTGCGGCGCCTGCATGGTCAGTAAACCCGCGCCTTGGGGGGGAAGACCTGCACTTCATTCGTCAAAGTGCGCATCTTCACATCGCGATAATCAAGCTTCACTTCGCGCTTGTCATTCACCCAAGCCAGCGTGTGCTTCATCCAAGTATCATCGTCACGCTCGGGGAAATCCTCATGCGCATGGGCGCCGCGGCTTTCCTTGCGCGCTTCGGCGCCGACCACCGTGGTGATCGCATTGCCAATCAGGTTATCAAGCTCAAGCGCTTCCACCAGATCGCTGTTCCAGATCAGGCTGCGATCGGCGATTTTGATATCGCCATAGCTGCCCGCGACCTGCGCCATTTTCTCAACCCCTTCCTTGAGCAATTCTGACGTGCGGAACACCGCCGCATGGGTCTGCATGGTGCGCTGCATGGCGAGCCGCAGTTCGGCGACATTTGTGCCGCCCTTGGCGTTGCGCACGCGATCAAAGCGATCAAGGCTCGCTTCCCCCGCCTTGGGCGGCAGCGGCGGCTGGGATGCGCCGGGCTTGATGGTCTCAGCGGCGCGATGCGCGGCGGCGCGGCCAAACACCACCAGGTCAAGCAGCGAATTCGTGCCAAGCCGGTTCGCGCCATGGACGGAAACGCAAGCGGCTTCACCCACCGCCATCAGCCCCGGCACCACGCGGTCCTGATCCTTCGCGGTCGGGTTCAGCACTTCGGTGTGGATGTTCGTGGGGATGCCGCCCATATTGTAATGCACGGTCGGCAGGATGGGGATGGGTTCCTTCGTCACATCCACGCCCGAGAAAATCTTGGCGGTCTCGGAAATCCCCGGCAGGCGTTCATGCAGGATTTCCGCGCCCAGATGTTCCAGATGCAGATGGATATGATCGCGCTGCGGCCCCACACCGCGCCCTTCGCGGATTTCCATGGACATGGCGCGGGAGACAACGTCGCGGCTCGCTAAATCCTTCGCTGTCGGCGCATAGCGTTCCATGAAACGCTCGCCTTCCGAATTGGTCAGATAGCCACCTTCACCGCGCGCGCCTTCGGTGATCAGGCAGCCCGCGCCGTAAATCCCTGTTGGGTGGAATTGCACGAATTCCTGATCCTGAAGCGGCAGGCCAGCACGCAGCACCATCCCGCCACCATCACCGGTGCAGGTATGGGCCGAAGTGCAGGAGAAATAGGCCCGGCCATACCCACCCGTCGCCAGCACCACGCTTTGCGCGCGGAAGCGATGGATGGACCCATCTTCCAGGCACCAGGCCGTCACGCCACGGCACACGCCCTCATCATCCATGATCAAATCAAGCGCGATATACTCGACGAAGAACTCGCAGCCATGCTTCAAGGATTGCTGATAGAGCGTGTGAAGAATGGCATGCCCCGTGCGGTCAGCCGCCGCACAGGCGCGCATCGCCGGCGTTTTGCCGTAATCCTGCATATGGCCACCGAAGGGACGCTGATAGATGCGGCCATCTTCGGTGCGGCTGAAGGGCACGCCGTAATGTTCCAGCTCAATCACCGCGGGGATCGCCTCGCGGCACATATATTCAATGGCGTCCTGGTCGCCCAGCCAGTCAGACCCCTTCACGGTGTCATACATGTGCCAGCGCCAATCATCTTCGCCCATATTGCCAAGCGCGGCGCCAATGCCGCCCTGCGCGGCGACAGTATGGCTGCGCGTTGGGAAGACCTTGGTGATGCAGGCGGTCTTCAACCCCGCCGCGCCCATGCCAAACGTGGCGCGCAGCCCGGCGCCGCCGGCGCCCACCACCACCACATCATAGGTATGGTCCACAATCCGATAGGCGCCATTGGAAGGCTTGCTGATCGCGTTCATTGCTTCATCTCATCCTGCCAGGCGGCGGGGAATACGCCCCGGACCCGCTGAAAACCTCAACCAAAACTCAAAGCGCGATGCGCAACACGCTCAGTGTCGTTGCCAGCCATAACAAAATGGCAAGCCCATTCACCGCGCAAATCAGCGCAAAGCGCTGCAAATCGCCCCTGATGTAATCTTCAATCACCACTTGCAAACCAGCCGCCGCGTGGTGAAACGCCGCGGTCAGGAACGCCAGCAGCAAGACCGCATTGAAGGTATTGCCGATCCATTCCAATACAACCGCATATTCGGCGCCCATCAGGCGCGAAAGCGAAAAGATCAGCCAGATCGAAAGCGGCAGCAGCGCGATGGAGGTCACGCGCTGCATCCACCAATGATGCGTGCCCCCCTTGGCGGAGCCCATGCCACGCACGCGCCCCAAGGGGCTGCGGAGCGAACGGATAGAGGCGCTGTCTTCAGCCATGGTGATGCCTCCTCAGATCAGGATCAGCAGAAAGGTGATCACGGAAAGCACCGCCGTGCCGATCACCACCATCCGCCCGGAACGATAGGCATCTTCCATGGCGAAGCCGCGCCCCGCATCCCAGAACAAATGCCGGATGCCCGCGCAGGTGTGATACCAGGCCGCCACAATCAGCCCAAACAGCGCAATCCAGCCCAGGAAGGACCCGAAGAACCATTGCGCCGCAGCAAAGGCGCCCTGCCCCGTGCCGGCGGCGATCAGCCACCAGGACAGCAGCACCAGCCCACCGCACCACGCCACACCGCTGATGCGGTGCAGAATGGACAGCAGGCTCGTCATTTGCATCATGTCATAGACTTGCAAATGCGGCGACAAAGGCCGGCGCGTCAGTGTGCCATCGGAACGGCGACCAACCATGGCCGCTTCCCGCGCATCTTTAATCCTTGCCATCAACCCTACTCCACGAATTCGACTCCGCGCGGCGGCCGCGCGGGTGAATTTCTTGACCTTTGTTCTAAGTCGCACCTGCCATAGCGTCAAATGAGGCAGATGCGCGCCATATTGGCCGCAAAAGATTGACGAATGCACCACCGGGGCGCAGTTTCAAGGCCCAATTGGACAGGGGCCGAAGGGCTCATGAGCGCTGCAACTTCCGAGGCCCCAGGGACCGGCCAGGATGCCCGTATCATCGCCCTGATCGGCACCGGGCATTTCCTGTCCCATTTCTACATGCTCTGCCTGCCCCCGCTGTTTTTGGTCTGGCGCGAGGAATTCGGCGCTTCCTATGCCGAATTGGGCCTGACAGTGGCGCTGATGAGCGGCACGACGGCGCTTTTGCAAACCCCGGTCGGCTTCGCGGTGGACCGCTACGGGGCCAGGCCCTTCCTGGTGGGGGGCACGCTGATCATGGCGCTGGCCATCTCGGCCATGGCCTTTGCGCCGGGGGTTTGGGCGCTTTGGTTGCTCGCGATCCTGTCCGGGGTTGGCAATAGCGTCATCCATCCGGCGGATTACGCCATCCTCGCCGGCAGCATCCGTCAGGACCGCATGGGCCGCGCCTTTGCCATGCATACCTTCACCGGCAATCTGGGCTTTGCCCTGGCGCCGCCCATTATCGCCCTGTTGTTGCTGGTGATGGGCTGGCGGGAAGCGCTTTTGCTGGTTGGCCTGCTCGGTGTGCCGGTGGTGGGCGCCATCCTGTTGCAAAGCCGCATCCTGAAGGACCAGGCCAAGCCCAAAACCGCGGAACAGGCCGGCCAATCGGGCCGCGAATTGCTGCTTTCGCGCCCCATGCTGTTGTTTTTCGCCTTCTTCCTGCTCTCGGCCGCGGCGGGGTCGGGGATCCAGGCCTTTGTCATCACCGTGCTGGGCAAGCTTTGGGCGACACCCATCGCGACGGCTTCGATGGTGCTGACGGGCTATATGGCGGGTGCGACGGGCGGCACGCTGATCGGCGGCTGGTTCGTGGACCGCGCCAAGGGCAACGGAATCATGGGCTTTGTCACCATCCTGACCCTTTTCGCCATGGCGATGTTCCTGGTGCTGGGGCTGGTGACGCTGCCTGAGATCGCGTTGCCGGGCATTGGCCTGCTGGCCGGCCTCGCCATGGGGGCTTCGCGCACCCCGCGCGATGTGATGCTGAAGGATGCCTGCCCGCCGGGGCAGATCGGGAAGGTGTTTGGCTTTGTCTCCTCTGGCCTGCCTTTGGGTGGTGCCATTACGCCCGTGCCGCTCGGGTTTTTGATTGATATGGGCTACCCGGTGCTGGTGCTGCCGGTGGTGGCTGGGTTGCTGGGCTTGTCCTTGCTCTGCGCCGGCGGGGCGCGGGCCAGCAGCCATGCCACCAAACCCCGCGCCGTCGCGGCTGAATAAGACCAGATGAGCGCCTTTGATGAAGGGGTTGCCCTGTCTTCCTGGATCGCTGTCGCGGTAGTGGCGGCATCGGGGGCGCTCAGCGCGTCGCGCAAGCAGCTTGATCCGGTCGGCTTCATCCTGATTGCCTGCGTCACGGCCTTTGGCGGCGGCACGCTGCGGGACCTGATTCTTGGCGCGCCCGTCTTTTGGCTGAAGGCGCCGGGCATGGTGCTGCTGGCCGCCGGTGTTGCCTTGCTGGTCTTTTTCACCGCGCATCTGGTCGAACGGCGCTTCCTCGCCCTGCTTTGGGCGGATGCGGTGGGGCTTGGCATTTTCGCGGTGCTCGGGGCTGAAGCAGCCTTGCGCTGGGGTGCCGACCCATGGGTCGCGATCCTGATGGGCACCATCACGGCAACCGCCGGCGGCATCTTGCGCGATATCATCTGCGCCGAGCTGCCGCTGATCCTGCGCCGCGAAATCTACGCCACCGCAGCGGCCTTTGGGGCAGCGATTTTCGTGGCACTGATCCTTGCCGGGCTGCCGCGCGATATCGCACTGCCCATCGGCGCGCTTGCCGGTTTCGCGCTGCGCGGTGCGGCCATTCTGCGCGGCTGGTCCATGCCCACCTATAAGGCGCGACCTGGTCGCGATTACCCGGACGAACGATAACACATGTCGCCTTACGCCATCGCGGTGTTATTTACGCTGGCGAGCACGGCCCTTTACGCCCTTGGTTATGCGCTGGCGAAGGTTTTGGCGGAAAGCCTGCATCCTTTCGAGATCACCTTTTTGCGTTCAGCCCTGGTGCTGGCTTCCGTGATGGCGCTGACCATGGTGAAGCCCGCACCAATCGCGACCATCACACGCATCGCCTTGCCTGCACGGCCCTGGGCGCAGCGCATGACAGGGGCGATGCTGATATTTTCCTCAACCCTTGGCGTGATCGGCTATTGGCTGGTGCCAATCACGGAAGCGGCGGCACTTGGTTTCACCGCACCCGTTATACTGGCCGCGCTTGGCGCGGTGTGGCTGAAGGAACAAGTCTCCGCCCGGCGCTGGATTGCCGTGCTGCTTGGCTTCGCCGGCATGCTGGTGGTGGTGCGCCCGGGCGGGGAGCTTTTCACCTGGTATGCCGCGATCCCCGTCGCCTCCGCGCTGTCCTACGCCACCTACCAGGTCATGGCGCGGCGCATTCGTGATGTGGCGAGTGCGGAGGACATCACCACCCAAGGCGCGCTGATGGGCGTTGTGCTGCTGGCGCCAGCGATGCTGGTGCTGTGGCGGAGCCCCGATCTGCTCACCTGGGGGCTGGTTGTGATCTATACCTTGCTGCAAACGGCGGCCTTGCTTTTCCTTGCTGGCGCGGTGCGGCGGGCGGAGGTTTCCGCCCTTGCCCCCTGGCAATATGCGCGGATTGCCTTCGCACTCGCCTTGGATGCGGCGATGTTTGATCGCTGGCCAGGGCTTTGGGCCTTGGCAGGGTGTTTGCTGATTGCGGCGGGTGGGTTGGTGCTGGCTTGGCCGGCCCGAAAGTAGTCGTCGGTGTAACGAAATCTTTACCACCTATTGCCTGCGCCTCCACAGGATCAGAATGGAAGCCATCGCCGCAAAGCGGACCAAGACTCCCACAGAAAGAACGATGGCAGCCTTTTGATGATTCAGCAGTTATTTTGAAAAGGTGGAAGCGGACACCCGCCCCAATCTTCAACCTTTAGTTGACAGGCTGCAAGATTCGGGAATGATGAACCAGCATAGGAGAAGCGGAATGGGTTTTGAGCCACAAAAATTCTTCATTGGCATCATGGACTTCTTCACTATTCTCATGCCCGGCGCTTTGCTTGCCTATCTGGTGATGGATCCCGTCGGTGAAACCTTTCTTGGGGCCCGCTACAAGGAAATCCAGGGCGCTGAGGCCTTGCTCGTTTTTCTTTTTGCGAGCTACCTGCTGGGCCATCTGATCTTTTTGTTGAGCTCCTGGTTCGATGAATTCTACGACTGGGCGCGACGACATACGCTCAATAAGCAGATCATGCGCCTTGCCCATCAGGATAAGCTGGCAACGCTGCCCCTAAGAATTCTTATCTGGCTGGTTTTCAAGGGCGAACGTGACATCGCGGTTGATCGGGCCGGAAAGATAAGGCAGCAGGCCCTGAAACCACTCCAAGCCAAGGACGCGATCAACACCTTTCAGTGGTGCAAGGCTTGGCTGAACGACGATGACTCAGAAAGCTTGGCCGTCATTCAGCGCTTTGAAGCCGATTCAAAATTCTTTCGCTGTCTTGCGTTGGTGGCATTCCTGATTTTCGGGGCATGGTTCACCGCTTCTCTTTTGGAAGGGATCTTCGCGGTTTGGCCCTGGCAGGATCAATGGCACCAAAGCGGCATCACAGTGGTTCTTAGCCTTTTGGTGCTTGTTCTGGCGGCTTCGGCTTTGTTTTGCGCCAAAGACTGGCCTGCAAGAAAGCGCGCCGTGTATCTTGGCCTATTGTCCATTCTGCCCTTGGCATTATGTGTCGGATCCTTGTTGCGTCTGGGCACTGACTGGTCCTGGCCCACTCACTTGCCGCGCGCCCCAATTCCTGCAGCCCTTGGTCTCAGTCTGCTTGCCATTCTGTCGATTCTTGCCCTGTGGCGCTATATGGAACAGCGGCATAAAGCCACAAATCAAGCCTATTGGTCCGTCATCACCCTTACGGCAAAACGTATCCCCCATAAGCCTGAGGATAAAGCGGACGTCCGAGACAAATCGCCTGCGGAAATCACCGCGCCTGGCCGTGCTGGGGGTGTTGTTTTGCGTAGTCAAAACGGCAAGCGGGAAATCCTGCTCGTGCGGGCAAATACGGACGCCGGCAAGAAAAAGGATTCTGCGCGCGAAACCACCAAGCATCTTATGTGGGTCTTGCCGAAGGGAGAGGTTGAGGAAGGCGAATGGCTGCGTGAAACAGCCGTGCGACGGGTACATGAGGAAACCGGCGTTTGGGCCAGCATAGTCGGGGATATTGGCGATGTCATTTGGTGGTTTGAGGGAAAAACGATTGTGACGCGTTTTTTCATAATGGAGAAAAAAGGCTACGGTTTAAGCAAAAGCAAGGGTAGAGAGTCCCTCTGGGTGTCGATCGAGGAATTATTGCCGGATGAGTCAAGAAACGAAGGACACAAGGCGCAAGACAAACCCTTTCATTCCGCCAACTGCACATACAAGCTTTATCCCCAAACGGAGCAATTCCTGAGGAAGTTGAAGGACAGCGGGCAATTGGCTCTCAAGGCTTAGCCGCATCAACAAGGCAAAGGGTTTTTCAGGGGCTTATCGTTCAATGAAGCCGCTCACTCACCCCCCGAGCCCTATCAGGCCATAAAACGCCAGGATCAGCAGCATCAGCGCAATGCCCGCCACCGGCCAGGGGCGTGTTGCGTGTTCCAGCCCGACAACGGCGCGCGCCACGCCATACCGCATTGCCGATCCACGCGCGGCAAACACCAAAACATCACCCGCCGGCACTTCCGGCACGCGCTGAAAGATGCGCGCCCAGAACAGCGCGAAAGCGACGCCGGCCAATACCGGTGCGATGGTCGAAATGCTCCACAACCCCTCAGGCGCCTTGCCGGTCACCACGCCATAAAGCGCCCAGGGCAGCGCCAGCGCTGCCAGCGCCAAAACCAGCCACGGCCCGGCAAGGCCCCAATGCGGCGTGGCCGGCGGCGCCTCCTCCATCGCCGCACGCAGCCTTTGCACAAAATGCAGCATCAGCGCGGTGGACCCAAAGGCGGAAAGCATCGCCGCCATGGCGGCCAGCCCGGCGCCGAGTTCCGGCTTCGTCGCCGCCTTCGCCAAAGCCCCGCCGGTGGGCGGCAAGCCGCCAAAACCAAGCGCCAGCAGCAGCGCCAAGGGCAGCACCAGAGCCCGCCCTGTCGGGCCACTCGCCAGCGCCAGACCAACCGCCAGAAACAGCGCCCCCTTCGCCAGCATGTGATGCAGCGCATAAAACGCCGCATGCAAGGGCGTCTCCGCAATCCCAAGCGTCAGCCCCATGCCAAAAATCGCCGCCACCACGCCCATTTGGCTCATACTGGAATAGGCCAGGATGGTTTTCGGGTTGCGCTGCGTAAGGCCCATGGCCACACCCCAATAGGCCGTCGCAAAACCCAGCAGGGCGAGCCACACACCATCCGGCGTCGGCACGCCATCAAAGGGCAAAAAGCGAATAAGCCCGATCACACCCGCCTTGATGATGGCACCACTCAGCACGGCGGAACCCGGCGCCGGTGCGGCCGGGTGCGCGATGGGCAGCCAGACATGCAAAGGCATCAGCCCCATCTTGATCCCAAAGCCAAGGATCAGCAGCAGCGCAATCACCGCCCCGCCCGGCGTGGTGCGGAGCACGGGCGCGACATCGGCAATCGCCACGCTTTCAATCCCGGCGCGGCCATGCAGCAGCGCGAAGGCAAGCAGCAAGGCGATCTCCCCCACCACCGCCAGCAGCAGATAAAGCCCACCCGCGCGCCGCGCCTTTTCTGTGCCGTCATGCGCCACCAGGCCGAAGGCAGCCAGGCTCACCACCGCAAAAGCCAGATAGAAGCTCAAAAGATCGCCGGCGATGAAAACGCCAAGGCAGCCCGCAAGCGTCAGCAGCCACCAGGCGGCGAAGCGCTGTGCTGCCGGCCCGCTGCCAAGCTGCGCGCGGGCAAAAACGCCGGCGGCACTCCATAGCAAAGCCGCACCACCCAGCAGCAGCGCGCCGGGCGCATCCAGCAGCAGGGTGATCTTGAAGCCACTCGGGTAGATCACCAGTGAAGTGCCGACAGCGAGGGGCGCGATCAGCAGCGCTGGCAATGGCGCGATCCAAAGCGCGCCCATCACACGCGCCCGCGCCCAAGGCGCAACCAGCGCCAGCAGCATGAGCGCGGGCAGCAGCGGCACAAGCGGCAGCAGGTTCATGGCGCGACCACCGGCTGGCCAATCTGCGCCATGCCCAGCATGGAAAGCGGCAGCAGCCCCAGCACCATGGATAGCAGCGCCAGCACCAGCACCGCGCCTTCCTGCACGCGCGGCACGGGGCGCGGTGTTACCCCCTCTGGCATTGGCGACAAGGCGGCAGCGACAAGGCGATAGACGTAACCGCCGGTCAGCAAGCCGCCCGCCAGGATCACCAGCGACCACCACCATTGCCCGGTATCCACCGAAGCGCGCAGCAGCATCCATTTTGCGGTGAAGCCGCCACTCGGCGGCACGCCCATCAGTGAAAGCCCGCCAATGCCAATCGCCAGCACCGAAAATGGCGTGGCGCG
>JBIKXA010000047.1:0-20689 GCA_044356015.1 Roseomonas sp.
CGGGCTATCTGGTGCTGATCCCACTGGCGGCGGCGGCTTTCATGTCGGTTGGGCGGCATCCCTTGGCGGGGCTCGCCATGGCTTTTGCGGCAGTCGCTTCCGCCTTCATGGTCAATGTCATGATCGTACCGGTGGATGGCATTCTGACCGAAATCACCAATGACGCTGCGCGGCTGGTCAATCCGAATGCATCCATTGATCTGGCAGCAAATGTCTGGTTTTCCATCGCGTCTGTCGCGGTGCTGACAGTGCTGATTGGCGTGATTACCGAAAAAGTGATCGAACCGCGCCTTGGCGCCTATACGGGCGATTATCAGGTGCCGGGCGAAAGCTTGCTGTCAGACGCCGAATATAAGGGCTTGCGTGCCGCGCGGAATGCGCTGTTCGCCGTGCTGGCCTTCATTGGCCTTCTGACGCTTCCGCCGGGTGCCCCGCTGCGCAACCCAGAAACCGGCGCCATTATCGGGTCTTCGCCCTTCATGGGCAGCCTGATTGTTTCTATCGCGCTGATCTTCCTGGTCTGCGGTATTGCTTATGGCCGCGCCGCCGGCACCATGCGCACAGCGGGTGAGGCGATTGCCGCCATCCAGAAATCCATCGGCGCGCTGGCGGGGCTGATCCTGCTGTTGCTGGTGATCAGCCAATTCATCGCCATTTTCAATTATTCCAACATGGCGACACTTGCTGCGGTTTCCATGGCGGATTTCCTCGAAAAGCTGAACCTGCCCACGGTTGCCCTGCTGATCGGCTTTGTGATTGCGGTGTTTGGCATTGACCTGATCATCACGGCAGCGGTGGCGAAATGGGCGATCTTCGCGCCGGTTTTCGTGCCGCTGCTGATGCAGCTTGGCGTGGACCCGGAAGTGGTGCTGGCGGCTTATCGTGTGGGTGATAGCCCGATGAATTCCATCACGCCGCTTAATGCCTATTTCGCCATGATCGTGACCTTCGCGATCAAATATCAGAAGGATGCCGGCGTCGGCACGGTGATTGCGCTGATGCTGCCTTATGTCATCGCCATTTCCGTGGTCTGGACCGCGCTTTTGGCGGCCTGGTATATGCTCGGCCTGCCATGGGGTCTCTAGCACATGCATGACATCACCATTATGGCCGCGATCATCCTCGCGGCCATTGTGCTTTTCATCTGGAACCGCATCCCGGTCATTCTGGTGGCCATGGGTGTCGGCATGGCGCTTTACGCGACTGGCCTTGTCACGCTGAACCAGGCGCTATCCGGCTTTGGCGATCCGGCGGTGATGTTCATCGCAACGCTTTTTGTCGTCAGCGCCGCGCTGGACCGCACCGGTGTCACTGCCTGGGCGGGGCAAATGCTGATCAAGGGCGCTGGTGAGAATAGCCGCACGCGTTTGCTCGTGCTGATTTCCCTGCTGGCGGCGATGTTGACCGCGCTGATCAGCCTGAATGGCGCCATTGCGGCACTTTTGCCGGTGGCGGTGGTGCTGGCGCTCAGACTTCGGCTGCCGCCATCACAGCTGCTCATGCCGATGGTTTTCGCCGCGCATGCAGGATCAAAACTGGCCTTGACCGGATCGCCGGTGAATGTGCTGGTGAGTGAAGCCGCCTTCGATGCGGGTTACCGCGCCATTGGTTTTTTTGAATTCACCATCATTGGCATTCCGCTTTTGCTTGGTGTCATCACCATTACGCTGCTATTCGGCCGAAAGCTGCTGCCGCATCGCGCCGGTGAGACCATGAGTGTGGATTTCAGCCGCCACGCCACCACGCTGGTTGAACAATACCGGCTGAAGGAAGGGCTGTTCCGGCTGCGGCTGCGCGCGTCATCCCCATTAATTGGCCAGCCCCCTTCCGCATTGCAGGAGAATACGTGGGGCGCGCTGCGGCTTGTTGCGGTGAATGATGGCGCAACAGGCGATAGGCTGCGCCGCCCCACCATGGCCGAGGGTGATTTCCTGCTGGTTTCCGGCCAGGCTGAGGATGCAGCACGGCTTGCCACCGAACAGCATTTGGCCTTCCGCCTTGAAAACAGCGATGAGGATGTGCGCGACAGCCTGTTCAATCGCAGTTCTGGTCTCGCGGAAGTGATGATCCCGCCGCGGTCGGAAATGATCGGCCAGACCGCCTATCAAGGCATGATTACCGAAAGTGGCGATCTGGTGGTGATTGCCATTCAACGCGGCGGCGCGGATCTGGGCGCTGAGCCTGTGGAACTGCAGGCTGGCGATACCATGCTGTTGCAAGGCACCTGGAAGGCGCTGGATACGCGCCTTGCCGATCCACAAGTGTTGGTGGTGAATTCGCCCGATACGGTGCGCCGTCAGGCGGTGCCGCTCGGTGCAGGCGCCTGGACCACGCTTGGCGTACTTGCCGGCATGGTGTTCTTCCTCGCGACCGGGCTTTTGCCAGGGGCGGTGGTTGGCATTGCGGCCTGCTTTATCCTTGTGTTGTCGCGTGTGCTGACCGTGGATCAAAGCTATCGCGCGATTGATTGGACAACCGTGATCCTGGTCGCAGCCATGATGCCGCTTTCGACCGCCATGGTGCAAACCGGCGCGGCGCAATTGATGGCGGATGGCCTGGTGGCCATGGCCGCCGGCGGCAGCCCGACCATTCTGCTGGCAGGGCTTTTTGTGCTGACGGCTGTGCTTGGCCAATTGATCAGCAATACCGCCACGGCACTGATCATCATCCCGGTTGGTGTAGCCGCTGCGACCTCCATGGGGATTTCGCCAGCGCCGGTCCTGATGAGCATCGGGATCGCCGCCGCCGCGGCCTTCCTGACACCGATCGCGACACCGACGAATTTGATGGTGATGCGCCCGGGCGGCTATGCCTTTGGCGATTACTGGAAATTCGGCCTGCCGATGATGATCTGGTTCTTCATCGTTTGCGTTTTTGTCGTGCCGCTGATCTGGCGCTTCTGAAACATGAGCGGTTTGCTGCGCTTCTTGTTCGGTGGTGCTGCGCTGATTGCAACCCTGCCCGCACTGGCCCAAACCCCGTCGCAGCAGGAAGCCGATCCCGCCAGCACCTTCGCCTTCCTGCTGGAAAACGATACCTTCTCCGGCAATGATCGCTATTACACCAATGGATTTCTATTCGCCTGGCGCGCCCCTTCCTATGATCCGCCGGCCTGGCTTTCGGGGCTGACCGAAGGGCCAAACCTGTTCTTCCCCGGCGGGGGTGTCACGCGTTGGGGCCTCAGTTTCGGGCAGAAGAAATTCACGCCGGAAGATACGCTGGCGACCAATCCAGACCCCAAGGACCGGCCTTATGCCGCCTGGCTTTATGGTGCGGTGACGCTGCATTCCTATACGGCGCGGGAATTGGGCACGCTGGAATTGCAGCTTGGTGTTGTTGGGCCTTCCGCGCTTGGCGAATGGGTGCAGAATACCACGCATGACATGATGCGGATTGATCGCGCCTATGGCTGGGATTACCAGATTCGCGATGAACCCGGCGTCAATCTGGTCGCGAACCGGCAATGGCGGATCAATGGTGAACCCGATTCCGCAGGCCGACGCTTCGGCTGGGTGCCGAGCCTCGCCGCCAGTCTTGGCAATGTGCATACCTATGCCGCCGGCGGCATGATGCTGCGCTACGGGACAGAATTGGAGGCGGATTTCGGCCCGCCGCGTGTGCGCCCGGTTTCCGCAGGTTCGATCTTCTTCCAACCGACCGGGCGCTTTGGCTGGTATGTCTTTGGCGGTGTTGAAGGCCGTGCCGTGGCGCGGGATATTTCGCTGGATGGCAATACCTGGCGCGATAGCCGCAGCGTGGACCGCGAAGTGCTGGTGGGCGATGCCAGCGCGGGCTTGGCGCTGATTTTCGAAGGCGCACGCTTGACCGCGACCTATACGATCCGCAGCAAGGAATTCGAAACCCAGCGTGAGGCTTCTCAGTTTGGATCGATCAGCATTGCGTTCCGATTTTAGCGGTTGATTGGCAGCACACGCGTTAGAGATACCCCGCACAGTCGCGCGACACTCCGCCAATGCGCGGTGCTGCCCCTTGCTTTCAACTCACTTTGAGAAACTCTTGGCGTTAGCGCCAAAAGACACAGGGGGCGTGCAAATGAAATCAAAATGGGCCGGTGCGGCCATGCTGGGTCTGATGGTGGGGGCTGCGCCAGCCTATGCGCAGCAGCCAACCATGGAAGAGCTGATGCGGCGCATAGATGCGCTGCAACAACGCGTGAATGAACTTGAACGCGAACGCCGCCCGCAGCGCCCGGCCCCTGTCGCCGCACCCGTGCCCACACCGGCACCAACGGCGCCGGCACGCGCCGCAGCACCTCGCACAGCGCCGGTGGCTGCCGCTGCCGCCCCTGCCGCCGCACCCGCGCCGCGCTCGCCCGAGACAGTGCGCGCCGAGGTGGATGAGGCGCTGCGCGGCAGCCTGGATGGGCTTGCGATGCGTATCCCGAATTCGGATACGACCGTGCGGCTTTATGGCTTTCTGCGCCTGACTGCCTATCAGGATTTCAATGCGCGCAACCCGACCGATGCCGCTTCCGTGCAGGGGATTCCGCTGACGGCCAAAAACACGCAGCCCGGCGGCTTTGATGTCACTGCGCGCAGTTCGCGCTTTGGTTTTGACACGCGCAGCGATACGGGCTGGGGGCGCCTTGATACCACCATCGAAGGCGATTTCCGCGGCGAGATTTCAGCCGGCGGCGATCTCTCCTTTCGTCTGCGGCAAGCCTTTGCCGAGCTGACCCGCGATGAGTGGAGCTATCTGATAGGGCACACCAATAGCCTTTGGAATGAGGGCATCACCGAAGCGCTGCATGACGCAACCAACCTCAATCAATCCTTCATCCGTCAGGCGCAGCTTCGTGTGACGCATCGTTTCGACCGCAATCTGATGCTGCAAGGCTCCATCGAAGCACCCTATGGCGATATCCTGACGCAAAGCGGCCCGGCCTTTTCGCCCATTCGGTTTGATGGCGGTGCCAGCCCTGCCTTTGATCAAATGCCCGATTTTCTGGCGCGGCTGACCTGGCGCGATGGCGCGGAGGAATATGTGCTGCGCGGCCTGGTCCGCCAGCTTACGCTTGAACCGGATGGCACCACGCTTGGCCCAAGACCAAGTGAGAGCACCTTCGGCTGGGGCCTTGCCGCGCATACGCGCCTGCCGTTGGGCAGATGGATTTCTGCCCTTGGCCGAGATGAGTTGATGCTGATGGGCTATTATGGTGAAGGCATTGGCCGCTACTTCGCCGGCAATACCTTCGGCCAGGGCGGCATTTCCGACATCGTCACAGCAACCGGCATGGATTACAGCCTGGATTCCGTGCCCAGCTACGGCGCCACCATCGGCTATCGCCGCTTCTGGAGTGATTTTGTGCGGAGCACGGTCTCCTATGCCTATGCGCGGCAGGACTTCCCTTCCTCGATCCGTTTCGCCTCCGGCACACCTGGTGCATTGGCGCGCAACCGGGAAATGCAGCAGGTGATCGCGAACCTGATCTGGAGCCCCTTTGCCGATCGCCCGACCAGCCGCATGCCCTTTGGCTGGCTCGATCTTGGTCTGGAATATGTCTTCAGCCGGCGTGATCTTGAAGATGGCGCGGCGGCGGTGGGTGCCAATGGCGTCGGCCATGGCATCGCCAATCGCCTGCTGGCTGTTGGGATTGTGCGGTTCTGAAGTTGCCGAAAACATAACAAAAAACCGGCCATGATGGTTTAAGGGGTCAGTTCTGCCACCATGGCCGGCGGGGCCGGAGGTTGCGCCCATTGCGGCGCGCATTATTCTTTCTCCAGCCTTATCATTCGGCGGCGCGCCGGATCAGGCGCGCCGCCGGATTGTCATCCCTGCGCGGCAGGCACGGCGATGAAGGCCGGCTTGCCATCACGCAGGATGCGTACCGCAACCGCACCACCCGCGGCATTCGCCTCACGCAGCGCGCGCGCCACGGCGTCAGCGTCATCGGTCGTCGCCGCGCCAACACCCACGATCACATCGCCCCGGCGCAAACCGGCTTCCTGAGCGCGTGAATTCGGCTCCACCGCCTGCACCAGCGCGCCCTTGGCATCATTGGGCAGGCGGAGTGACGCACGCGCTTCCGGCGTGATGGGCAGCAGCGAAACACCAATGCGCGGCGCATTGGATTGTTCCGCACCCACGCGGGCACGTTCAGCACCTGGCTGGGCGGCGATATCCACCCGCAGGCTGGCTTCCGCACCGTCGCGCCAGAGCTTCAGATCAGCCTTCGCACCGGGGCGAAGATCGGCCACGCTGCGCGCCAAGTCACGTGGGTTGCGCACGGGTTTGCCATCCAAAGCCGTCACCACATCACCGGGTTTGAGGCCGGCCTTGGCGGCGGGGCTGTCATTCTCCACACCCGCCACAAGCGCGCCTTGAGGTGCTTCTGCGCCCTTGGCCGGCAGCTTCAGCGCTGCTGCCATGGCGGTGTTCACCGGCTGGGTGGAAACACCAATGAAGCCGCGCTCCACATGGCCTTTCTCACGCAATTCAGCGACCACGCGCTTCACCATATTGGACGGCACGGCAAAGCCAATGCCAACCGAACCGCCGGTCGGGCTGAAGATCGCCGTATTCACGCCAATCACGCCGCCATCGCGGGCGAAAAGCGGTCCGCCGGAATTGCCCTGATTGATGGGCGCATCCACCTGGATGAAATCATCATAGGGGCCAGCGCCAATGTCGCGGCCAGTGGCGGAAATCACGCCCGTGGTCACGGTACCAGACAGGCCAAAAGGATTGCCCATGGCCACCACCCAATCGCCGGGCTGAGCGCGTTCAGAATCACCAAGCGCCACGAAGGGCAGCGGGGCGCCGGCTTCAATCTTCAGAAGCGCGACATCGGTCCGCGCATCACGGCCCACCAGGCGGGCCTGGAATTCGCGGCCATCTTCCAGCTTCACGGTGATGCGGTTGGCGCCATCCACCACATGGTTGTTCGTCACGATGAAACCGGCGGCATCAATGATGAAGCCCGAACCCGTGCCCTGCACGCGGCCGGGGTTGGGCATGCCCATTTCGCTGCGCGGCTGCTTGCCAGCGACATTGATGGTGACAACGGCGGGGCGCACGGCCTTCACCAGCTCGGCAAAGCCGGCGGCGGGGGCGGCGCGGTCAAGGGTAATCGCCGGGGCAACAGGCGCCGGGGCATTCTGCGCATGAACGGCAAGGCCGGTGAGCGCGGTTGAGCCAAGCAGAAGGCCGAGCAGCGCATAGCGCGCAGTCCGGCGGGCGGGGCTGGAAGTAGCCATGTGTTGTTTTCTCCATCGAAGGGTAGGGCGTTGATTCGCTTTGCCTTGCCCGTGAAAATGGAGAGAACCCCCTGTAAAGTCCCGAACGCGAAGCTGAAATGATTTTCAGCTTTCTACCCTTGCCCGTGAGAGATCCACCGTCACACAAAGCCCCGGCCCTGCATCGGACAATACCGGTGCCGTGCCATGCAGTTTTGCCACCGCCGCCACCAGTGCCAGGCCAAGCCCGCTGCCAGGGGTGTTTCGGCTGCGATCCAGCCGATAAAAGCGGCGCAGCACACGCGCATATTCTTCCACCGGAATGCCCGGCCCATCATCGGCTACTTCCAGCACCGGGCCTGGGTGCAGCGTCACGCGCAAAAACTGCCCGCCATGGGTCAGCGCGTTATCCATGAGGTTACTCAGCATTTGCCGTAGCAGCGCGGCATCGCCATGCAGGCGCTGATCGGGTGCCACCTGCACTTCAAGCCTTTTGCCGGCGTCTTCCGCCACCACTGCATAAGCCTCGGCAAGTGTTGTCACCAGCGCAGAAAGCTCCACCACCGGCGCTTCCTGCGGCGGCAGTGGCGGGCCGGCTTCAAGCTGAGCGATGCGGAGCAGCGCGGTGAAGGTGGCAAGCACCGTATCCAATTCGGTAAGGGCGGCTTCAAAGGCTGCGCCATCGGCATTGGGATCACGCGCGCGCGCCAGCGCCGCTTCCAGCCTCTGGCGTAAACGTGAGAGCGGGCCGCGCAAATCATGCGCGACATCCACGGTGACCTGCCGCATGCCTTCAATCAGCGCTTCCTGGCGATCAAGCAGCGTGTTCACCGTGCCCGCCAGCCGATCAAATTCATCAGCGCTGCCGGCCAAGGGCAGCCGCTGCGCAAGGTCCCCGCGCATCACCTGTTCAGCGGCTTCCGAGACCCGGCGGAGCCTGGACTGCAACCCGCGCGCCATGAACAGGCCAAAGCCAAGCGCAATCACCACCGCGACCACACCGGCGGCGAGCAAGGTTCTGGCGAGGGTTGAAGCGGTATCCAGCACCGCGCCGAATTCCGCTGCGACCAGCAAGGTAAAGCCGTTGGAAACGCCAATACCGAGCGCGCGCACCGGCCCTTCTGGTGCTCTCAAGGTAACAAAACCACGCAAGCCCGCCGGCGCGCCGGAAAGCCGCGCGGAACCCGCAAGCGCGCGCCCATCCGGCCAGCGTAGCTGCACCAGAATGGCGCTTGGCGTGCGGTCCCGCGTGCGGGCTTCCACCGCGCGGGTCAGGCCAATCACGCCAAAGCGCTGGAATTCCCCAAGCAATAATTCGGCTTCCGCGCGGATGGTGCTGTCCAAGGCTTCTTCCAAGGCCGAGGAACTGCGCAACCAGCCAAGCCCAAGGCCGATTGCGGAAATGCCCAAAACACCAAACGCCGTCAGCAAAGCCGTGCGGAGCGCGAAGCTGCGTAAAAGCCGGCCCAGCGCTTTCATTTTGGCGGCCCGAGCATATAGCCGACGCCGCGCATGGTCTGGATCGGCGCGGGCAAGCCTTCCTGCGATAGCTTCCGGCGCAGCCGGCTGACATGCACTTCAACAAGATTGGTCGAAGGATCGAAATTCAAATCCCACACGCCTTCCAGCAGCATGGTCTTGGTCAGCACCTGGCCCGGACGGCGCAGCATGAATTCCAGCAGGCGCATTTCGGTGGGCAGCAATTCGACTGGCTGGCCATTGCGCCGCACCACGCGTTTCAGCAGATCCATTTCAATATCGCCGACTTGCAGCAGCACCGGATCAGTCGCGGGCGCCGGGCGGCGCGCCAGGGCAGCGATGCGCGCCCGCAATTCACTGAAGGCAAAAGGCTTGGCCAGGTAGTCATCCGCCCCCGCATCAAGCCCTTCGACGCGCCGTTCCACCTCCCCCAGCGCGGTCAGCACCAGCACGGGGGTGGTGATGCCGGAAGCCCTCAGCGCGCGCAGGATGGTGAGGCCATCCGGCCCGGGCAGCATGCGATCCGTCACGATCACATCCCAGGCCTCACCGGCGGCGAGCAGCATGCCATCACGCCCCGTGCGCGCCACCTGCACGACATGGCCAATTTCCTGCAGACCCTTGGCGATGTAATCGGCCGTCGCCCTATCGTCTTCAATCAGCAGGATGCGCATGGGGCGCGGATATTACTCCATTGTCGCGATGGCAACCGCCAGGCGGCAGCCTTGGGCGAATTCCGGAATGACCACATATTCATTGACCGTGTGGATTTCCGCCTGGCCGGCGCCGAAGGTCACGGTGGGCACGCCATGCTTCACCAGCCAATTCGCATCCAGCCCGCCGGCGGATACCATTGTCACGGGTTCCAGCCCCATGGATTGCGCCGCTTTTTTCGCCCGCTGCACGGCGGGATCATTTTCCGACATCAGGAAGGGCGGATAGGCCGTGCGGGTCTGGAAAGTGACCTCGGCCATATTGCCATCGGCATCCTTCACCTCAGTCTTCGCCTTGTTGAAGGCGGCTTCGAAGGCTTCGGTAATCTTGACGGCGAAGGCCGCATCCGTGCTGCGCGCTTCCCCCACCAGATGCACGAAGTCCGTGACAACATTGGTGGCATCGCCAGCGGGCTTGCCATCCTTGCCGCCAAAAATGCCGACATTGGACGACCCCTTGCCTTCCGGCTGCTCCACCTTGCCGAACCAGCCGGCGCGCCGCGCCTCGGTCAGCCCGATGGAAGCGACCAGCGTTGAGGATATGCCGCGTTCCGGCGCCACACCGGCATGGGCGGCCTTGCCCTTGATGGTGACTTCCCAATTCTGCTGGCCCACCGCGCCAATGGTGAGCAAAGCCGCATGGGTGCTATCCACATTGAAGCCCATGACGGCGCCGCCAAGATCCTTCGGGTCCAATTCCCGCGCGCCATGCAGCCCGCTTTCCTCGCGCACGGTGAACAGCAGCGTGATCGGCGGATGTGGCAGCTTGTGTTGGATAAGCGCCTTAGCAAGCGCGATCAGCACCGCACAACCTGTGCCATTATCGCCGCCCAAGGCCGTGGTGCCATCAGAAACAATCCGGTCCCCCTCCCGCCGCGGCTTCGCACCCTTGCACAGCGGCACGGTATCCATATGCGTGGAGAACAACAGCCGCGGGCCTGGCTTGGTGCCGGGCAGGTCAACGATCAGATTGCCCACTTCGGTCGGCAGTGCGATGCGCTGGTTCGCGGTGTCATGGCGGATGGCGCTGGCCGGCACGCCGACCTTCTTCAGCTCATCCACCAGGGCAGCGCCAATCGCGGCCTCATGGCCCGTGACGCTGTCAATCGCGAGCAGGCGGATCAGCGCATCCGTCGCATAATCAACATCAACAAGCTCGGCAGTGTTTCCCATGGTCGTGTCCTTTTGGTCTTGAATTGGCGCGGCGCGCTATCGCATCGCGAAAAGAGGCTTCAGGGCGTCAAGCACGCCTGTCAGCATGATTTGTGCGCCGATGCACAGCAGGACGAAGGCGGCAAGCTTGGCCGCGATCAACATGCCTGTCGGGCCCAGCTTGCGCGCGACCGCAGCGGCATTGGCATAGGCGATCCAAACAGTGATGGCCACCGTCGCGGCTGTCAGCGTGAAGGCCGCGGTGTTCAGGACGATGTCGCTGATCTCTGAGGATCGCCGCTCCGCCGACAGCGCGATGGATGCAGCTATGGTACCAGGGCCGGTGGTCAGAGGCAGGGTGAGGGGGAAGAAGCTCATCCGCTCAACCGGGGCCGTATCCAGGGCAGCGGGGGCCTGGGATTCGCGGCGCTGATTGTCATCTTCTTCATTCAGCATTTGCCAGCCGGCCACGGCGACCGTGAGTCCGCCCGCGATTCGCAGGGCTTCCAGTGAAATACCGAAAAAGCCAAGAATCGGCGTGCCGAGAAAAAGTGCAGCCAGCAGCACGATGAAGCTATTGATCGCAATGGCCCGCGCGAGCCGCGCGCGTTCCTGTTCAGTCAGCCAGCGCGTCATGCCGTGAAAGATCAGCGCGCCCGCAGGCGGGTTGATGATGCTGATCAGCGCCGAAAAGCCGAAAAGCCAGGCGGCGAACAATTCCCCGAAAATGGCGGAAGCTATCATGGTACAATGGGCGATACTGGAAGACTTACCTGCATGTGAGGCAAATGCGCCCCGGGGTTGTGCCCAGCATCCCAGGGTTTGCGGACGAGTATCGCGCCAAAAAAACACCCCAATGCGCATAACGCGCATTGGGGCTGTAACGCCTAACCGCCCATATGGGCGGCACGGACAATCCCTAAAGGCGACGCCGAAGCGACGCCAAGGGGAATGTCACATCAGCCACGCGCGCGCGGGGCGGGGGCCGGGGCCGGCGCAGGGGCCGGAGCAGGCGCCGGCGCGGGCTCAGAGGCGCAGGCGGCGAGCAGGGCAGCCGGGGCCAGGATAGCAACGGCCGCAGCCTTGCGGAGCAGCGCCTTGCGGGTCATTTCTTGGGAATCGGTGTTCATGATGTACATCCAGGTTGCTAGGGACTAGGAAACGGCACTGATAAGAAGCAATTATCTGCGACTTGTCAAACCCTTTTCTGGTTCGGAATGTGAAGTTTCAGGAGTTGGACGCGTGAAACGGTCTTGGGACAGGCCAGAATTGGATGTGAAAGGGCTGGTTGAGCCATCAACCGCCCTGATTTCGGGTCGTAGGAGCCTCGCGAAGCGTGCGCTTGGCTTGGCCGCCGCCCTTGCCTTGGCCGGTTGCGCGGCTTCAGATGCCGAGGCGCCTCAGCCTGTGGCGCTTCTGCCGGATGAGGATTTGGACCGCCTTCTGGACAATGCAGACCCGATGGTAGCCGGTGAAGCGCTGGATGGACCCTTATTGCATCGCTTCTATGCCCGCCGGGGTTTCGAACCGGTCTGGACCACCCGCGAAGCCGAGGCCGAGGCGTTCAAGGCGACCGTTCTGGGCGCCCGCGATCACGGCCTGGATCCGGATTTGTTCAAGGGCGTTCTACTGAGGCGCCTGGACGCGTTCCCCCCGATCCGGCGGGATTTGCTGCTGTCTCATGCGGTGCTTACCTATGCCGAGGCACTTGCCTTGGGTGCCCTGCCGTCGAACCGGCGCAAAGACCGTGAAGCCATGTCGCCCGAGCCGGTGGATGTGGCCGCCGTGCTGGACGAAGCGCTGGATGGCCCCGATCCGGTCGCCGCGATCGAGGCATTGGCACCGCAAACCCCAACCTACCTCGCTTTGCGCCAGGCCCTGCAAAGGGCCCGCTCAGCCGGCTTGTTTCAACGGGGCCAGGCGAATCGGCTGCGCGTGATTGAGGCCAATCTGGAACGGCAACGCTGGCTGCCGCGCGAATTGCCGCCTGATCGCGTTTGGGTGAATGTGCCGGATCAGCAACTTGTGCTTTATCGCGATCATCGCCCGGTTTTCGTCACGCGCGTGGTGGTCGGCGACGCGACGGAGCGCAAGCAGAGTCCCGAATTCCACACGGTTATCGAATCCGCCCTGTTCAACCCACCCTGGATCATTCCGCATGACATTGTAGAGGCGGATATCCGCCCCATGCTGAAGCGGGATCCGCTCTATCTCGTGAAGAACAAGATTACCCTATTGCCTAATGGCGATGCGAAGCAGGCGCCGGGCCCGGAAGCCGGGCTTGGCGCTGTGATGTTTGAAATGCCCAATCGCTTCGATGTCTATCTGCATGATACGCCAGACAAGGATGCCTTCGGCCGCGAAAATCGCAGGCTCAGCAATGGCTGCATACGCGTGCACAACCCGCTTGAATTCGCGGCGCTGCTGATGGAAGAACCAGTGGAATTCATCCAGCGAAAAATTGCCACGGGGGATACGCTGCGCAAAACCCTGCCGGAGCCCGTACCGGTTTTTGTTTCGTATCATACAGCCTTTCAAGCAGGTGGCAGGGATATTGAAATCCGCCCGGACTTCTATGGGCGTGACGAGGCGCTGTGGCTGCGTCTGCAAAGACACCCTCCGGAGCAAGACCCATTACCCGCTGGCCAAATGGCGACAGCCCGGCGTTCCTCACCGCCGGCAGGGTCGATAGGCAGAACTGCGACAAGACCTTCCGCAAGGCCGGCCCCGGCACGGCGCAGCTGAATGCAACACTGCCGCGGAGGATTGCCGGGGCAGGTGCAAGCGAAAAATGCCAAGCCTTGGGGCAGGCCCCGTCCAATTGAGATTATTTGAAGGGGTGAAGATGATCTAGCTGCGGGTCAGCACCTGCACGCTTGCTTCAAGCCCAAGTGCGGCGGCCAAGCTTTCCAGCCGCCGCAGCACGCTTTCACCCGCGAAAACGCCGCTGCCTTCCACCAGGCGCAGGATCAGCCGCCCACCGCGACGTTCCAAAGACGTGCCTGCAAGCAGCACTGTTGTGCCGCCAGATAGCGTATAGGCCAGGCGAAAGGCTGCGCCCAAAATCTCTGCCCGACGCATGGTGCCGACATCCAACAGCAAGCGCGCCGAGGGCAGGAAGGGCGCCTCAGCCTCCGCCTCATAGCGAAGGGCCGCCACCAGCGCCAGGAAGGCGCGGCCGTGATGGTCAAGGCCCACTCCCGGCTGGCGCAGCACACGGAAAAACGCGTGTTCGGCACGGTAATCCGGATGATCATGGCTGCCGATATCACTCACCCAACAGGCGGCTTCACGCAGCCCAAGGGCAAGCGGTGTTTCATCCTCAAACAAGGGCGCGGTCCAGCCGAAAAGCGCCGGCGGCATGGTCTGATCGCGCCCGAAGCGCTGCGACATTTCATGTGCAGCCGCCAGCAGTGGATCGCGCCTGCGCTCAGTCGTATCAAGCAGGTTTGCATACCAGCCTTCGCGCAAACCATTGGCGCTGAAAATCACGCGCCGCGCACCGCTGGCGCGCAGCAGGCGGCGCAATACCAGGGCGGCAAAGGGCAGATCGCCCAAGCGCTTGCTTGAAGCGCCCGGCATGCGTTCCAGGGTGCGTCGCGTGGCCGCCATCAATACGCCAGAAAGGTCGCGCGCTTCTTCGCGCGTCAGCGCGTAATGATGCACAATGGAAAGCGGATAGCCCGTTTGCGCCATATGCATGCGCGCCATGGCACGCCAGGCACCGCCTACAAGATACAAGTCGCGCCCGGCTGCATCATGCAGCCAGGGATGACGCGCCAATTCCTCGGTCACAATCGCGCGCGCCTTGCCGATATCCTCCTTCGCGCGATCCGCAAGCCGGATGGTGCCAATCGGCAGGCTGGCGCTTTTGCCTTGCGCGCCCTGGCTGAGTTCCACCAATTCCAAGGAACCGCCGCCAATATCGCCAAGCAGCCCATCCGCGCCAGGAAAGCCGAGCAATACGCCATCAGCGGAAAGCCGCGCTTCCTCATCGCCTGTCAGGATATGGATCGGCACACCCGGCAATTTTTCGTTGAGTTTGGCGACAAAAGCCGCACCATTGGATGCGTCTCGGACCGCAGCGGTCGCCAAAACCTCGATCGGTGCTGCGCCCATGGCGCGTGCCACGGCATGGTAGCGCTGCATGATCGTAACCGCCTGCGCCACGGCATCGGGGTTAAGCTGCCCCGTATCGTGCAACCCACGGCCCAGCCCCAGCACGGCTTTTTCATTGAAGATCGTAACTGGATTCCGCCCGCGCCCTTCAAACACCACAAGGCGCACGGAATTGGACCCCAGATCCACGACGCCGCAGCGCGTGGTGGTGGCGGCCTTGCCCGTTCGCGGGCTGAGCGCGGCGCCGTCCATCAATCCTGCTTCACCCGGTCCTGCCGCTGGCGACGCGGCGCACGCGCCAGCGCGCTACCGCGACCGGAAAGCGATGGGTTGGTCATGAAATACTCATGCGCCGAAACACCATTCTCGGGTGCGACAATCCGCGCCCAATGCCCATCCGGGCCAAGCTGCCAGCTTTGCAGCGAATCCTTCAGATTGACAGCCATGATCTGGTCCAGCACCTGCGCATGCACGGTCGCGTTTTCCACCGGCACCATGGTTTCCACCCGCCAATCCATATTGCGCGCCATCCAATCGGCGGATGAGATATAAACCCTGGCGCGACGCGATGGCAGCCGATGCCCATTGCCAAAGACATAGATGCGCGAATGTTCCAGAAACCGCCCAACAATGGATTTGACGCGGATATTTTCTGAAAGCCCAGGCACACCGGGGCGCAGGCAGCAAATGCCGCGCACAATCGCATCCACCTTCACGCCGGCCTTCGAGGCCTCATACAAGGCATCAATCAGCGTTTCATCCACCAGCGAATTCATTTTCAACCAGATCGCCGCCGGCTTGCCTTCCTGGGCGAAGGCGATTTCCTGGCGGATCATCGCCAGCAAGGTGGGCCGCGTGGTGAGTGGTGAGAAGGCGAGCTTTTCCATCGTCTCCGGCCGTGCATAGCCGGTCATGTAATTGAACAGCTTGGCAGCATCGCGCGTGAGCGCCGGATCGGCGGTGAAATAGGAAAGATCAGTATAGATACGCGCTGTGACCGGGTGATAATTCCCCGTGCCGAAATGCGCATAGGACCGCAGATGCTGCCCCTCGCGCCGCACCACAAGGCTTACCTTGGCGTGGGTTTTCAGCTCCACAAAGCCGAATACCGTTTGCACACCTGCCGCTTCCAATTCACGCGCCAAGGCGATGTTGCGTTCCTCATCAAAGCGCGCCTTCAATTCAACAATGCCGGTGACACTTTTGCCGGCCTCGGCGGCTTCAATCAGCGCCTTGGCAATCGGGCTGTCGCGTGTGGTGCGATACAGCGTCTGCTTGATCGCGATCACATTGGGATCACGCGCCGCCTGCCGCAAGAATTGCACCACCACATCGAAGCTTTCGTAAGGGTGGTGCACCACAATATCCTTGGCGCGAATGGCGGCAAAGCAATCACCGCCAAAATCCAGAATGCGTTCCGGAAAGCGCGGCGTATAGGGCGTGAACAGCAGATCAGGCCGATCATCCACAATCAATTGCGTCAGATCAGAAAGCCCAAGCAGCCCATCCACCACAAACACTTCTGACCTTAGCGCATCCAATTCCTCGGCGACGAAATCCAGAATATCGGGCGGCGTATTGGCGGTGACAGAAAGCCGAATGGCGCGCCCGCGCCGGCGCCGCTTGAGCGCGCTTTCATAGGAACGGACCAGATCTTCGGCTTCTTCCTCAAACTCCACATCCGTATCGCGGATCAGGCGAAACAATCCGCTTTCGGCCATGATGAAGCCAGGAAACAGCCGATCCAGGAAGAGCATAATCACATCTTCCAGCAGCACGAAGCGCATGGCGCCCGCACCGCGGCGCGATGGCAGGCGGATGAAGCGTTCCACCTGCGGTGGCAGAGGTAGCAGCGCGCGCATGGTGCCGCCATCTTCCTCACGCACCAGCTTGAACACCAGGCAAAGCGCCAGATTGGCAATGAAGGGAAAGGGATGCGCTGGGTCCACGGCAAGCGGCGTCAGCACCGGGAAGACACGGTCCATGAACCATTCTTCCAACCATTGCTTGTCGGCATCGGTCAAATCGGCCCGATCCACCACCATCAGATGCGCTTCACGCAACTTGGCGCGCAAATCCTGCCAAGCCTGTTGCTGGCCATCAATCAGCGCGCGCGCGCGTTCATGAATGGCGGCAAGCTGCTGCGCTGGCGTCAGCCCATCGGGTGAAGGCGTGACCACGCCCTCGCGATCCTGCCCGACCAGGCCCGCCACGCGCACCGAATAGAACTCATCCAGGTTATTCGCCGAAATCGCCACAAAGCGCAGCCGTTCCAAAAGCGGATGGCGCGCATTGCCCGCTTCTTCCAACACACGCTGATTGAAGGCAAGCCAGGAAAGCTCCCGATTGCTGAAGCGCGCCGGACTTTCTACCAGCGGGAAGGCTTCGATATCGGGCATGATGTCGCTCATGTGACAAAGCTATAACAGAGCGGTGAAGGAAGGCGAGGGGAGGCGCTGTTCAGTCTCATAATCTTCACAAATCCCGCGACTTTCGAGCCATTCGGCCAGGGCCAGTCGCGCCAATGGGCGAGTGATCCGCCCACCCAAGCCAAGGGCAGCGCGATCCAAACGTGCCACTGCCTCAGCAAGGCTCGCCGCATCGCGCGGCAGGCGCGTCAGCAGCCAAGTCTGCACATCGGGCTCCACGCGCAATTGCCGATCGGCGAATAATTTGCTGAGCAAGGCGCGCAGCATCGCATCCGATGGGGCGCCGATGCCAATCGCTTGGGTGGCGCGCAGTCGGCTGACAAGGTCCGGCAGGCGCACCGGCCAACGTGCCGGGGCTTCGCGGCCAATCAGCAAAAGCGTTTCGCCCCGTTCGGCGCAAAGATTGATCACATGCAAAAGCGCGGCCTCATCCGCCACGCAATCCGCATCATCAATCACGCTGCCTTGCGGCGCGGGGGCGGGCAGGCCGCGCAAGCCCATGCCATCCAGCCAGCGCCAGCCAAACCGCGCCGCTGCCGCACGCGCCAGATGGGTCTTGCCATGTCCCGCCGCACCAAAAAGCGCGAGCCGCCCAAGGGGCCAGGCCTCCGGCTTCGCCAGCCAGCTTCGCGCCGCTTCATTGCTGGCATCGGCAATCACATCACGCGCGTCGGATGAAGCCGCAACGGGCAGTGGCAGGGCCAATTGGCGGATCATTGCCCGGTCCGTGGCGGATCAAGATAAAGCGGGCTTTCCAGATAGCGCCTCAGCCAATAGCGCGTGACCACGCCAATCGCCGCCGCCATGGGCACAGCCAGCAGCACGCCCAGAAAACCAAAGGCAACGCCGCCCGCGAATAGCGCGAAGATGACCCAAACCGCATGCAATTCCACCCGATTGCCGAGCAGATAGGGGTAGATGACATAGCCTTCGATCCCCTGGCCGATGACGAAAATCGCAACAATCACCAGCACTTCCTGCCAGGATCCGAATTGCCCGATGGCGAGCAAAACGGCGGTCGCAAAGCCGGTCAATGAACCGACATAGGGAATGAAGGTCAGGAAGCCAGACATGATGCCAATGGTGATGCCAAGCTCCAGCCCCGCGAAATGCAGCGCGAAGGCATAGAAGATTCCAAGCCCCAGACAGCACAGCAATTGCCCGCGCAGCCAGGCAGACAGCACGCGGTCCGTATCGCGCGCGATTTGGCGGATCACATTCGCACTGCGCCGCGGCAGCCAGCTTTCAATGCGCGTCAGCATATCGGGCCAATCGCGCAGCAGGTAAAAGGCAACAACCGGCGTCACGACAACGAAGGTGAATACGCTGAACAGCGCAAAGCCGCCGCCGATCAGCCGCGTGGTGGCGCTGCCAAGCCAGGAAAGCATGGAGCCCACCTGGGTGATCGCCAATTCGCGCAGGCGCTGATCAATCATTTCGGGGCCAAGCGTTTCCTCAAGCGCCGTCAGCAATTCGCGCAAGGCCTGCCCGACACCGGCGATATAGGCCGGCAAGCGCTGCACCAGCACGCCAAGCTGCGCAAGGATAAGGGGGTAGAGCAGCAGCAGCGCCATCAGCGTAATGGCGGCGAGCAGCGTCACCAGCAGAAAGGCGCCAAGCCCGCGCGGCAGCCCAAGCCTTGTCAGCCGGGTCGCGAGCGGATCGAGAAAATACGCAATGGTCGCTGCCAATACGAAGGGTGTCAGGATGCCCTGGAACAGCCAAAGCGCGAAGAGCAGCGCAATGCCAAACCCCAGAAACAGCGCCCAGCGCTGCCCGCGTGTTGCCGTACGCGGCCCGCTTGGCGGCGCGATCACCGCTCGCGCGGCGATGGGCGGGCGCTGATCGCTCATGGTGTTCCGCCGGCGGTGCGCCGCGCCGCCTGCGCCACATAAGCCGCGCCGGACGCAAAAGTGGTTGCCGCGACAAGCCAGATCATGACTTCAAGCAGGACAGGTGCGCTGAAACCGAAACCCGCCAGAAACAGCACCAAGGCGGCAAGGACGATCTGCGCCGCCGTATTCGCCTTGGAAATGAAAATCGGCTTGATGCGCGGCGGCAGCCCAACCGCCCATAGCACAAGCACGCCACCCACAATCAGCAAATCACGAAACACCACCAGAATCGCAAGCCAATCCGGCAAAACGCCAATCGCCGCCAGCGTTACATACACCGAAACCAGCAAAGCCTTGTCTGCGATGGGATCAAGCACGGCGCCAAGCTGGGACCGCGCATTCCAGGCGCGCGCAATCCAGCCATCCAGCGCGTCCGAAATCCCAGCGCCGATGAAGACCAGAAAGGCGAGATCAAGCCGGTGCTGCAACATCAACCAGATCGCCGCCGGCACGGCGCAAAGCCGCCCAAGCGTGATCAGATTGGGCAGGGTAAAAAGCCCTGCCCCCGCCAGCGCCGGCGGCGTATGCGAAACCCCGCGAAGATCAGGACCGTCCGGCAAGGCCAAGCCGCCATTGATCATTCTGCGCGCCAGACCCGCGCGTCAGCTGCAAGCCATGCTGACCGAAGGTTTCTGGCGCAATGCCAATCGGCACACGCAGCCCAATATTCAGATGCGCGCGGTCTATGGTGATCGCCATGACATCAAGCCTGGCGCCAGCCGCCACCACGCGGCGGCGAATCTCCAGCCATTCATTGAGCGAGGCATAACGCGCTGTCGCTTCCAATGATCCCAGGATTGGTGTGGCGGGCGTCATGCTGATCGGTGATTCGCTGGCGGTGCCGGAAGGCAGGGTCGCGGCGCGCACCTCCGCACCCTCGGAGAAGCTTTGCACCGCATCAGCATCGAATTGAATGGTCAGGCGCCCGCTATAGCGCTGCGGGCCGGTGGTTTCCTGTTCAATCACAATGGACCGCACCATGCGATCAAGCTCGGCATCGGTCGGGCGGCGTGGTGCATTTACCATGCCCTGAATGCGATCCCAAGCGCTTCGGCGCCCGGCAGCGAAGGCGCGTTCCTGCGCCACCACGCCATTTTCCGCGGTCGCTTCCGCCACCACGCCGCGCTGCGTCAGCGCACCCATATCGGCGAATTGCGCCAGGGCCGGCAGGGCAAGCAGGCTCAGCCAGAAGCTTGCACAAGCCGCCGCCACATGTTTCCCTCCGGCCAATCCCCAGACGTGGCGTTTTGTCATCAAAGCCTTCCCTTCGCGCTTTCCGGCGCTATAGCAACGCATCATTGTATCAAATCGGAGGTCGCCCTGACCAGTTCCAATCCTCAAAGCCTCACCTACCGCGATGCGGGCGTGGATATTGAGGCCGGCGACGCCCTGGTTGAAGCCATCAAGCCGCTCGCGCGCGCCACGAACCGGTCCGGCGTTATGGGCGGGCTTGGAGGCTTTGGCGCCCTGTTTGACCCCAAGGCGGCGGGCTTCGCTGATCCCGTGCTGGTGTCTTCCACCGATGGCGTGGGCACCAAGCTGCGCGTGGCGATTGAAGCGGGCATTCACGATACGGTCGGCATTGATCTGGTGGCGATGTGTGTCAATGACCTGGTGGTGCAGGGGGCCGAGCCGCTGTTCTTCCTGGATTATTTCGCCACCGGAAAGCTGCAATTGGCCCAGGCGCGCGCCGTGATCGCCGGCAT
>JBIKXA010000198.1:0-6387 GCA_044356015.1 Roseomonas sp.
GTCGCGCAGAAGATTGCTGAACTTCATGGCACTTGCTCCATCACGGCAGCCAACGCTGAATAAGGCCCACCAGCCGCCGCGTGCGCGCGCTGAAAAGGCTTGGCGTGTAAAAACTGCCCGCGGCGCGTTTTGAAATTTCCGACATGGTGGGATAGGGCGCGATCATCGAAGCAATGGCGCCGATTTTCATTTTCTGCTGAATGGCGAGGCCCCAAACGCCGATCATCTCCCCGGCGCGGGGGGCAAGAATGGTGGCCCCCAGAATGCGCCCGCGCGGCCCCAGGATGATTTTCGCAAGCCCTTCGGTTGCGCGTTCCGCCTGAGCGCGGTCATTGCCAGAAAGCGGTTGCAGCAGGGTGGTGACATCATGGCCTGCCTCCCGCGCGGCTGCTTCCGTGAGGCCGACATGCGCCAATTCTGGATCGGCATAGGTCACCCAAGGCAGCGCGGCGTAATCCACCTTGGCGGGCAGGCCAAACAGCGCATTGCGGATGACGATGCCAGCGTGATAGCCGGCGATATGGGTGAATTGCGGCCCGCCAGCCACATCACCAATCGCAAAGACGCGCCGATTACTGCTGCGCAGGCGTTGATCAACCGAGATGCCGCGCGGCGTGAATTCAATGCCGGCGGCTTCAAGCCCAAGCCCGGCGGTATTGGCCTTGCGACCCGCCGCGACCAGCAAATGCGATCCTTGCACCAGCACGGTGCCCGCACTGCCGCGCAATTCCAGTTCAACGCCCGAAGAGGTTTGGCGCGCCGCCACCACCTCAATCCCTTCATGCAGCGTGATGCCTTCGCGAATCAGGGCATCGCGCAGAATCGTCACTGCCTCTGGCTCATCACGGGGCAGGATGGCGGCGCGTTCAACCAGGGTCACGCGGGCGCCGAGGCGACGAAAGGCTTGCGCCATTTCAATCCCGATCGGACCGCCACCCAGGACCAGCAAATGGTCCGGCTTCTCTGTCAGACCGAAGATGGTTTCATTGGTGAGGTAGGGGATATCGCCAAGGCCAGGTACGGGCGGAATGGCGGCGGAAGACCCCGTTGCCACCACAAAGCGTCGCGCCCGGATGCGCTGGCTGCCGGCCTGAACTTCCTGCGGCCCCGTGAAGCTTGCTTGCGCCTGGATGACGGTAACGCCAAGGCCTTCGAAACGCTCCACACTGTCATGCGGCGCAATGGCGGCGATGACGCCATGCACATGCGCATGGACCTTGGCGAAATCCACAGCGGGTTCATGCTTGGCGATGCCGAAAGGGCCAGCATGGCGCTGGGCATGGGCGGCATGCGCCGCGGCCAGCAGCGCCTTGGACGGCACGCAGCCGGTATTGAGGCAATCGCCGCCCATCAGGTGCTTTTCAATGAGCACAACAGAAGCGCCCATCTGCACGGCACCGGCCGCCACCGAAAGCCCGCCCGATCCAGCGCCGATAATGCAAAGATCCGCGTGAAGAACGCCATCGCGCAGCACCGGGCGGCGCGCCGTGATTCCAGGCTTTGGCGATGCAGTATTCACGCGATTAAACCTTTCAAAGTTGCAGCGTCTTTCGCTTGGCCGCGCGAGAAGGTTACGCTCAGCCTTGGCTTAGGTCCCGAGGTGACGCTGTTTCCGCTGCAGCCCAAGCCGCCAGCAAGGCGCGTGTATGCCGCGCTGGACCACCTTGCACCAGCGCGGCGGCGAAAGGTGACTGCCCGTCGCATTCCGCCTTCAGGCGCTGAAAATCCTCGGCCTCATCCACATCATACCATTCATGCAGCACATGCACCGGCAGCCCCATTTGCGCCGCACGCGCGCAGGTTGTGGTGAAGACCGCCGGGGTGCTCCAGGCCATATTGCGGAATAATGCAGCATGAAAGCCCTTGAGCCCAATGAGATAATAGCCGCCATCCAGCGAAGGGCCGAGCACGACGCGATCACCATCGGCATGCAGCGCGTTGATCGCTTCTTCGATCAAAGCACCCGGCAGGCTTGGGCTGTCGCTATTCATAAAGATAATACCTTCATGCCCAGCCTGGAGCAGCGCCCTCAGGCTTGCTTCCAGCACCTGCCCGACATCATCGGCCTCCCGCGGGATGAGCGCCCAATCAGGGCTGAGGAGTTCGCGCAGCGCCGCTTCAGTGCCGGCAGGGCTGAACAAGGCATAGCATTGCCGTGAAAGCGTTGCGGGCAAAGCCGTCAAGCTTTCCGCAAGATCACGGATAAAGCAGGCGGAGAGTTGGGCCGTTCGTTCCTGCCCAAGCAAGGGCCAAAGCCGCGACTTGCCGCGCCCGATGGCGGGCGTTTTGCAGACAAGCGCTATGGCGGTTTTGGGTGTCACGTCGCGACCATTTTTGCCAGAAACCGTTCTTACGTTTCTGCCACGCCAAAGGTTACGTCCTCACACACCCCTGGGGCAGATGAGGCATCGCGCTTAAGAGCAAAGCAGTTTTCTTCCCTCTGCAACCCGAGTTGCACGGCCCTCAGCCGGGCGAAGCCTGCGCCTTTGGCTGGTGAACGAGCCGTCAGTGGAGAGTACCCCAAAACAAGTGATAGGATTTCCCTGTCACGCCTGACCTGAGAATGCCCTAACCGTCACGCCGATCAACTTGCGTCATGATGATCATGCTCTCGCCCCGCACGCGCGCCTTGCGGACCCGCCACCAGATGGTGATGGCGCCAATCGCTCCGGCGGCGAGCACAATCGGCAGCAATACCCCGATTGCAACCAGCGCCAGGGCGGCCAGCAGCAAACCACCAGCGGAAAGCGCCACCAGCAGCGCCACGCCGCCAAGGCGTGCGACGAACCCTTCAAACCCGCGCGGCGCCGGGGGCGGTGCCGGGTCGCGGAATTCGCCCTCAGGCGTCATGTCTATAATGATGGGCGGGCGCTTGTCGCTCATGATCCAAGAGATGGCGCGCAGCCTGCCCTTGGGTCAAGCCAGGAATTGTTACAGACGGTGTCGCAAGGCATCCAGCCGGGCAAAAACATCGGCATGGGGCAGGCTGGTCAGATCGTGATGATCTTCCTGCACCACAGCCTGGCGCGCGGGGCCGGGCAGATGGGCCATGATCGCCTGCGCCACCGGCGCCGGGGCGATGATGGAAAGGCTATCCACTTGCTTGGCGCTCAGCGCCGCGGCCAGATCATGGGCGAGCGCCTCCAGGAAATCACGTTTGGCGTGTTCCTTTGGGCCATCATCCTTGCCATCGCGTTCCATGGCGCTGCGCTGCGCGGCACCGGCGCCAGCAAAGGCGCGGCCAGGCTTGTCCTCACCCAATTCGGCATCACGCATGCGTGCTTCCGGTGCATCCCAGGTGCGGAGCTGGTCATAGCCTGAATCCTGCTTGCGCTTGGCATAGGCCTGGGCGCGGCTACCATTGGCCAGGATGAACCATTGGCGGCCCGGTTCGGCTTTGCGGGCGGTATTGGGCATGATCGAGGTTCCCTGAAAAATCTCGACAAGCCTATGCCATTTAATGTGATGCCTATTCTTGCGCCTGATCAAGCCCAAGCCAGGCAAAAGGACCAAGGGCTGTGGCCTTGGTCTTTTGCCCGAAAGCCAGGGTTACGGCCCGAAAAGGGCGTATATCTCGGCGAGCGTCACACCCCCCACCAGGATCACATCATCGCCGGCGCCGCCAGACAGGCTCCCGCCGAGGCCATCTCCGATCAGCAGGTCATTGCCAGCGCCGCCATCAAGCACATCGGCACCGCCATTGCCATTGAATGTCTCAGAGGCAGTCCCACCGCTGATCGTATCGGCGAAGCTGGTGCCGTAGATGATTTCGATGCTCTGCAGGATTTCTGCGCTATCATACCCATCGCGGCCGGTACCAGCAGCAAGGTCGATACTCACCCCTTGTGTCGCCGCGGAGTTGTTGGAGGGATTGAAGGAGTAATTTACCGAATCAATGCCGTTTCCGCCGACAAAAGTATCGGCACCAGATGAGCCTACGAAGTAATCATTACCTTCGCCGCCCAGAATGGAATCATCGCCAAGCCCACCATAAATCGTATCGCCGCCAGCCCCGCCATCAATAGTGTCATCCCCATCATTGCCCAGAACGGAATCATCGCCGCCAAGACCAAGGTAGCTGTCGCTCCCCGCCCCGAGTGAGGTTGAATCATTACCCTCGGTACCCGAGAGGGTCGCGCCCTGGTCTTCATCCTCAAGCAGATTATCCGCGACCAGAACGGTCGCTGCGCCATTGGTAAAGGTGGTAAAGCCATCCGCGGAGGCCCCTTGGACCCAACCCTCATCATCCGTGGCTTCAATGACATTCCCATCAGCGCCTGACACCCTGAGGATACCCGAATCCGTAAAGCGAAGCACGTCAGCGGCGGAAAGCCACAGCTGCTGATTGGCACCCGCCAAGACGATATGATCTATGCCAGAGGCATTTTCGGATGGTACTTCCGTCAAATCAATGGTCTGGTTGCCGGAAAGGAATTCAACCCGGTCATAGCCGCTGCCGCCAATGACGGTATCATTGCCTTCGTATAGGAAGAACACATCATCGCCTGCGCCGCCATTGAAAAACTGATTATAGTCGCTCCCAGGCGTTGAACTGGCCACGAAGCTGTCATTGCCACCTTCGCCAAACAGCCGGTCATTGCCTGCACCGGCCAGCAAAAGGTCATTGCCCGCGCCGCCATAAATCGTGTCGTCACCATCGCCGCCATTGATAAAATCATAATCATTGCCGCCCAGCAGGCTGTCATTGCCGCCAAATCCAGCGATGGTGTCATCCCCGACATTTCCCAGGATGGTGTCGTTGAAGCCGGCGCCGCCCGCCACATCATTGTCAGCGCCAAGGTCGATAAACACTCCGGACATTGCATCCTCCTTCGCGTGCGGCCCTCAGCAAGCGGCGCCTTGGGGCGAGATGGAATTGGGAAGTGCGGCAAAACTCATAAAGCCCAGCCAGAGCCCAAAAGGGTGATCCACTAGCTTTGAGGATATCATGAAATTATTCACAAGCCCTAATTCATCAAACAACAAAGCCATGAGGGGTTCAACCCACCTACGATCCCAAAGGCTGTTTCTCACATATTTTTCACAGTGCTTGCCTTCTCATTGCGGTTTACGGTCAAGGGGCATTTTCTGATTTCCTGATCCGAAAAGCGCCCCGCCTCAATTCAGGATGATCAAGCGTGCGCCGGCGGGGGGGCGCTTCATGCCGAAGCCCATCTGCTTCTTTCCAAGAGATCGTCAGTTCTTGGTCAGACCGTGGTTGTTTCGACCGTGTCCTGTTGCCAAACAAGCACCCCATCCCGCATCGTGACCTCAAACGCGAAGCGTGCCTCGCCCGAAAACGTTGAAGAAACAAAATCTTGGGGCATGGCAGGGGTACGGTAAGGTCAACAGGCAAGGCTGTGGCCTTCAAGCCTTGTGTCTGGCATGCCATGACGGCGCCTTAGGAACAGGAGCCCAGATCATGCGCCTTGCGGTAATTTCCGATATCCATGGCAATGTCGCCGCTTTGGAGGCGGCCTTGGATGATATCGCCCGGCGCGGCATCACCGACATCATCTGCCTGGGCGATTGCGCTTCCGGCATGTGCTGGCCTGGGGAGACAACGCGCCTGCTGATGGATCGCAATATCCCGACCATTCGCGGCAATCATGACCGTTGGCTGACGGACCGTGTCGCGGAAGGGCTGAAGGGGCAGGATGGCTTCGCCTTTCAGGAAACCACCGCCGATCAACGCGCCTGGTTGTATGAATTGCCCGAAAGCCTCACGCCTGCGCCCGGCGTGCTGGCCTGCCATGGCACGCCATCATCGGATGTGCGGAACCTACTGGAAGACCCGCGCCACGGTATTCTGGTGCCATCGCCGCTTTCGGCCATTCGCGAAAGGCTGGGTGAGGATGGCATGGCGGCGCGCGTGGTGCTGTGCGGCCATAGCCATCAATCGAGCATCATCCACATGCCGGGCGATGGGCCCTTGGTGGTCAATCCCGGCAGCCTGGGCCTGCCTGGCTTTCGCGTGACGCGCGGTGATCATCCGCATCGGGCAGAGGCGCGGTCACCGCATGCGCGCTACGCGATTTTGCATCTGGAAGAAGACGCAAAGCCGATGGCGGAGCTGATTTCCCTTGTCTATGACTGGGAAAGTGCGGCACGCCGGGCAGAGGCGGTGGGTGCGAACCACGCCTGGCCGCATGTGCTGCGCACGGGGTATTTGCCGGAATCGCTCGACGAATAGGCGATCAGCCGGTCAAATCCGCCCAAACCGCTGCAACGCCGCATCCAATTCGCCTGCGCGCCGTTCAATGCTTTGCACCTGATCAGCCGAAGGCCCACCAGCACGTGAAGCCGCCGCGCGGCGGTCGCGTTCCAGCGCATCAAGTTCTGATTGCAGCCTTGCACCTTCCGCTGCCGCTGCCGGGTTTTGCGCGC
>JBIKXA010000199.1:0-6385 GCA_044356015.1 Roseomonas sp.
GCAGGGTGCCGGGCTGTAGCCATACCTGGTGGCGCCGCGCGGCATTTCGCATGGCTTCAAGGATGGCAGGCGCGGCGGCGACCATGGCGGCAAGCTCGGCGGCTTCAGTCGCCTCTCCGCCATTCAGACCAGCGCCGAGTTCCACGACGGCATATTCAGGTAATACCAGCAAATCCGCGCTCGCGCGGCCTGCTTCCAGCCAGCGATCAAGCCCCTTGGCGAAGTCAGCGATGGAGGCCGGGCGACCCACCGGATATTGCAGCAGGCCAAGGCGGATGGGTTTCGCCGGGGTCATGAAAGCTTCTTGATCCAAAAGGAAAGTACATGCGGTGTTTCGCGCGTATCACCCACCTCTCGCCACGACATCACGGTGGAGATATCAGGGCGCGGCGTATAACCGCGATTGCGCCAGAAGCCATCACGCGGCGTGTAATCGCGCGGGCGGCGCGGGTCGTTTTCGTTGCGCACAACGGAACAGAAGGCGGCGATGGAAAGGCCGAGGCGGCGCGCATGGGCTTCGCGTTCCTCAAAAAACCGGACACCGGCGCCTTGGCCGCGATATTCGGGCAGAAGCACACTTTCGCCGAAATAGCAGAGCTGGTTCTCATCAAGCCCCGCCGCCTGGAACGAAGCGCGCAGCTTCGCACTGGCTTCGCGCGCCGGCTGGCAAGTGGCGATACCAACGACCTCCCCTCCCGCCCTGCAGGCCGCCACCACGAGCGCGCCTGGGCTGGCGGCGAAATTGGCTAGGTAGTGCGCCTCATAGGCCACATCGCCATCGTAAAGGTAGGGCCAATCGCGAAACACCTTGATCCGTAACCCGGCCAAGGCATCAAGCCGGGCGGTGAGGGCCGCGCCAGAAAGGGTCTCAAATATCAAAGGGGCAGGGGGCATGGCGCGTTATTAGCCGAGTTTGGCGCGCGGCGGAATCACGCCGAGCCGGCGCTAAGCGCGGCTTTATCGCGCGCTGCTTGCAGGAAGGCAGCCAGGCCTTCTTCCACTACGGCGCGGTCCAGATCGCGGAGGATAAAGACCAGCCGTGATTGCCTGTCATGCCCCGCCGGCCATTCGGCCAAGCGTTCCGGCGGGTAAAACACATGCTGCACCCCATGCAGCACCACGGGCCGGTCTTCTCCTTCCAGGTTCAGAATGCCCTTCATGCGCAAAATGCTGGCGCCGCGCGTGATGGCGAGCATTTCAAGCCAGCTCGCCAAGCCTTCCCAGGGGAGGGGATCGGCGAAGGTCAGCCCAAAGGCCTGGATGCGCGCATCATGGCGATTGGGATCGTGGTGATGATGGTGGTGATGATGCGCCGCTTCCGCCGCCAGCCAATCGGCGACATCGGCAATCTTGCTGGCTGGATCGAAACCACCGGTACCAAACAGGAAATCCGGCGCGACATCGCCCGCCACCACGCGCCTGATCGGCGCACCGGGATTGAGTGCATTCAGCCTAGCTGCAAGTTCGCTGATCTGATCAGCGCTTGCGATATCCGTCTTGCTGATGATCAGCCGATCGGCAACGGCGGCCTGCTTCACAGCTTCAATCTGCGCGTCCAGCATGGCAGCGCCAAGCATCGCATCCACGACCGTCACCACACCATCCAACCGGAAGGACCGCAGCGCCACCGGGTCGCTCATCAGCGTCTGCAGAATAGGCGCAGGATCAGCGAGGCCGGTCGTTTCAATCAGCACGCGGCGAATGTCATGCCCCGCTTCGGCCCTCAGCGCCAAATCCCGCAGCGCGCGCTGCAAATCGCCGCGAATGGTGCAGCAAAGGCAGCCGGCATTGAGCAGCACGGTATCTTCATCCAGCTTTTCGACCAGCAGATGATCCAAACCGATTTCGCCAAATTCATTGATCAGCACCGCGCTGCCGGCCATGTCCGGGTGCTTCAGCAGCCGGTTCAACAGAGTGGTCTTGCCCGCGCCCAGAAAGCCAGTCAGGACCGTGACGGGAATAGGCTTCATGTGCGGTAAAGCGCTTCCGGGTCCATCAGCGGCTCGGCGATATTGGCGAGGGTATCGCCGCGTGGCGCGCGGTAGAAGCAATTACGCCGCCCGGTATGGCAGGCGACGCCCTGCTGATCCACCAGCAGCAGAATCGTATCGCCATCGCAATCAAGCCTGAGGTCCACCAGCATCTGCACCTGGCCCGATGTTTCCCCCTTGCGCCACAGCGCCTTGCGGGAACGCGAATAATAGCAGACGCGACCGGTCGTGAGGGTTTCCGCCAGGCTTTCGGCATTCATCCAGGCCATCATCAGCACTTCGCCCGTATCATGCTGCTGGGCGATGGCGGGGATCAGGCCTGTAGCATCGGGCTTGATGGCGGCAAGCAGGGCGTCGCGCGCGGCGGCGGAAATGATGGGAGCTGACATTGTTACTTTATAACATGCGCGACTTCTGTTAGGAAGCAGCATGCATGGATCGGGACCTCATTTGACGTCGCTGGAAAGGGCCGAGGCGCTTTGCCAGACGCGCGGTGTGCAACTGACGCCATTGCGCCGCGATGTGCTGCGCCTGGTATTGGAAGCCGAAGCCCCGATTGGCGCCTATGCGTTGCTGGATCAATTGAAGGCCAGCCGCGCCAAAGCCGCACCGCCCACGGTGTATCGCGCGCTCGATTTCCTGCTGGAACAGGGCCTGATCCATCGACTGGAACGGCTGAACGCTTTCATGGGCTGTAATGAGGCTCTGGAAGGGCATAATCATGATCACGCGCATGATCATCCGCATCAATTCCTGATCTGCCGCGGCTGCGGCGTGACGCGGGAGATTTCGGATCATGCTGTGGCTGAGGCGATCAGCGCTGCTGCCGCCAAGGCCGGTTTTTCTGCCGCGCGTGCCACGGTGGAGATTGAGGGCCTTTGCGGTAAATGCGGGGACACTCCGCACAGCGCGCAGACCTGATTGGATTGCCAAAGCCCGCCGCCAGTGCCTAGGCTCCGGGCTTGTTCGGACCAGGAGGGCGTGATGGTGTTTCGCGGTTTTGCTTCTTTCCTCCCCATGGCGGCCTGCGCGTTGGTGATGGGCGCTGGGCAGCCAGCTTCGGCGCAAACAGGCGCCATTTCCGGCGAGACTTTCACTGCCGGCACCACGGGTGCTTTGGCGCAGCTTTGTGGCGCCACGGCGCAGGAACCCGCTTATGCAGCGGCGATCCATTTCTGCCATGGTGTTTTGGTGGGCTCGGGCCAGACCAGCGACATGATGCATAAGCGTCAGGGCACGCGACCCAGCTTCTGCCTGCCCACGCCATCGCCCACCTTGGATCAGGTGGCGGCGAGTTTTGTGGCCTGGTCTGCGGCCAATCCGCAATTCGAAGGCATGCGCGCCGCAGATGGGCTGCTGCGCTTTGCCGCTGCGCAATACCCCTGTGCCGCAGGTTCGGCGCGGCGCTGACGCAAGATAGATTTCTGGCAATCGCCAAGGAGATTCCCATGGCTGGCAAATGGACAACAGGTTTTGCGTGTTTGGCGCTTTTGGCCGCGACCGGCTGCGCGGATATGAGCGATAAGCAGCGCAGCACGGCAATTGGCGCTGGCGCTGGGGCGCTTGGGGGTGCTGCGATTGGCTCCTTCTCCGGCAATGCCGGTTGGGGCGCGCTGATTGGTGCCGGCGTTGGCGCGGCGGGTGGCTTGGCGGTTGGCCAATCGCGTGAAAATGAACGGCGTGCCTATCAGCGTGGTGTTGAAACGGGGCGCAGCCAGCGCTGAGGCTTTGCGGGAAACTGCACGACGATTGGGGTGGTGAGGGCAGCCCGCATTGCCTCTTGGTCTGGGCGCTCGGTTCGTATCGCTTGATGTCATTTCAGCGGTTATGGTAACTTGTAGGCGTTGGGTATCGAGCGGCCCTTCAAGTCGGCGGTAAATGATAGGATCTAGCGGCAAGGGTTAACCATGTTCTCTCAGCGGAAAATAGGCTTTGCGCTGGCGACCGTTTTGGTGCTGGCAGGCTGCGCTGATCGGGCCGATCCCCTGCAGGCGTCGGAGCCCTTCACACGGCCCTGTCTTGGCAATGAAAGGACTGAACGGAGTTGCTATCAGAATCGGGCCTTGGACGACAGCTTTCGTTTCGCAGGCACGGGGCTTCTTGCATTTCCTATCGCCCTTCTTGTTGCAGGCTACAACGCCGTAGACGCACCAAACCAAGCCAACCGTGCAGCGGCGCGGCGCGTTCTTCTCGAAGACCAGCGCCCGCGCTGAGGTGATTTGGCTGCCTCTTTAATCAGGCGGCCCTTTACGCGAAACGCTACTTCGGCAGCGTCGCCAAGCCCTGCGTCAGATCCGCGATCAGATCGCCAATATCTTCAAGCCCGATATGAATGCGCACGGTGAAGCCGCCCAAATCCGGGCTGGTCGCGGTGCGGGTGATGAAGCCCGTGGTGGGCAAGGCCAGGCTTTCAAACCCACCCCAGGAAGCGCCAATGCCGAAAAGCTTGAGGTTATCAATGAAGTTGAAGATATCCGCTTCCGTATAGCGCGGCTTGAACACCACGCCGAAAAGGCTGCAGGCGCCGGTGAAATCGCGTTTCCACAACGCATGTTGTGGGTGCGATGGCAGGGCAGGGTGCAGCACACTCAGCACCTCCGGCCGGTTTTCAAACCAACGCGCCACTTCAAGCCCGCTTTGTTCCTGCTGCTTCAGCCGAATGGGCATGGTGCGCGCACCACGCAGCGCCAGCCAGCAATCATCGGGTGCCGCGAAATGCCCCATTTGGGATGCCGCGCCGCGCACAATCTCATAATCCTTTTCGCTATTCACTGTGATGGAACCAAGCAGCACATCGGAATGCCCGCCGACATATTTCGTCAGCGCCTGGATGGAAACATCCACACCATGCTGGAATGGCATGAAGTGATGAATGCCCCAGGTATTATCCATCATCACCACACAACCCGCCGCATGGGCCGCGCGCGCAATGGCCGGCACATCCTGCACTTCGAAGGTGTGGCTGCCCGGGCTTTCGGTATAGACCACCTTGGTATTCGGGCGGATCAAGGCGCGGATGCCGGCCTCATCAATCAGCGGGTCGTAATAGGTGGTCTCTATCCCCCAATCCTTGAGCAGGCCATTGCAAACATTGCGGGCGGGGCCATAGGCGGAATCAGGCATCAGGCAATGATCGCCGGTCTTGAGATACGCCATCAGCGGCACTGTCACCGCCGCCAAACCCGTGCCAACCAACACGCAGCGTGTGCCGCCTTCAATCTCCGCCACCACGTCTTCCAAGGCATATTGCGTGGGACCGCCGGCGGTGCCGTAGGTCATCACGCGGTTCCACTTATCCTTCTGGAAGGCGCGGCGGGATTCGGAATTCGGGTGCAGCACGGTGGAACCGCGATGCACTGCAGGATTGACGAAACCATGCACACGCGTTCCCGCGCGCCCGGCATGAGACATACGTGTGGCGAAGCCTTGCCCGTGTTTGGCGTTGTTGTCGGCCATGATCAGACACTCTTTTCCTTTTGGGTTTCAGGCCTGCCGGCCCATTCGGTCCAGGAACCATCGTAAATCGCGGCATCGCCAAGCCCGGCCTGCTTGAGGCCGAGGGCGAGGATGCAGGCGGTAACGCCCGTGCCGCAGCTTGTGACAATGGGCTTGCCGCCATCCGCCCCGGCGGCAGCGAAACGTGCGCGCAGCGACGCCGCATCCTTCATGGTGAAATCGGCATTCAGCAATTCATTGAAAGGCACGCTTTTCGCCCCTGGCATATGGCCAGAAGGCAGGCCAGGGCGCGGTTCCGGCGCCGTGCCATCAAAGCGGCCCTTGGCGCGGGCATCCAGAATAAGGGCGCCGCCATCAGCGATAATGCGCTTCACATCGCCAATGCCTTTCACCAGATCGGCGCGAAAATCCGGCGTATAAGTGGCGGGCGCCGCCTGCTTCGCATCACCGCTTTCCGTGGCGCGGCCTTCGGCCAACCATTTCGGTAAGCCACCATCCAGCACCGCCGCTTTTTCATGGCCGAACAGCTTCATCAGCCACCAGCCGCGCGCCGAGGATTGCAACCCTTTCTGATCGTAAAAGATCACGCGCGTTGCATTACTGATGCCCATTTCCCCCATCAGCCGCGCGAAGCGGCCGGCCGTTGGCGCCATATGCGGCAGGTTGGTGTCAGGGTCTGCCACCACATCAATATCGAAAAACCGCGCGCCAGGGATATGCGCTTCGCGATACTTGGTCAGGCCATCAAAGGGCTCATTGGGCAGGTATTTGGTGGCGTCGAATACCATGAGATCAGGCGCACCAAGTGCACCGGCCAGCCATTCGGTAGAAACCAGATCATGCATGGATCAATCCTCCACCAGCACCAGGGAAACGCGGCGATTCTGCCTGCCCTTGTTTTCGATTTTCGTGACCTCCACGCGCCCGATCTCGCCAGT
>JBIKXA010000048.1:0-20614 GCA_044356015.1 Roseomonas sp.
ATGGTCTAGCCTTACACTTGCCCCGGCGCGATCAGGCGTCGGTTGAGGCTGTGCTGGCCGAGATACGCGCCATCACCGATGCCCGGCCCACCCATGGCTATCGCCGCGTCACGGCCTTGCCGAACCGAGCCAGGCGCAAGGCTGGTACGCCAGAGATCAATCATAAGCGCGTCTTTCGGTTCATGCGCCTTTCTTCAATGCTGCTGCAGCCGCATACCGGCAGGCGTCCCGTTCGGGCTCATGAGGGCAGCGTCATCGCGCCTGCCTCTAACCAGCGCTGGGCATCCGATGGCCTTGAGCTTCCATGCTGGAACGGCGGGGTAGTGCGCATCGCCTGCGCCATCGACACCCATGACCGCGAGATCATCACCTGGGTCGCCACTCAAACCGGCGGCATCTCTGGCGAAATGATCCGCGACATGATGCTTGATTGCGTCGAGCAAAGGTTCAATGCGCTCCGCGCGCCCGCGCCTGTCCAGTGACTGGCTGATAATGGTTCCGCCCATACCGCCGCTGAGACCATCGATTTCGCAACCGCGTTGAACCTTGCTCCATGCTTCACGGCAGTCCGAAGCCCTGAAAGCAACGGCGTCTGCGAGGCCTTCGTCAAAACCCTGCAACGCGACTATGCCCGCGTAAACCCAAGGCCAGATGCCATCTCCGTCATGCAGCAACTGCCCACCTGGTTCGCGGATTACAACAACATCCACCCGCATGCGGGCTTGCGCATGCGCTCGCCTCGTGAATTCATGGCAAGCCAGTTATCCAACCAAGCCGTGTGTCCGGTTTGATCGGGGCAAGTCCAACCCAAGACAGCAAAGCGTTGCAGATGGGTGAATGCCTCAAGCCTCAAATTGATCTGTCGTAGCCATCCTAAAAATGGTCGTTCTAGGCCGGCGGGACCATTTGAATGATGACGGCATCTGATACTCAGAATGTCTAACGCCGACTGTACCCGATTCCACCCCAAGACCGCACGGGGGCAAAGCCCCCGTCCAGCTATAATCAACCAGCTTCTTCCGTCGCGGCCATTTCGGCGGCCAATTCCGCTTCCAGGCTTTCGGCTTCCGCCGCCTGGCCCACCGCTTCACCGCGCGCCTGCTTTTCCGCTTCTTCGCGGCTGCGCGCCACATTCACCGTGACGGGGATTTGCACTTCCGGGTGCAATTCCACCTGCACCGTGCTGACGCCAATGGCCTTGATCGGCTCACCCAGCAGCACCTGCTCACGCGCGATGGTCAGGCCACCCTCGGTGCAGGCCACCGCGATGTCGCGCGCCACCACGGAACCATAAAGGCTGCCGCTTTCACCCGCCTGGCGGATGATGATCACGGAAAGCCCGGCCACGCGTTCGGCCACACGCTCAGCCTCACCACGGCGCTTGATGTTATCCGCTTCAAGCTGGGCGCGTTCGCGTTCGAAGCGTTCCAGATTGGATTTGCTGGCGCGGATCGCCTTGCCGGTGGGCAGCAGGAAATTGCGCGCATAGCCAGGGCGCACCTTCACGCGTTCACCCATTTGGCCAAGCTTGTCCACGCGCTGCATCAGGATCAGGTCAATCATGTCATGCCTCCGGGCGGCTGGTTGCGCCGCCCCCATTGTTCGAAAATGCCGAAGGCCGTCACCGCGATTGCGGCCGGCACGCTCAAGATCACAAGCCCGGCGTAAAATACGCCAAGCATGAAGGGCCGGGCGGTACGGCCGGCAGAACGCCGATGCACCGCGGCAAGCCCCAGCAGAAAGAAGGGCAGCAAAAGCACCACAAAAAGCGCGAAGGGCAGGCTGCTATCGCCGCCCATGCCGCTCAGCCAGATCAGCGCCGCAGCGGATGGAAAAAACCCATACCAGATCGGCAGGCGGGCTTCGCACCAGCGTGGCGTGGCTGCCATAGCAAGCCCGCGCCGAGTCAAGGCGCTTTGCGCGCCAATCCCGCATAGGATCAGCGCCGCCACCATCCAGCCCGCCATGGCGGGCGCCATGATGCGCGCCAATTGCTCCACCGGCATGCCGGCATCGGCAATGCCCATGCGCGAAAGCCCTTGGTTGACCGAACCAATCAAGGCCCCGTCAAACCCACCGGCAGTGCCCGCCAGCAGCATCGCCACCAACAGGATCACCAGCGCCGGCCAAATTCCGGTCAGCGCCAAAGGCAGGGCAGGATCAATCCGGCCACCGCGCAGCCCCGTTGCCACCATCAGCAGCGCGGGAAGCGCGAAGCCCAGCAGATAGATCAGCGCCGGCCATTCGCTTGCCAGGATCAGCACCATCACGGTGCCGACACAAAGCGCGCCAAAGGCGGAGGCGCTGCCAAAGCCAAGCCCGGCGGCGAAGATTGGCAGGGATGTCAGCCAGAAGGCGGCAAAGCCCAGCGGCAATCCGCGCATGGCCCAAAGCGCCGCGATGGCGGAAGCAATTCCACCAATCGCCGCCGCGAGCCAACGCGGGTCATCCAACAGGCCGCGCCTGATTGCCATGGCTGGTCCCATGCCCTTTCGCCGTAACGCGCTGCCTAATCCGCAATCACGTAAGGCAGCAGCGCCAGGAAGCGCGCGCGCTTGATGGCAATGGCCAATTCGCGCTGCTTCTTCGCCGAAACCGAGGTGATGCGCGCCGGCACGATCTTGCCGCGCTCGGACAGGAAGCGGGACAGAAGCCGCACATCCTTATAGTCAATCTTCGGCGCGCCCTGGCCGCTGAAGGGGCAGGATTTGCGACGACGATGGAAGGGCCGGCGGGCGCCCACGGCAGGGCGACGGGCGGCGGGGATCAGATCTGCATTGTCAGACATGGCTTATTCCTCCATCCCCATGGGCATTTCCATTTCGTCACGGCCACGGGCGCGGAATTCCTCACGGTCATCACCGCGGCCACCACGGCCGGACCCGAAGCGGCCCGCAGGGCGTGGGCCACGGAAGCTCTTTTCCCGATCGCGTTCTTCACCACCGCCGCGCTTGGCCATGACAGCGGAAGGCGCCTCATCAATCGCTTCCACGCGCACGGTCAGCATGCGCAGCACATCTTCATTGAGGCCAAGCAGACGTTCGGCTTCATTCAGGGCGGCGGGGGGCGTATCAAGGCCAAGAAGCATGTAATGCCCCTTGCGATTCTTCTTGATGCGATAAGCAAGACCGCGCAGGCCCCAATATTCGCGCTTGCGCACTTCACCACCGCCTTCGGCCAAGGTCGCGGCGACCTGGTCGGCAATGGCTTCAACCTGCTGTTGCGTGATATCATTGCGTGCGATGAACACGCATTCGTATAGCGGCATGTGATCTCCCTTTGGCTGGCTCAGCCCTGGCCCCGGGATGGGGCACGCATGGGGGCATAGCCGCGCGCTTGCCTAGCGCCCGGCAGGGGAGCGCGGCGTAAAGCACAAAGCGGGGTGGGGGATCAAGCCCTGTCTGTCGCCTCCGGGCGCTTTGTGCTTAGAAGGGCCAAGAAATTACGGGGAGACACTCCATGTTCAAACGTCGCTTACTGATGGGCCTGCCCTTGGCGCTGCTCGCCACCCAAGCCCGCGCGCAGGGCGCCTGGGCGCCGAGCCGCCCGGTCGTACTGGTGGTGCCCTTTGCCCCAGGCGGGCCGAATGATGTGGTGGCGCGGCTTGTCGCACCCTCCATACAGGCGGCCCTTGGGCAGAATGTGGTGGTGGAAAACCGCCCCGGCGCCACCGGGGCCATCGCCGCCCGCCATGTCGCGGCGCAGCCTGCCGATGGCCATACGCTGATTGTCGCCGCCAGCGGCACCATGACCATCAACCCCGCCGTGATGACCCGCCCCGGCTATGATCCTGAGAAGGATTTCGCCCCGATAAGCCTGGCGATGTCGGTGCCCAATATGCTGGTGGTGCATAAGGATGTGCCCGCCACCAATGTGGCCGAGGTTGTGGCCTGGCTGAAGCGCGAAGCGGGCCGGGCTTCCTATTGCTCGGGCGGTGTGGGCTCTACCGAGCAATTGGGGATGGAGCTTTTCCTGAAGCGCACCGGGACCGAGGCAACCCATGTGCCCTTCCCCGGTGGCGCGCCCGCCGTGACCGCCATGATCCAGGGGCAGGTCCAGGCGAGCATTCTGAACGCGGCAACGGTGCGCCCGCATGTGGTCTCGGGTGCTTTGCGTGCCATAGCCATAGCCGGCACCAAGCGCTTTTCTGGGCTGCCCGATGTGCCCACCATGCCGGAAGCGGGCCTGCCGGATGTGCTTTCCGCTTCCTGGTCCGCCTTTCTGGCCCCGGCCGGCACGCCTGCGCCTGCCATCGCCCGGCTGCATGAAGTGATTGTGGCCGCGCTGCGTGCGCCCGAGACCACACAGCGCCTGACTGCTGCGGGCTTCACCATTGATGCTTCCTCCCCCCAGGAATTGGGGGCGACGATCTCGGCGGAGCTCGCCCGCTGGAAGCAGGTGGTGAAGGACGCCAATATCCAGATGAATTGACGCGGTTGACAAGCCGGGGCCGCGCGGCCATTCGCGCGGCCTGACCTTAACCATCACGGAATTCTGATCATGGCCTTTGCCTTCGTCTTTCCCGGCCAGGGGAGCCAGGCTGTCGGCATGGGCCGCGACCTGGCCGATGCCTTTCCTTCTGCCCGCCACGTCTTTCAGGAAGTGGATGATGCTTTGGGCCAGAAGCTGAGCAAGCTGATGTGGGAAGGCCCGCAGGAGGAATTGACGCTGACGGCCAATGCCCAGCCGGCGCTGATGGCGCATTCTCTGGCCGTGGTCCGCGCCCTGGAAGCCGAAGGCGGTTTTGCGCTTGGCGGGCGCGTGGCGCTGGTGGCCGGGCATTCGCTTGGCGAATATAGCGCGCTGACCGCTGCCGGCGCTTTTGATATCGCCACCGCCGCAAGGCTTTTGCGCCTGCGTGGGGAGGCGATGCAAAAGGCGACCCCGCCCGGCACTGGCGCCATGGCTGCCCTTTTGGGCGCCGAGATTGATCTGGCGCAGGAGATTTGCGCCGCCGCCGCCACCAACCCCGAAACCGGCAAGGCCGAAATTGTGGAAGCCGCCAATGATAATGGCGGCGGCCAGGTGGTGATTTCCGGCGCCAAGGCGGCTGTCGAGCGCGCCATTGAAATCGCCAAGGAAAAGGGCGTGAAGCGCGCCATGCTGCTGCCGGTCTCCGCCCCCTTTCATTGCGCTTTGATGGCGCCTGCTGCCGATGCCATGGCGGAAGCGCTGAGCAAGGCCGCGATGCAAGCGCCCGTGGTGCCGGTGGTGGCGAATGTGACCGCTGCCAAGGCGACCGATCCCGCTGAAATCCGCGATTTGCTGGTGCGCCAAGTCACCGGCACGGTGCGCTGGCGCGAATGTGTTGCCGCCATGGCCGCCATGGGCTGCGACAAGTTTGTCGAGGTCGGCTCGGGCAAGGTGCTGACCGGCCTCATGAAGCGCAATGCGCCGGAAGCGACCGCCCTTGCCATTGGCAATCCGGCCGAGCTTGAAGCCTTCCTGAAGACGCTGTGATCATGGCCGAGATCACACTCTCGGAAATTGAGAATGATCCCGCCGCGAAGATCGCCTTGGATGGGCTTTCGGCCCTGAATGCCCCGTTTATCGGCCAATTTGGCGTCAAGCCACTGTCACTGGTGGTCCGGCGCAAGGCCGAAGACCCGCCTGTGGGCGGCGCCTTCGGGTGGTGCTTCGGCGGCTGGTATTATTTGCACCTGCTGTTTCTACCCGCAGATATGCGTGGCACGGGCCTGGGTTCAGGCCTGCTGACACGGCTGGAGGCTGAGGCTCGTGATCGGGGCTGCATCGGCGCTTGGGTGAGCACTTTCTCCTTCCAGGCGCGGCCTTTTTACGAAAAGCATGGCTATGCGCTTTTCGGCAATATTGAGGATCAGCCGCCGGGCCATACGCGGCATTTCCTGTTCAAACGCTTCAACCAGGGATGAGAAATATGTTTGATTTGACCGGCAAGACCGCGCTTGTCACCGGTGCCACGGGCGGCATTGGCGCAGGTGTCGCCCGCGCGCTGCATGCCCAGGGTGCGACGGTTGCCATCACGGGTCGCCGCGCCGCGGAATTGGAAGCACTCGCCACCGAATTGGGCTCCCGCGTCATTGTAGCACCTGCTGATCTGGCCGACCCGGAAGCCCCGGCGAAGCTGGTCGAGAAAATCGAAACCGAGGCCGGGTCCTTGGATATTCTGGTGAATAATGCCGGCTTCACGCGGGATATGCTGGCGCTCCGCATGGGTGATGCCGATTGGAATGCAGTGCTGGAAGTGGATTTGACCGCGCCATTTCGGCTCGCCCGCGCTGCTTTGCGCGGCATGATGAAAAAGCGCCAGGGGCGGATCATTTCCATCGCCTCCATCGTCGGCGTCACCGGCAATGCCGGCCAGGCCAATTACGCCGCCGCCAAGGCGGGCTTGATTGGCATGTCCAAATCCCTGGCGCAGGAAGTGGCGACGCGCGGTGTCACGGTGAATGTCGTGGCGCCCGGCTTTGTGAAGACCGCCATGACGGATGCGCTGAATGACGCGCAAAAAACCGCCTTGCTGACCCGTATTCCAACCCAGCGCATGGGCTCGCCCGAGGATATCGCCGCCGCCGTTGTCTATCTGGCGAGTGATGAGGCCGGCTGGGTCACCGGCCAGACGCTCCACGTCAATGGCGGGATGGCGATGATCTGAAGGGGAAGGCCATGGTGGAAAAACTCAGCGACACTGAACGGGCTGGCCTTGCCGCGGCCCTGCCGGAATGGAAGCCGGTTGAGGGGCGCGATGCCATCACACGCGCCTTCCGCTTCAAGGATTTCTCCGAAGCCTGGGGTTTCATGGCGCGCGTGGCTTTATTGGCCGAAGCGCAGGACCATCACCCGGAATGGTTCAATGTCTGGAACCGGGTGGAGATTACGCTTTCCACCCATGACGCGGGCGGGCTTTCCGCGCGTGATGTCAGGCTGGCCCGGGCGATTGATTCCATCGCATGAGAATCAGGGGCTGGCCCGAAGCATTCCAAAACGCGCCGATACCCGCGGGAGACTGACACAGACAAGGCAGTGCTCTGATCTTGATTCCTGGAACCGCTGAGGGAAGGGCAATATCCAAGCTGATGGTGCCATCAGATCGGAAATTATTCTGGAGCATGTTGCGTTCACTTGGGTTCACGCAACCCGCTCTATGTTGTTGGTTTTCGAGCATCTTCATACGTCCAGATTCGCCATCTGAACGCTATCTGCTCAAATTCACAGGCTCCTCAGGGCTGGGATATGACCAAGGCCGGCACGGCGAGCCCGCCGGCGCGGCCTAACAATCCCTTGCTCTGCACACCAATAATCGCAAAGCGGCCATCGGCACCGCGCAACAGCAAGGGGCCGCCGGAAGACCCTGTGGTGCCAGCACAATCATGCGCAAGCATCACGCCTTCCCCTTCAATTCGGCGCAGACCCAGATAGCGGCAAGCCGGGTCCACCAACAGCGCGCCCGGCGCATCACGCTGAAAGCCAGGCAGGGCAAGGATGCTGCGCTCCGGCGGGGTTTCGCGCAGCAGGGGCAAAACGCGCCCTGTGCCAATCGGCGCATTCAGCGACACCAGCGCCCAATCCGAAGCCCAGGGTGCCTCACGGGTGGGATCAAAACCAGCGCCAATGCGCAGTGCCACAGCGCGTGCTTCCATGCCCCCGACTGTCACACGTATTCGCGCGGGCGGCAGCAAACCGGTTCCGGCTGCATCCTTCAGGCAATGCGCGGCCGTCAGCACCACCGCGGGTGCCACCATGGCGCCTGTGCAAAGCCCGGCACCTTCGGCTTCAATCAGCGCCACGCCATGCCAGGGTGGATGCGCCGCCGGCACCGGCAGGCGCGGATCGGGACCGGGATTCATCCCCGCGACCTGCGCGAAACCTGGACCGGCCAAGCCCAGCAGCAGCGCGATGATCAGCCGCATGAACTGAGCATGTGCTCCACAAAGGCCGGCACAATTTGCGTCGCCGGGCCGTGATGCGCTTCATGAAACAGCGCGGTGCCCTCGGTTTCTTCCAGATTCAATTCGACGCAGCGCGCCTGACGCCGCACCGCCTGAACGAAGCCGGCGGCGGGATAGACCTGGCCTGAGGTGCCGATGGCAATGAAGACGCCGCAAGCATTCAGGGCGGCTTCGATCCGTTCCATCTCCAAAGGGATTTCACCGAACCAAACCACATGCGGCCTGAGCCGCCCTGCTACACCACAAGTCGGGCAAGCGGCATGCGCGGTGATGTCATCCGCCCAAACATGCACGGCGCCGCAGGCAAGGCAGCGCGCCTTTTGCAATTCCCCATGCATGGCAATCACATTCTGCGATCCGGCGCGCGCATGCAGGCCATCTATGTTTTGTGTCACCAGTGTCACGGGCGCGGGCCAGGCCGCTTCCAGCCGCACCAGCGCATGATGTGCGGCATTGGGTTGGATTGCCGGATCGCGCAATTGCGCCCGCCGCGCATTGTAAAAACCCTGCACCAGATCAGGATGGCGCGCGAAGGCTTGCGGCGTTGCCACATCCTCAATCCGATGCCGCGCCCAGATGCCATCAGCATCGCGAAAGGTGGCGAGCCCTGATTCGCGCGAAATCCCCGCCCCGGTCAGAATGACGATGGGCGGCGCCATCAGCTTGTGGGTGGTGCGGGCGGATTGCAGCTTTGCGGTGGGCGCGGAAAGGGCTGGTCCGGGCGCGGCGGCGCCGGGTTTTCGCTTTGCTGGGGCGCTGATATCACCGGCGCTTCATGGCAGGGACCAAGGGCGAGCAGGGCGAGCATGATCAGCATGGTGGCCTCCTTGCATCAAGATCAGCACGAACCAGGGCATGGCCGCAATGGCGGGGCTTGCGGCGCGGCGCATCCTCAGGAAGGCTGTCAGGCAACACCAAGGGGAAACAGCGCGTGGCCGGAACGCATCAGGGCAGTATCGAATCGCGCTATTCCTGGATTGTCGCCACCACGGCGGTGATCATGCTCTCACTCGCCGCCGGTGGTCCCATCACGGTGGTGGTGGGGCTGGTGCAAATCGCCGAGGATTTCGGCGGTGGGCGTTCCCTGCCATCGCTTGCCAATTCGCTTGCCTATTTCGGCACTGCGATTGGCGGCATGGTCTGCGGCGTGATGGTGGCGCGCTTCGGCCAAAGGCTGGTCGCCATGGCGGGCGGCATCGCAGTCGCGCTTGGGTTGATGTTGGCCTCCTTCGGGGAAAACTGGGCGCTGCTGGTGGGCTTTGGGCTTGGTGTCGGGCTTTTCGGCAATGGCGCGCTGTTTCCACCCATGCTCGCTTATGTTTCGCTTTGGTTTGACAGGCGCCGAGGCACCGCTTTGGCGCTGGTTGCTTCCGGGCAATATGTTGCGGGGTTTTTGTGGCCGCCCATCTTTGAACGCGCCATCGCAAGCTTCGGCTGGCAGCGCACCATGTTCGGTTATGGGATTTTGGTGGCGGCCATCGCCGTGCCGCTGGCCGCCTTGGTGCTGCGCCCGCCGCCCGCGCAACCCACCACCGGCAGCTTTGCGGAGAAAATGCAGCCAGGTGCGCGCGTGCTGGGCATGAATGGCAATCTGGCCTTCTTCCTGCTGGCCTTCTGTTCCTTTCTTTGCTGCATCCCCATGGCCATGCCGGCATCGCATCTGGTTGCGTTTTGTGGCGATCTTGGCATTGCGGCATCCCGCGGCGCGCTCATGCTGTCCGTGCTGCTTTTCGCCGCCTTCATGGCGCGGCAATTCTGGGGCTGGCTTTCGGACAGAATCGGCGGGCTTTGGACGATTGTTCTTGGCTCCCTCGCGCAGATCATCGGCATGCTGGGCTTTCTGGCGACACAGGATGAGGCCGGGTTGTTCTTCGTGGCCGCCGCCTATGGGCTTGGCTTCAGCGGCATTATTCCCGCCTATGTGCTGACCATCCGCGCGCTGTTTCCTGCATCCGAGGCGCATTGGCGCGTGCCGACGCTGCTGTTCCTCAGCCTTTCCGGCATGGCCGCCGGCGCCTGGTTGGCGGGGTATATCCATGATTGGCTTGGTTTTTACGCCGCCGCCTGGTGGGCCGGCATTGGCTTCAACCTGGTGCAATTCGCGCTGATTGTCTTTCTGCTGCTGCGATCGAGGCGCGCGGTGACAGCGGGATGAAGGGGGTTGGTTTGATGGCTTTCCTGACGCCTTTACTGCCACTTGCCGCATGAATCCTTGCCTGGGGGGTGGATGAAAGCTTTGGTCACGGCCGCTTCCTGCACTTAGACCATGTTGCGTTCACATGAGTTCACGCAACCCGCTCCATGTTGTTGTTTTTCGAGCATCTTCACGCGTTCAGATTCGCCATCTGAACGCGATCTGCTCTAGCCGTAACGGGAAGGCAGTGATTGCCATCCCTTTCTCCCCATCCCGCAGGGCGGATGGGAAGCCCGAAATACCCAGGCCTCAGCCCGCCTTGTTCTCGCCCCGCTGCGGTGCGAAACACCCGCCCGTGGAACCCGCCGAATATGATCTGATGGATGCGGTGGAGCAGCGCATGTGGTGGTATCGCGCGCTTCACCTTCGCGTCCTTGATACCCTGCACCGCCGTCCCGGCACCCCCGGGGCGTTGCTTGATGCCGGCTGCGGCACGGGCGGGCTGCTCTTGCAGCTGGCAGGGAAGTCCAGGCGCGCCTTGGTCGGGCTTGATTTCAACCCGGAAGCGGCACGTCGCGCCGGTGCGAAATCCGGCGCGCTGACCCTTGGTGGCGATGCGAACAGGCTGCCCTTCGCGGCGCAAAGCTTCGGTGCTTTGGTCAGCCTGGATGTGCTTTGCCACCGCGCCGTGGAACCGGGGCTTGCTCTGGCGGAGTTTCACCGCGTGCTGCAATCGGGCGGGACGCTGGTGCTGAACCTGCCGGCCTTTGATTGGCTGCATTCAGCCCATGACATCCGCGTGCATAATGCGCGCCGCTTCACCGCCGCCGAAGCCCGTGCGCTGCTGGAACAGGCCGGTTTCACCGCCATCGAAGCGCGCTATTGGAATGCGCTGCTGCTGCCGCTCATGATCCTGCAACGCAAGATCCTGAAATCGGATAGCGAAGCCAAAAGCGATGTCGCCCCCTTCCCGCCATGGTTGGATGCCATGCTCTATGCTGTAACAGGGCTGGAACGATGGCTGGCCCGGATCGGTCTGCGCTACCCGGCGGGCGGTTCGGTGCTGGTGATCGCCACCCGGCCCTGAGAATGGAGAACCCCATGTCCCTGATATCGGCCGGCAAGGAATACCCTGTCGGTCTTTCCATTGTGGTCCCGGTCTATCGCGGTGCGACGACGGTGGGCGCGCTGGTGGATGCGCTATCGGCCCTTACGCCCGAAGGCGGGATCGAGATTGTGCTGGTGAATGATGGCAGCCCGGATAATTCCGGCGATGTCTGCCGCGCGCTGCAACAAAGCGCGACGGTGCCGCTGACCTACATTGAACATGCGCGCAATTTTGGTGAGCATAACGCAGTGATGACAGGGCTGCGCCATGCGCGCGGCGCTTTTGTGATCACCATGGATGATGATTTGCAGAACCCGCCGGAAGAGGTGATCCGGCTTTATGATCACGCGCGGCTTGGCAACTTCGATGTTGTTTATACACGCTATGCGGTGAAGGAACACGAAGGCTGGCGCAATCTGGGCAGCGCCTTCGCCAATTGGGTCGCGGATCAATTGATGGATAAGCCAAAGGGGCTTTATCTGTCTTCCTTCCGCTGTATGTCGGCACTCGCGGTCTCCGAAGTGGTGAAGTATCGCGGCCCCTATCCTTACGTCGATGGGCTGCTGATGCAGGTGACGCAGCGGCTTGATTCGATCGAGGTGAAGCACTTCGCGCGCGCCGAGGGCCGTTCCAATTACACCATGCGCCGCCTGATCCGCCTTTGGATGAACCTGGCCACGAATTTTTCGGTGCTGCCCTTGCGATTGGCAATCATCGCCGGTGCGGGCATGGGTGTGCTGGGGCTGCTGGCGGCGCTTTATGTGGTGCTTGAAGGGCTATCAGGCCACACGCCTTCCGGCTGGGCGTCCCTGATGACCGTCACGCTCCTGATTGCCGGCGTGCAATTCCTGATCCTTGGCGTGCTTGGTGAATATGTCGGGCGATCCTTCATGTCGGCCAATGGTAAGCCGCAAGGCGTGGTGCGGGAAATCCTGCCCGCGCGGGATGAAGGGGGCGCGGCATGACAATTTACTGGCTTGCGCTTGCGGCGGCCATCAGCACATCGCTGATCGGCCAAATTCTACTGAAATCCGGCGCGGCCAGTTCAGTGGCTTCCGAGGGCGGATTTTTCGATCAGCTCTTTCGCCTGCCAACTATGGTCGGGCTGGTATGTTATGGCGGCGCGGCGCTGCTCTACATCATTGCGCTGCGTCGCATTCCGATGAGTGTGGCGCTACCCTGCACCGCGGCTTCCTATGTCGTGATTGCCATCATTGGCTGGGCGATTTTCGGCGAGAGCCTGGGGATACAGAAAATCGCTGCTATTGCGCTGATTGCGGCGGGCGTGGCGCTGCTGGCAACCACGGCGTAGGGGCAGCGCCTGGCATTTTTTGCCGGTGCCCAGTTGTGCCGCTGCTCCGCCATTCGACACCGTTGGCAGGGACTTGCGCTGCGTGACCCGGACGAAAGTCAACTGACTGAGACGATCACGCCCCACGGCCCATATGGTTGGGGGGCCAATTCATGCTGCTTTGCGGAACTTAAAGTAGCAATCAAGCTGTGCGACATGCAGCGGCGCGCAAGCTTGCTCCCAAAGGTCTGTCGGCCGCCCCCGCCCAACTCGGTTGCCGCGCTGCGCTAGCGACGCTAGCATCCACCTATTGTTGATTCTGAAGAAACAGGAGGGGCTTTCATGTTGAACCGCAAACACCTACTCGCCGCCGCAGCGGCTTTTGGCTTGGCATTGCCGGGCATTGCCTCGGCCCAGGCGCCGCAATTCTTCCGCATCGGCACGGGCAGTGCCGGCGGAACCTATTATCCCGTGGGGGGCATTATCGCGAATGCCATTTCCTGCCCGCCCGGCGCGCCTTGTGGCCAGGCAGGCGGTACGGCGGGCGTGCCCGGCATGGTCGCGGTGGCGCAGGCCACGCAAGGTTCCGTGCAGAATGTCGCCATGGTGCAGGCCGGCAATGCCGAAGCGGGCTTCACCCAATCCGATGTATCCCACTGGGCCTTTACCGCCACGGGTCTTTTCGAAGGCAGGCCCAAGACGGATCGCATCCGCTTTGTCGGCCATCTTTTTCCGGAACATATCCATGCGGCGGTGCGGCGCGACAGCCCAATCCGCAATTTTGAGGATTTGCGCGGCAAGCGTATCGCGATTGGCCTGCAAGCATCCGGTGCGCGCATCGGTTCAGAGCTTATCCTTGCGGCCTATGGGCTACATGCCGGGCGTGAATTCACCGCGGAATATCTGAACCAGGCGCAAGGCACGGAACGCATGCAGGATCGCGGGCTTGATGCCACCATCACTGTGGTGGGCTATCCGGCGGCGGCCTTCACGGAATTCTGCAGCCGCACCGGCTGCCGCTTCCTGCCCATTCCGCCGGCCCAGGCAGCCCGCGTGATTGAACGCGCGCCCTTCTATGGCCAGGGCATTATTCCGCGCAGCGCCTATGAAGGGTTGGAAGCGGATGTGCCGACGCTGACCGTGGGTGCCGTGCTCGTGGTGCGTGACAGCCTGCCGGATGAGCTTGTCTATAACGTCACGCGTTCGCTTTGGTCTGATGTCACGCGCGGCCTGCTGGATCGTGGCCACGCCAAGGGCAAGGAAATCGTGAAGGAAAACGCGCTGCAAGGTCGTGGGGTTGTGCCCTTCCATCCGGGTGCCGAGCGTTTCTACCGGGAAGCGGGCATTCTGCGCTGAACAAGGGTAATTGGCCGTGACCGTAAAGACTGAAGGCGGCGCGGCCGCCCAAACCAAGCTCGACCTGGACGCGGCGGCCGAGCTTGAAAAGAAATATGATAGCGAAATGCAGTTCCGGAACCTGTCGGGCTTTGCCGCCCGGCTGGTTCCGGCGCTACTCGTGGCCCTTTCCATCTTCCATTACTATACGGCGGGTTTCGGCATCCTGACCGAGCATTGGCACAAATCGATTCACGTTGCCGCGGTGCTTGGCCTGGTTTTCCTGATGTTCCCCACCAAGCGTAATTTTGGCCCCATGATCGGCGGCATCCCACTATATGATTGGGCCTTCGCGCTGCTGGTTGCCGCAGCCGCGCTTTATTTGCCGATCATTTTCGATGAGCTCACTTTCCGCATCGGCATGCCCAATACGGCGGACATGGTGATGGGCACGATACTGGTGGTGCTGCTGCTGGAAGCAACGCGGCGCGCCATGGGCTGGGTGCTGCCGGCCATTGTGATTATCTTCATCCTCTACGGACTTTACGGCAATCATCTTACCGGTGTGCTGGCGCATCCGGGGGCGAATTGGGAAGGCTTCATCAGCCATGTCTATCTGACGCAGGAAGGCATTTTCGGCATTCCCGTGAAGGTGGTGTCAACCTTCGTTTTTCACTTTGTCCTGTTTGGTGTTTTGGCCACGCGCATGGGGCTTGGCCAGTTTTTCATTGATCTGGCTTCCATCATTGCCGGGCGCTATCCGGGCGGGCCTGCCAAGGTTGCTGTGGTATCCTCTGCCATGTTTGGCAGTATCAGCGGTTCTTCGATTGCGAATACCGTCACCACGGGATCACTCACCATCCCGGCCATGAAACGCGTTGGCTATAAGCCGCATTTCGCCGGTGCAGTGGAAGCGGCGGCGAGTGCTGGTGGGCAGATCACGCCACCCATCATGGGGGCTGCTGCCTTTGTGATGATTGAATTTCTCAATATTCCGCTGACAACCCTGCTGATCGCCGCCGCGATTCCGGCGGCCATGCATTTCTGGGGTGTCTTTGTGCAGGTGCATTTCGAAGCGAAGCGCCTTGGGCTGCGCGGCATGCCGGAAACTGAGATTCCAAAGCTATGGCCAACCATCAGGAACGGTTGGCCAACGGTCATTCCCCTTGTGCTGTTGGTGGGCGTGATTGTGGAAGGCTTCACGCCCTATCTCGCGGCTTTCACCGGCATCACCGCCTGCATTGTAGTTGGTTTCCTCAATCCCCGAAATCGTCTGACGCTGCGCGATTTGTGGGATGCGTTTGATCTAGGGTCGCGTTACGCACTTGCAGTGGGTGCTGCCGCGGCAGCGGTTGGGATTGTGGTGGGTGTTGTCACCCTGACCGGCGCTGGATTTCGCATTTCCTTCATGGTGACGCAGGCAGCCGCGCAAACGGCGGAATTCTTCCGGCCAATTGTTGAAATACTGCCCGCCAGCATGGCTTCCATGCAGGGGCTGACACTGTTCCTGACGCTGGTTTTTGTCGCCCTTATCTGCATTGTCATGGGCTGCGGTATTCCAACCACGGCGCTTTACATTGTGCTGGCGGCGATTGCCGCACCCGCGGTGCAGCAGCTTGGCGTGCCGCCGCTCGCCGCGCATCTTTTCATTCTCTATTTCGGCATTTTGGCGGATCTGACGCCACCCGTTTGCGTTGCGGCCTATGCGGCGGCAGGGATTGCCGGATCAAATCCCTTCAAGACAGGGCTCACCGCCTTTCGGCTTGGGCTTGCCAAGGCGACCGTGCCGTTTGTTTTTGCCTATTCACCGGTAATGCTGATCATGGTGGATGGCTTCACCTGGGGCGCCTTCCTGTTCACCACCATCAGCTGCGCGATTGGCGTGCTGGTCCTGGGCATTGGCATGACAGGCTATGCCTTCACCCATATGGGGTTCGGTGCCCAGGCCGTGCTGGTGGTTTCGGCATTATTGATGATTTCGCCGAATATGCCGATGACGCTGACAGGCGCCGCCTTGGCGCTGCCGATTTTCCTGCTGAACTGGCGTCAATCGCGACGCGCCGCACCAAGCTGAGTTTTCACGCTTCTTCCAATACCGCGCGCAGCTTGTGCAGCAAGGCTTCGCGCGCGGCATCATCCCGTGCGTTTTCCGTGGCGCTTTCAATCGCCAGCATCAGCGCCGCGCGCTGATTATGCCAATCGGGGCGCATGCTCCGCGCCGGATCAGCGCGCCGCCCCTTGGTATCCTGGCGCCTGGGCCTCCTGTCTTGCGGTAGTGTCCATCGCTCATCCAGAACGGGCATGATCACCTGATCTGCCGCAGCAATGCCGCCTTCGGTCAAGCGTTTCGCAAGCGCTTCCATCGCCGGCGCTTCGCCATGCAACAGGAACACGCCCCCGGAAACTCGGCCCCGCGCCGCCAGCCAGCGCGCCAATTCGGCCGCATCAGCATGGCCGGAGAAATCACGAATCTCGGTAATTGTCGCCTCAACACGGATGGTCTCGCCTTGAATGCGGACTTCGCGCTTGCCCTCCTGCAACAATCGCCCCAGCGTACCTTCCGCCTGATAGCCGGTCAGCATCACCGTGGCCGAGGGGCTCCATAGCCAGCGCTTCAAATGATGGCGAATGCGCCCGGCATCGCACATGCCAGACCCGGCGATGATGATGTGAAACCCCTCGGCTTCCGCGATCCGGCGGCTTGCTTCTCCGCTTTCGGTTGGGCGGATCAGCGGCGAACGCAGGGCCTGGGCGATGGCAGAACCATTTTCGAGCGCCGCCGCATGTTCCAGGAATACCTCCGTCGCGCGGATGGCAAGTGGGCTGTCCATGAAAATCGGCACCTGAGGAATGGTGCCGGCCTGCATCAGCGTCACCAGATCCCAACAGATTTCCTGCGTGCGTTCCACCGCGAAGGCCGGGATCAGCAACACTCCATCGGGCTTGGCCGCCGCCTGCACAATGGCTGCCAACTTCGCGCGCCGCGTGGCATGGTCAAGGCAGGGCTTGTCCTCATCGCCATAGGTGCTTTCCAGGAATACATGATCCAAGGCGCCTGGCGCTTCCGCTTCATGGTGAAACACCGAACAATCCGGCCCCAGATCGCCCGAGACCAGCACGCGCACCGGCGCATCCTTGCCGTCGCTGCATTCAATTTCGATGGAAGCCGAACCCAGCATATGCCCTGCATTCCACCAGCGCGCCCGCACCCCCGGCAGGGGTTCTACCCAGCCGTCAAACGGGGTGGCGCGAAAGGCCGGGATCACCGCCGCCGCATCCGCAACCGTATAAATTGGATACACAGGCGCGCGCCCCTTGCGGCGGTTGCGACGATTGAGCTGCGCCACCTCCATTTCCTGCACATGGCCGGAATCGGGCAGCATCACGGCGCAAAGATCCACCGTGGCGGCGGTGGCGTGGATCACGCCCCTGAACCCGGCTGCTCTCAGCTTGGGCAGCAGGCCGGAATGGTCAATATGGGCATGCGTCAGCAGTACCGCATCAATTTCGCGTGGGTTGAAGGGAAATTCCTCCCAATTCAGGGATTTCAGCGTCTTTGGCCCCTGGAACATGCCGCAATCCACCAGAAACCGGGCGCGGCCCGTATCAAACAGCAGGCAATAGCCGGTCACAGTCCGCGCCGCGCCACATACCTGAACAGAAATTCCCATGATCCCCCCCTTCCATTCCAGCGTTTTGCGCGCCGCCAATCACTTGCCGTGTAACTGGCGCTAATTTGTCTTGATCCAGCGCAAAATCGGTAGGAAACTGATTACCAGCGGGTGAGGGCCGAAAGAAGCCCCGCGCCGCGAAGGCAAAGCAGCACGGCAGGCAACAATGAACCCGCTTGATGTCACACGTTCGATGATGGATGGCCTTGGGGCCGAAGGGGATGTCTGCATGAAATGCGGATCACGCTCCCTTGGGCTATGCGCACCGCTCGATGCCGCTGCCTTGGATGACATGGCGGCGGATAGCGAAAGGGTCACGCTCGAAGCCCGCGCGCCGATTTTCCACCAGGGTGATAATGCGCGCTACGTCTATACGCTGACCGAAGGCACGGCGCGCCTGATGCGCGTATTGCCGGATGGCCGACAGGCCGCGATCGGCTTTCGCTTCGCGGGTGACATATTGGGCTTCAGTCCTGGCGAGGAACACGCCTTCGGCGCGGAAATGCTGACTGGTGGCAGGGTCTGCCGCATGGAACGCCGCCGGTTGGAACAATTGTTCCGCCGCTACCCGCTATTGGAACGCCGCTTCCTTGACCTTTGCACGCGCGAATTGGCGCAAAGCCAGGAACATATCATGGCGCTTGGCCGCTTCACCGCGGAAGAACGCGTTGCCGCCTTTCTGCTTTCGCTGGTGGATGCGCAGCGTCGCCGTAGCCATCGCGGGCCGGTTTTTGATCTGCCGGCAACACGCGCCGATATCGGCGAATTCCTGGGCCTGACGCTGGAAACCGTGAGCCGCGCCATTTCAAGCTTCCGCCGCCGCAACCTGATCCGCCTGCATGGGCAAAGCGGCATTGAAATTCTGAATGAAGCCGCGCTGACCGCCCTTGGCACAGGCGAGGGCGAGGACGCGGCCTGAACCCAGAAGTATTTCCAGCCGCTTGGTACTGCGATAGAGCGCCTTTAATCTACATTCCTTCGCAGGAGCCGCTTGTCTTATCCGTTTCGGTGCCTTTTTGGGCAGCAGGCGAAATTCCCTGAATGGGTCAGACAACGTTTCGCTTAAGTTACGCTGGTATGGCTGGGTTATCCACTGAGGCAGGAGCACCTTCCGCGGCTCGACCAGACGGGATATAGCCGACTTGCGCACGCAAGCGCCGGTCATTCAAGCGCTCTTCCCATGCCAAGGTGGCGCATTCCACAGCCCCAAGGTTCCGCGACGGCACCCGCCGATCAAAGATCACGGTCTACTTGTTCCTTTTTCGCAATCACTTGATATAGGTCACCGACGGAACAGGGCGCGGACCGCAAGGGTTTGCGCGCTTGGTTCACGGTCACCGGACCATGCGGCAGCAGATTTGATAACGTATCGACATAACCATCAGACACGCAAGAGAAGGTGGCACGACACAAGCTGTCGTTGCTGGAACACGCCGGGCCGCATCAGGCATGGCGAGACTGATCCCACAGCTGGGCGCATACTCAAACAAAAGCCCCTGATGCAGGCATTTTCAGCTGTGCTTGCACCACCCACCGAAATGAATTTGTTTGCTACTAACATTAAAACAAACGGCGGCTTTTGCGGTGGCGCCGACTATGTACGCCTACCCTAACCGCCCCACCGCTTCCGTAGCCAACCAGGCAAGCCTGCCTTGCGCGAATACCGCCATGGGCGCCCGGCGCGCTGCATCCACCACCACCACATCGCCGCGCAGCCCCGCTTCAAGACGGCCGCGGTCGTGCAAGCCACAAGCCTCAGCCGGGTTGGCGGAAACCAGCGCCCAGGCGCGCGGCAAATCCAGCACGCCGCGCCCGGCCATGATGAAGGCCGCTTCCAGCATGGCCGGCCAGAAATAATCGGATGCCAGCACATTGACCAAACCACGTTCGGCGAGAGGCGCGGCGGAGGCCCAACCCAAATGGCTGCCACCACGCACCACATTCGGCGCGCCCATGACCACGGCCTCACCCGCCGCGCGCGCATCTGCCGCAACGGCTTCAGTGATGGGAAATTCGCAAATCCGCGCACCATGGGCCCGAAACAGGGCACGGCGTTCGATGCTGTCATCATCATGGCTCAGCATGGGAATGCCAGCGCTTGATGCGGCTTCCGCCAAGCGGGTGCGCGCTGCCGGCACTTCTTCACGCCGCGCATAAACCTGTTGCGCCAGCGCCATGAAGGCATCCGCCTTCATGCCAGCACGTCCGGCATATTTTGCGACTTCATCCAGATTGCCGAGCTTCTTCACAATGCTTGGCGTATGGTCATTGAAGCCAAGCAAATGCACATCGCCCGCCATGATATCTGCCACAGCATCATTCAGCGCATCGAAGTTATCCGCCTCAAACCGCAGATGCACGCGCAGATCAGTGGCGGCACTGCCCTTCATTTCCCGCAGCGCCGCCTTCATGTCGCGCCAGGCATCAAGCGAACGCAAGCCAGGCTCCCAGGAAAGCGTCACACCAAGATAGGCGGTGGTGATGCCGCATGAGATCAATTGCGCCGCTGAATCACGCAAGGCGAGCGCTGCCGGAAAACCAATGCCAGGGCGCGGCTGGAATTGCCGTTCATGCGCATCGCCATGAATATCCACAAGGCCCGGCATGACCAAAAAGCCAGAGGCATCGAAGCGCCTTGCATCACGCACGGGGTTTTCGGTGATGAGCCCATCCGCCATGAACACATCACCACGCGCCAATGCCGTATCGCGCAGCACCTGCCCGTTCTGAATAATCCAGGCCATGCTCAACTCTCCATCACCAATTGCACGCGCGCCGCGGCATAACAGGAAAGGGTCCAATCCACGGGCACGCCTTCCGGATCGGTATTCAAGGCTTCCGCCACAATCACCGGACGCGAACGCGATTGCATTAACTGCTTGGCTTCTTCCGGTGTGGGCAGGCGGGCCGTGATGCGCGTGGAATGGCGCCGATAATCGGGCACGCCACAGGCTGCAAGAGCCACGGTGATGGAAGCCTGCTGCGCGAGGGATTCCGCCAGCGCCGTGAAACGTGGCAGCGGAAAATGATGCAGCCCCAGCACCAGTGGGCGGCCATTGGCAAGGCCAAGCCGCGCCACGCGCAACACGGATTTGCCACGCCTGATGCGCAAACCCGCCGCCACCTGCGCATCGGCGGGAATCTCCG
>JBIKXA010000200.1:0-6314 GCA_044356015.1 Roseomonas sp.
GCGCGATATTGCCGATCAAGCTGCGCCAGGCGTTGCCGATTCTGCCGCGCCACCGCTTCGGAAGATGCGGCGGCATTGTTCAGATTATTGGCCACCTGCTGTGCGGATTGAATGCGCTGGGAAGCGCTGGCTTCGCGGTTTTCAAAGGCAAGATTGCGTTCCGCCACCGCCATGCCGGCGGCCAGCCCGACAAGCGCGCCAATGCCCGCGCCAATCAGCGCATTCTGCCCCGTATTGCCTCGGCCAAAGGCCGCCGCCGCCGCCGCGCCCGTCGCGGCACCGGCCAAGGCGCCCGTCGCCGCCGTTTGGTTCCAACGCTGCGATTGCTGGCGCATGGCCTGTTGTTCGGCGGTCAATGGCTGGCCGCCGGCGCCGACATTGGGGTTTTGGCAGGCGGGCAGCAGCAGCGACAGCGAAAGCAGCGCCGCCGCACTGCGCAGCGCGGGCTTGCGATGGGCCAGGGCGGAAAGGGTCATGGATGGGGGCTCCCTTCGATCAGCAAGAAACATAAGCATAAATCACTATGGCATGAGCAGTGCCAATTTACGGCGAAATCATCGCAACCCCCTAACGCCCGCCACCTGGGCAAGCGATTCGGTAATTCCAGCGGGTGGAAGGTGATCCCGGCGTGCCCATCACTTCAACGGTCACAACATAATCTTCGGGCGATCCACCGCGCGGGGGGTTCCAATCAAAGGAAATACTGCCATTGCCGGAAACAAAGCCGGGCGTTTCCGAAAGCAACCTTCCACGATGATAGACACGTATGCGGTCCGGCTCCCTAAAGGTTTCATGCGTGATGGTCACGCGCCCGGGATTTGGCCCCAGAAAGTGCCGCGTTTCGGTAATGCCGCGCCCACCGCTTTGAACCTGAGTATTGCAAGGCTCGACATTCGGCGGGCGCTCCACGGGGCGAGGCGGCGGTGGGGGCGGGCGCGGGGTTGGGGGCGGTGGCGGTGGGCGCGGCGGCTCCGGCCTTGGTTCCGGCGTTGGTTCCGGCTCACGCGGCGGTTCCGGCGGGGGCGGGGGCGGAGGCGGCGGAGGTGGGGGCTCCGGCAGCGGGCATTCGGCGCGGCGGCGGCCCAATTCTTCTTCCAAACCAGCCAGGCGGTGGCGGAGTTCCCGTTCACGCTCCCTTTCGCGCAGCAGCGTGTGCATGGCGTCCAGATCGCCCTGTTCCACGCGGCACATGGCGGGTTCCGGCGCCAGCCAGCGCGCCACATAGGGAAAGGCGAAAGCGGCAATGACGCCCAGCAGGGCAAGCGTCAGCAAAGCGGCGCCAAGGGCTGCCATGGGCAGGCGAGTGGGCGCTTCGGCGGGGCGGCCATCATCCAAGGGGCTGAGCAAGCCAAGCCCGCCCGGCGCATTGGCCGGCGCCATGCCCCAGCCCGCCAGCACGGGCCGGCCCTCATGGGCGAAAACCTGCTCAAAACTTGGGATTTCGATGGCGGCGGCGAGCAAGGCCGGCAGATGTCCTGCCCCCGCCGGGTCTTTGGCGGCGGCCAATGCCGCGCCGCGCCTGGCTTCGCTGATGATGCGCCCGATCTCGGCACGCAGCCTATCGCGCCCCGTCGCATCCAATTCGGCGAAGCGCGCCACCCGGCCTTCAGGGGCGAAGAAACTCAGGCCCCGTTCGTTCGCGGTGACAGGGGCGAAGAAGCCTGTGACTTCAGGCCCCAGCGCATCGCGCAGCAGCGCGACCAAGGCCTGATGCGCGCCGGCATGGTCCATCCCGCCCGGCAGGGTCGGGCGATAGCCATCCAGCGGCAGGGTGATCAGTGGCTGCATCAGGCGATCATGCCATCAAGGCTGCATGTGGTTCGATACCCGTGGTCAGAGTGTCCTCGCGCCAGGATACACATCCTTAGGGGCGCCCCCTCGCTCTACGGAAGTCGAGAGTATGGCCGCCTGCCGTAACACATCGGGCCAGGACATCGCTGACACGCGTGCAGGTCAGGGTTTCGGCTGCCCGAGTACCTCCTGGAGCGCAGGTTCCAGCAGGGTTTGCCAAGCGTAGCACACCACCCGAAAAGGATGCGGTCAAAGATGCGTTGCAGGTAACATCCCCGCTTGGGCAACTAAAGACGTCTTGGCGCGTTCCTCGACCATTGTCGCCAAAGCAGATTCTCCCTGCGGGAATACGACACGCCTCAACCCGCCCATTCGGCCACGTCCTCTGCCCAGGTGCCTCCGCACCCAGTTCCCAGCAACCAGTCAATAACCCGAGTTCCCCCCGCTCCCAACGCTCCGCGGGCAGAGGCGGTGGCGGGGGTGGCGGCGGTGGCGGCGGGGCCGGAGGAGGTGTCGGGGGGGGCGGAGGTGGCTCAGGCGCGGGCGGCGGCGGCGGTGGCTCCGGCAATGCGCATTCGGCGCGGCGGCGGCCAAGTGCCTCCTCCAGAGCAGCCAGCCGGTGGCGGAGTTCCCTTTCCCGCTCTCGATCGCGCAGCAGCGTGTGCATGGCTTCGATATCGCCCTGTTCCACGCGGCACATGGCGGGTTCCGGCGCCAGCCAGCGCGCCACATAGGGGAAAGCGAAAGCGGCAATGACGCCGAGCAGGGCCAGCGCCAGCAAGCCAGCACCAAGCGCGGCCATGGGCAGGCGGGTGGGCGCTTCGGCGGGGCGGCCATCATCCAAGGAGCTGAGCAAGCCAAGCCCGCCCGGCGCATTTGCGGGGGCGATACCCCAGCCGGCCAAAACGGGCCGGCCCTCATGGGCGAAAACCTGCTCAAAACTTGGGGTTTCGATGGCGGCGGCGAGCAGCGCGGGCAAATGGCCAGAGGTTGTCGGGTTCTCCGCCGCGGCCAATTCGGCGCCGCGCCTGGCTTCGCTGATGATGCGCCCGATCTCGGCGCGCAGCCTGTCGCGCCCCGTCGCATCCAATTCCGCGAAGCGCGCCACCCGGCCTTCGGGGGCGAAGAAGCTCAAGCCCTGTGGGCTGGCGCTGACGGGGGCGAAAAAGCCCGCCACCTCGCCGCCCAGCGTTTCCGTCAGCAGCGCAACCAGCGCCCGATGCGCGCTGGCATGGTCCATCCCACCCGGCAGCACCGGGCGATAGCCATCCAGCGGGAGCGTCATCAAAGGCTGCATGGCGCGCCCGTGCCGCTAGCCTTGCTGTCGGGCTGGTCGCGCCCTTCAGGGCACATCGAAATGCCCCACTTCCACCTGCTGGCCGGCGGCGACGCGCCCGGTGAAGACCTGGTCCGGCCTGCCTTCGCGCTTCAACGTCACGCGATAGGGCGAAGAAGCCGGGGCGGGCGGGTTGTTCTGGAAATGCCAGACCATGATCCGGTAGCGCCCCGGCGCCGGTTCCGCCGCGAAGACGATATTTTCAACCGGCGTCGGCGTCAGCCCGCTATTGCCGGCATTGCGGTCCACATCCAAGACGGCACCACAGGCTTGGCGATTGTCAAAGTAAAGTCGCTCGCCATTCGGGCAGGTCATCATCAGGTCAAGATCATTGCGGTCATCCCAGCCGAGGATGATCTGCACCCGCCCGCTGCGCGCGCCTTCGCGCCGGGCGCGTTCCGCATCTTCCTGGCGTGGCGGCGGGGGCGGCGGGGGTTGCTCAACACGGCGCGGTGGCGGTGGCGGCGGTTCAGGCGGCGGGCAGGCGGTGCGCCGATCCCCAAGGCGCAGCATTTCGCGTGCGATTTCGGCCCTGAGCGCCGCTTCCCGTGCCTCGGCGGCGCGGAGTTCATCCAGCAATTGCATATTGCCCGGCTGCACCACGCATTGCGGCGGCGCGGCCCTGAACCAGCCAAAGGGGTCGCGCCAGAGCAGCAACAGCAACAAGAGCAGCAGCAAAAGCCCAAGCAGGCCGAGCAGCCAGAACAACCAGGGGCGCTTTTCCGGCGGTGCCGGCGGGGGCCCGACAATCTGCATCGGCGCCATGGCCGCGCCGCCGCGTCGGCGCGTCATGCCGATCAGCAATTCGGGGTTGGGTGCCTCGCCCAGCTTGGCATGGCCCCAAGCCACCAGAACGGGCTGGCCATCCACCACGCGCAGACAATCCGAAGACGGGATGATCAGCGCCAGAGAGATCAATTCACCAAGAAACCGCTCACTCTCGCGCGTGCTGGCGCGCAGCCGGTCGGCTTCTTCGCGGATATCGGCTTGCAGGCGGGTGAAGGCAGCCCGTGCGGCTTCCTGCGCTGGTTCGGGCAGGGTTTCGAGTGGCGGTGCATCGCCCTGCCCCGTCGCATACCAATCCGTGATGCCGCGATCCGCATCCGGGTTGGGTTCGGCGAAAAGCGCGGCATGGGCGGGGCTGCGGGCGCGGCGCAGATAGCCCGAGATCTGGTCCCAGGCCTGGACCGCAAGCTGCCCGCCTGTGCCCAGCACCTGCAATTCCGCATTGCGGGTAGAGGCAATCAGGCTGCCATCGCCGGAGCCGGACATAAGCGCGGCGCCCGGTTAGCGCGCCGCCCCGGCCCCAGCGGGGGGCGCGGTGGCGGCAGGGGGCGCGGGCGCGGCAGGCGTGGTCGGCGCATTGGCGGGCGGCTGCGGCGTGGCTGGCAGGCCGGGGGTGACGGGCTGGCAGGCCTCATTCTGCACCGCCGCCTGGATATTCTGCTGTTGCAGCCAGGGCAGCAGGCTTTCGGTTTTTTGCGCGTATTTCACGCGATCAACGAACTGGCTGGCAGCGGACACGAAAGTATTGATGCCGACCACGCGCCCGCAGGTATCCACCAGCGGCCCGCCGGAATTGCCCGGTGAGATATCGGCGGAATGCGGCATGACCACCAGGCCATTTTCCAGGCGCTGGATGGTGCTGATGCTACCCCGCGTCAGCACCAATTCCGGCGGCGTGCCAAGCCTGCCCTGCCGCAATTCCTGCATGCCCTGTTCGACCTGCACGACGGAAGCCGGGTAGCCCGCCGCCACCACATCCAAAAGCTTATCGGCGGTGGGCGAGAGCGCCAGCGGCTGCGCGCCCGCCACGGCTTCCGGCAGCTTGAGCAGCGCGAAATCCGGCATGCCTGGTTCCACCGGGCCGCCACCCGGCCCACGTGTCATGCTGACCAGCTGCGCCTTCACCGCGCGGCCCATGGCGCGGGACATGACGAAAATCTGGTTCGGGTCCGCCTGCTGCACGACATGGGCATTGGTCAGGATGGTATCGCCCGCGATGAAAAACCCGCTGCCATGGCCAATCCCAGACGGCCCGGCAGAGGCGATCATCACCGTTGCATGTTCCAGCAATTGCGCGAGAGAACCGTTGAAGGGCCGTGGTGCCTCACCCTGGCGTTGCGGGATGGCGGGCGGCACGGCCTCAGGCCGCACGGGCTGACGTTCTGGCGGTGGGTTCAGGCCAAGCGGGCCTTCCGGCGTGCAGACATTGGGGGTCGCGGCCAGGCGGCGCATGCGTTCCAGGTCACGCTCCAACGCCTCATTGGTTTCGCGTTGCAGGCGGATGGCGTTGCGCGTGGCGGCATCATCCACGACCGAGACGGAAATCTCTCGCCCGGCCAAATCACGTTGCAGATGCGTCCAGGCGAGCCAGAAGCCGAGTGCCAAGAAAATCAGCGCCACAAGGGCGAGCAGTGGCACAAGCCAGACCGCGCCGCCGCTGGCGGGCTGGCGCGGCGCGGGTGCCATGGCTGGCGCGGGTGGTGGCGGCGGCGGCGGCGGTGCCGCGGCGCGGGTGGGTGCGGCGGGCGGCGCGGCGGCGGGTGGAGGCGCCTGTGTTGGCATTGGCCCGGCAGCGAGGAAATTATCCGGCGCCCCGGCAAGTCGCGGTGAATAGGGCCCCAGTACGCGGCGCATCTGGCCCGCCAGCGCGGCCTGGTCTTCGGCGATCTCGCGCGGAGCAAGGCCCCAGCCCGTCAGGATAACCTGGCCATCCAGCACCAGAATGGCATCCGCATTGGGCAGCACCAAAGCGCGGCGCAGCAGCGGGCCAATTTCCGCATCATCCAAAAGCGGCTGCAGCGCCTGCAACTGGCGCGAGAGTGCGGCTTCCGCTTCCGCCCGACGCGCGCTGGAAAGCGATGGCAAGGGCTGCGGTTCGCCCGCCGCTTCGCCATACCAGGAAATCGCCCCGGCGCCCGTGATGGGTTCGGCGAAAAGCGCGGCGGGCGCGCCCTTGGCGGTGAGTTGGTCGGTCAGGCGCTGATGCAGCGCTTGCACTGGCTGGCCGCGCAAGATCAGCGGTTGCAGCCCGGCGAGATCAGTCTTCAGGAGCAGACGTGGCGCGGCCATGGGACCTCGGGTTCTAGCCAAAACAACCTAGATCAGGTTGCGCGGGTTTGGAACCACCCGCGCGCGTTCAGACAATCCTATCGCGATGGCAGCATTGCGGCGGCGCCACCTG
>JBIKXA010000049.1:0-20313 GCA_044356015.1 Roseomonas sp.
GAAAACGCCGAATATCACGCGGCGCGGGAACGCCAATCCTTCATTGAAGGCCGCATCGCGGAATTGGAAGCGGTGATCCCTTCCGTTGAAGTTATTGATTCCAAAAGGCTTACCGGGGACCAGGTGCGCTTTGGCGCCTATGTCACCATCGTTGACGAAGAAACCGACGACGAAAAGAACTACCGCATCATCGGCCAATACGAAGCCGACATGAAGAATGGTTCTATCTCGGTCTCCTCACCGCTGGCCAAGGCGCTGATGGGGCGCAAGGTGGGGGATTCGGTGGAGGTGCCCGCACCTGGTGGCTCTCGTTCGGTTGAAATCACCGCGGTTCGTTTCGTCTAATCAAGGCCCAGCCCATGCCGATGCGCGCGGCGCTGGCCGAAGGCCGCGCCATTACCCTGGCCGATATCCGCGCCGCTGCGGGGCGCATCTCCGGCGCCGTGCTGCGCACCCCAACGCTGGAAAGCCAGGCGGTTTCCCGCGCGACCGGGGCCAAGGTGTTCCTCAAGCTGGATAATCTGCAAGCGACCGGGGCCTTCAAGGAAAGGGGGGCGGCCAATCGGTTGGCGCTGCTGAGCGCGCGGGAACGCGCTGCCGGGGTCATCGCCATGTCGGCGGGCAATCACGCCCAGGCGGTGGCGCGGCACGCGGCGCTGGCCGGCATCGCCGCCAGCATCGTCATGCCGAAATTCACCCCGGCCACCAAGGTAACGCGCACGGAGGCCTGGGGCGCGCGGGTGGTGCTGCATGGCACGACACTCGCTGAAGCTGCCGCCCATGCTCATGCGCTGGCCGCTGCCGAGGGTCTGGTCTTCATCCATCCCTATGACGATCCCGCGGTGATCGCAGGCCAAGGCACCGCCACGCTGGAAATGCTGGAAGACGCGCCGGCGATTGATGTGCTGGCCATTCCTGTGGGCGGCGGAGGGCTTTGCGCCGGCGCGGCCATCGCCGCCGCCGAACTCCGCCCCGGCATGCCGGTTTTCGGGGTGGAGGTGGAATTCTACCCCGCCATGGCGCAACGCCTGGCCGGCAAGCCGGTGCAGGTCGGCGGTCCGACCATCGCAGAAGGCATCGCGGTGCGCGATGTCGGCGAAACGCCACTCGCCATCCTGAAGAAGCTGGGCGTTGAGGTGCTTGTGGTGCCTGAACGCGCGGTGGAACAGGCGATTGTGCTGCTGGCCGAAGGGGCGAAGGTATTGGCCGAGGGCGCGGGCGCCGCAGGGCTGGCCGCCATCCTCGCTTTCCCGGAACGCTTCGCCGGCAAGACCGTCGGCACCATTATTTGCGGCGGCAATATAGACCCGCGCATCCTGGCCAATGTGCTGCTGCGCGAATTGCTGCGCGATGGGCGCATCCTGCGGCTCCATCTGGATATCCCAGACCGTCCCGGCGTGCTGGCCGATATCGCAACCCGCGTGGCGGCGGCCGGCGGCAATGTGATCGAAGTCAGCCACCAGCGGCTTTTCGCCGCGCCCAGCGTGCAAAGCGCCGAATTGGAACTGATGATCGAAGTGCGCGACACCGCCCAGGGGGACGCGATTATCGCGGCCCTGGAAGCCGGGGATTACGTCGTCAGGAGGGGATAACAGGAAGGCTCTGCCGCGCGCTGAGGCAGGCCCCCCCGCCTGGACTTGGCGACTGGCAACGCGCAAGCTTGCCCTGCAAAAGGGGAAACGCGCGATGGAACTCAGGGGCAAGGTGGCGCTGGTGACGGGCGGGAATGGCGGGCTGGGGCAGCGCATCTGCCACGCGCTGGCACGCGAAGGCGTGCATATCGCCGTGATGTATGCACAAAGCAAAGACCAGGCGGAAGCGGTGGCGCGAGAGCTTGCCAGCACCTATCAGATCAACGCGGTGGCTTTTGGCTGCGACATTACCGATGGCGCGGCGGTGGAAGCGCTGGTTGCAGCCGTGACAGCGCGCTTCGGGCGGCTTGATATCCTGATCAATGACGCCGCCTTCAATAAATCCGTCCCCTTCCAGGATTTGGATGGCCTGACTCTCGAACTCTGGGAAAAGATCATGGCGGTGAACCTGACCGGGCCGATGCGGCTGATCAAGGCAGCAGCGCCCGCGCTGAAGGCCAGCAGGGCGGGGCGGATCGTCAATATCTCCTCAGTCGCGGGGCTGGGGCCGACAGGGTCTTCCATCGCCTATGCGGTTTCCAAGGCGGGGCTTATTCACCTGACGCGTTGCATGGCCGTGGCGTTGGCGCCGGAAACGCTCGTGAATTGCGTCGCCCCTGGGCTTTTGGAAGGCACCCGCGCCACCGCGAACCTTCGCCCGGAACAGATTGAACGCTCCGCCGCTTCATCCCTGCTGCAAAAAGCCGCCGATAAGGATGATTGCGCCGATATGGTGGTGACCATGTGCCGGACCGACACCATGACCGGGCAGACCATCGTGATTGATGCGGGGCGGATTTTTCATTGAAGGGCGGGGGTGTTTTCAGGGCATCTCGAAGCAATTTATGATTGAATGGTGGGTTCAGTTATTCTATTCCAGGTTGCAACTTGTCCAGCCTGGGAGTCACCCATGCCCCGCCTTTCCCCCCTGCTTGCCCTGCCGATCCTGCTTCTCGGCTGCGCCTCCGCCACGCAAACCTACGCGCCGGATGGCCGCACCGCCCATGCGCTGAATTGCGGCGGGCTGATGCGCGATTGGGGCGACTGCATGGAACGCGCCGGGGAGATTTGCGGCGCCCGCGGCTATGATGTGCTGTCCCGCGATACCGATCGCAATCGTTCGGGCGGCTATTCCCGTAGCGGTTCCACCGGCGGGGGCTTCGCCGCCACCACGCATACCCGCAATATGTTGATCTCCTGCCGTGGCTGAGGAGACCATGTTGTAATCATATCAGGCTTTACTCATATAGGGTTATGCTCGCAATTTTGGGAAAAGCCGCCGCGATGATTCGTCTTTTTGCCGCCATTTGCGCCTTGGTTTTTCCCTTTGCGGCAGTGGCCCAGCATCACGGCCACAACAGGCCATATGCCGGGATGGAAACCCGCGAAATCAAAAGCCTGTCTGACGCAGATATCGCTGATTTGCGTCGTGGCGCGGGGTGGGGGCTCGCTCTATCGGCTGAACTCAATGGCGTGCCGGGGCCGGCGCATCTTCTGGAACTGAAGGACAGGCTTGGTTTAAGCCCTGCTCAGGTCACGGCACTGGAAGCCGTTTTTGCACAAATGCAGACGGAGGCGCGGGCGGCAGGTGAACGCTTCATCGCCGCAGAAGCGGCCATCGAAACCGCGTTTCGCCAAGGAAACTTGGCGCCAGATCGGCTGCGCATTCTTCTGGCCACCGCCGCTGAGGCGCGGGCGGAGCTGCGTTTCATTCATCTTTCGCGGCATCTGGAAACGGTGCCTTTGCTCACCGCCGATCAGATTGCCCGCTACAATGAATTGCGCGGCTATACGGCTTCCGATCCTTGCAAGAATATTCCCCAAGGACACGACCCGGTGATGTGGCGCCGCCACAATAATTGCAGATAAGCCCGATGGATTGTGAAGAAGCAACTGAAGGCGTTCACACGTTGAAGCGAAACAGCATCACATCGCCATCGCGCACGACATATTCCTTGCCTTCAACGCGCATCTTGCCGGCTTCCTTCGCCCCCTGTTCGCCATTCAGCGTCACGTAATCATCAAAGCCGATGGTTTCCGCCGCAATAAACCCGCGTTCAAAATCGCCATGGATCACGCCCGCCGCTTGCGGTGCTTTCATGCCCTTCAGAATGGTCCAGGCGCGCGCTTCCTTGGGCCCCACGGTGAAATAGGTAATCAGCCCAAGCAGCGCGTAACCCGCGCGGATCACACGGTCCAACCCACCTTCTTCCAGGCCGAGGGAGGACAAAAACTCCCCCCGATCCTCCTGCGGCATTTGGCTGATTTCGGCTTCAATCGCAGCCGATACCACCACCGCCCGCGCGCCTTCCGCCTTGGCGCGTTCAAAGACGCGCGCCGATTGCGCATTGCCCGTGGCGGCTGAGGCTTCTTCCACATTGCACACGTAAAGCACGGGCTTTGTCGTCAATAATTGCAGCCGCTTCGCCGCTTCTTCTTCACCCGCCGGCACCGCCGTGCGCGCCGGGCGACCCGCTTCGAGCGCGGCCTTGATCGGTTCAATCAAGGCCATTTGCGCGAGTGCTTCCTTATCGCCGCCGCGTGCGCGCTTCACCAGGCCCTGGGCGCGTTTTTCCAGGCTATCCAAATCCGCCAGCATCAATTCGGTTTCCACCGTATCGGCATCGCGGATCGGATCAATGCTGCCTTCCACATGCGTCACATCGCCATCTTCAAAGCAGCGCAGCACATGCACAATCGCATCCACTTCGCGGATATTGGCAAGGAACTGATTGCCCAGGCCTTCACCCTTGGAAGCACCGCGCACCAGCCCCGCGATATCAACAAATTCCAGGCTGGTCGGCACGGTTTTTTGCGATTTGCCAATGCGCGTCAGCGTATCCAGCCGCGCATCCGGCACGGCAACGCGCCCCACATTGGGTTCAATGGTGCAGAAGGGATAATTCGCCGCCTGCGCCGCCGCGGTTTGCGTCAGCGCATTGAACAGCGTGGATTTGCCGACATTCGGCAGGCCCACAATACCGCAATTGAAACCCATCTTTATGCTCCCGGCGCGGCGGGCCAGGCGGCGCGCAACGCATTCCAAAATGTCTCAGCCACCACGCCGGCGGCAATGCGCGCGGCGCCATCATCACTAATCGGCATCAGCGCCGCCGCGCGCAAGGCAGCGGAAATCTCCGGCAGCGCAATGGCCATGGGCGCCAGCCCCGCGATACTTGCTTGCGCGGCCAGCGCGGCATCCTGCGAGTGGCTGCGCAAGGCGCGCGCGATCAGCAGCAAGGCTGTGGCCATGGCAGCCGCGCGGCGCGCTTCATCGCGCGGCGTGTCACCATCGGCCAAATCAAGCGTGGCGCGCAGCCCGGCGGCGGCATCGGCCAGCGCGCCGGCTTCGCGCACCAGCGCCGCCGAAAGCAGGGCCGCGCCATTCGCCTTGTCTTCGGCGCTTGGCCCCATCAGGTCCATGCTGAAGGCGTCTTCGGCTTCCATCACTTCTCCTGCGTCAGCAGCGCGATGCGCGTCATGAAATCTTCTGTCTTCAGGCTGGCGAGCATCGGCGCGGCATCCGCCACCGCATCCAACAGCCTCTCTAACCACGCCTGATCCGCCTTGGCGAAATTGCCCAGCACATGGCCGGTCACCGCATCCTTATGGCCGGGATGGCCTATCCCCATCCGCACGCGCCAGAAATCGGGTGACCCAAAGGCGCGGCGCATATCCTTCAAGCCATTATGCCCGGCAACGCCGCCACCAAGCTTCACGCGCAGCTTGCCGGGTGCCAGGTCCAGCTCATCATGAAACGCCACCACATTGGCAGGCGGGATTTTCAGGAAGGCAGCGGCAGGCTGCACGGAATCACCACTCGCGTTCATATAGGTTTGCGGTTTCAGCGCCAGGATGCGCTGGCCGGCAATGCTGCCTTCCGCCACTTCACCCTTGAAGCGCTTGCGCCAGGGGCCGAAGCCGTGGCGCCGCGCAATCTCATCAAGCGCCATGAAGCCGATATTATGCCGCTGGCGCGCATGTTCCGGCCCGGGATTGCCTAGGCCGACCCAAAGCATCGGGGCGCTGTCGCGGGACATCATGGCATCCTGAACCCAAAAAGGGTCCGGGGAAGGCTTCCCCCGAACCCTTGATGCTTGGAAGCGGGGGCAAAACCCCCGCCTGGATCACTTCTTCTTCGCAGGCGCCTTGGCGGGCGCGGCGGCACCGGCAGCCGGCGCCTTCTGCTTCGTGGCTTCAACCGGGCCAGGGGCGGCGACGGGCGCGGCATCATCCACCACCGTCGGCGCCGCGATGGACGCCACCATGAAGTCGCGGCCCACGATCACCGGCTTGGTGCCGAACTGATCCTTCACGGCAGACCAACGCAGGCCCGCGCCGATTTGCGCTTCGGCCAAGTCGAGTTCGAATTTTTCCGGCACCGCATCCGGGTCTGCCAGCACTTCGATTTCGCGGCGCACCACGTTCAGCACGCCACCCGCCTTGATGCCAGGGCAGGTTTCTTCATGCAGGAAGGCCACCGGCACTTTCACGCGAATGCGCGCACCAGGCGCCAGGCGCTGAAAATCCACATGCAACGGACGATCCGTCACAGGATGGAATTGCACATCGCGCATCAGGCAGCGTTCCGTAGCGCCGCCCTTCACCGCAACCTCATACAAATGGGATTGCCAACCGGATTTGTGCAATTCCTTCATCACATCGCGCGGGTCGAGGGCGATCAAACTCGCCTCACGCTTCGCACCATAGATGACAGCGGGGACATGCCCCTCACGCCGAGTTGCGCGTGCCGCCCCCTTACCGGCCCGCCCGCGCGCTTCGGCTTCGATCCGTACAGTTTGGACCATTGTCCGTGCTCCTTCGGGTTTTGATGGTGCCGTGCAGCGCAATGCGCGCCAAACAGCAAGCGCCGGCCTCCAGGGGTGCCAGCGCTGAGGGGGCTTCTAGGGGAAGGGGCGGCGAGGCGCAAGTGAAGCGTGCCAAATTCGGCCAATTCTGCTCAGCGCCCAAGCCGTTTTTGCGCCAGATCAAGTTTTGAATTCAAGCCCTGGCTAATATTATCGGATGGTAATCTCGCCAGCCAAAGCTGGACGAAGCAGGAGGGTTAAGTGCATGTCCGGGAATGAAGACGCCGTGGGGCTGAAGCGCCGCACCATATTGCTGGGCGCGCCAGCCCTGGCGGGGGGTCTTGCCCTGGCGCAGCCTTCGCGCGCCGCGGTCAGGACCAATGCGAAGATCGTGATCATCGGGGCAGGGGCAGCGGGCCTTGCCTCGGCATCGCGCCTCGCGGATCGGCTGGAAGGTGCTTCCATAACCCTCGTGGATAAGCGGCGGGAACATTTCTACCAGCCCGGCTATACGCTGGTGGCCGCCGGGCTGAAGCCCGCCGATTACACGGTTTCCAGAACGCGGGATTATGTCGCGCGCGGCGTTACCCTGGTTGAAGAAGCGGCGGCGGAAATTGACCCGGTCGGCAAGACCGTCACCACCGATCAGGGCAAGCGCTTGCCCTATGATTTTCTGATCGTCGCTACGGGGCTTGAGCTGAATTACGGCGCCATTGAAGGCATGGATGTGGCGCGCATTGGGCAGAATGGCATGGGCAGTGTCTATGCCGGGCCGGAACAGGCGGCGGCCACCTGGCGCGCCATGTCGGCCTATGCCGATAAGGGGGGCGTTGCCGTCTTTGGCAGACCCCCAACCGAGATGAAATGCGCCGGCGCGCCGCTGAAATACGCCTTCCTGACCGATGACACGCTGCGCCGGCGCGGCAATCGCGACAAGGCGGAATTGATCTATAATGCGCATGTCAAAACGCTGTTCAGCGTGCCGATCGTCGCCGAAAAGGTGCGGATGCTTTACGCTGAACGCGGCATTCGCGTGACGCAGGACCATGTGCTGCGCAAGATTGACCTTGATCGGCGGATTGCCACCTTCCGCACGCCCAATGGCGATGATGAACAGCGCTATGATTTCATCAATGTCGTGCCGCCGATGCGCGCGCCGGCGGTGGTGCGCAATTCACCCCTGCCCTGGCAGACCGGGCCTTGGGCCGCGGATGGCTGGGCGGAGGTCAACCGCCATAGCCTGCGCCATATGCGCTTCCCCGAGGTGTTTTGCGTGGGCGACATTGCTGGCGTGCCCAAGGGAAAAACCGCGGCCAGCGTGAAATGGCAGGTGCCGGTTGCGGTGGACCATCTGATCGCCTCCATCCAGGAACGGCAAAGCCAGGAAAGCTATAATGGCTATACTTCCTGCCCGCTGATCACGCGGGTTGGCCGGGCGATGCTGGTTGAATTCGATTACAACGACAATCTTGTGCCGTCCTTCCCCGGCATCATCGCCCCGCTTGAGGAGCTTTGGATCACCTGGATCATGAAGGAAGTGGGCTTGAAGCCCACGTATCTTGCCATGCTGCGCGGCAAGGCTTGAAGGAGAAACATCATGAAAGATCTTGATCTTGCCACGCTGATTGCCGTGTTTCAGGAAATGCTCGGCTGGACCTTGTGGCCAATCATTGCGCTCGCGCTGCTGGCGAGTTTGGCGTTTCTGTGGGTTGTGCTGCGTGATCGCAGCCTGCTGTCGCGCCGCCTGGTTTGGGCGGAAATCTGCGGCCTGGGCGGTGGCATTGCCGCTGTGCTGATCATGCAGCGCGTTACCCATTCAGGCTTTGCGGATTTGGGCGGCCCGATTGATTGGCTGCTGGTTGTTGGGATTTTCGTCTTTGGTGCCATTGGCGCCGCGCTTGGCTTCTATGCGCTATTCGGCCTTTTGGCGGGCGGTAGCCGGAAGGCCGCGTGACATTCAGCAAGGAAGGAAAACATCACATGACACGCAATATCGGCAGCATTGATCGCGCGCTCAGGATCGGGGGCGGCGTGGCGCTGCTGGCCCTCGGCGCCTTCGGCCCGCTTGGCTGGTGGGCGGCGATTGGGCTGCTGCCCATCGCCACCGCACTGATCGGTTGGTGCCCGGCCTATCCGCTGCTTGGCATCAATACCTGCGCCAGCAAATCCGGCTGAAATCGCTTCAGCCGAGCGAAGGCAAATGGCTCGGCGTAATGGACCACACCTTGCCTGCCGCCGGAGGCTCGCACCACAGCGGCAGGGCATTAGGTGTGCGGACATTCGGCACATGGCCAAGCGCTAGGCGTAGCGCACGGAACAGCGCGCCATGCGCCACCACCAAAACCGGGCCGGGCTTGGCGGTGGCGCGGTTCACGGCGGCCACGGCGCGGTCATGCAGGGTTTGAAAGCTTTCCGCGCCTTCCGGCGTGAAGCTGCCTTCGATCCAGCTATCATACCAATCGCCCATGGGCCGACCTTCTTCCACGCCAAAGCCCACTTCCATCAGCCCCGCATCGGTTGCCACCGGCAGCGCCAGTGCTTCGGCCACAATCTCCGCCGTGTGCAAAGCGCGACTCAAAGGCGAGGCGATGATGGTCGCAATCCCGCGATCCACCAGCGCCAGCGCCGCGCGGCGCGCTTGGGTTACGCCAACCGCATTCAGCGGAATATCCGTATGGCCCTGGCTCAGCCCTTCGGCGTTCCAATCGGTTTCGCCGTGGCGGAGGAACCAAAAGGCGGTCGGGTTCAGGCTCACGAAAGCCCTTCCGCCTTCAGTGTGCGCTGCACGGCGGGCCGCGCATTCATGCGCGCATAATGCGCCGCGACATTCGGCGGCAACGCCTTGTTCAGCCGCGCCGCCCACCAGAAGCTCACATAGAACAGCGCAGTATCGGCGAAGGAATAAGTGCCGGCGAGCCATTCGCGGCCTTCCAGCGCCTTATCCATGACGCCAAGGCCCTTCTGGAAAATTTCTTCGCCGCGCGCCTTCACGGCTTCATGATCGGCTTCTGTCGGCGCGAAATTCGCCGGGCGGAACATGCGCGAAAAACCCTGCATATGCATGGTGGCGACGCAATAATCGGTTGCTTCCAAAGCCCGCGCCTGCGCATCCGTGCCGGATGGCATCAGGCCGGCTGAGGGAAAGCGCGACGCCAGCCAGAAGGCAATCGCCGGATATTCCGTCAGCACCGAACCATCATCGCGTTGCAACGCCGGCACCTTGGATTTCGGGTTGACCGAGGTGAAGCCCGGCTGGAATTGCGCCCCTTCCCGCAGATTGACCAGCACCGCTTCATAGGGCGCGCCGATTTCTTCCAGCATCACATGGATGCCGATGGAACACGCCCCCGGCGCATAAAACAGCTTCATGATCGCAACCCCTTCCGATGATTATTCTAATTGAACAAGGACGAAACCGAGCTTTCTTCGCTGATCCGCTTCATCGCTTCCGCGAGCAGCGGCGCAATCGTAAGCTGGCGGATATTGCGCGAAACGCGCACGGCTTCTGTCGCTTGGATGCTGTCCGTCACGGTCATCATTTCAACCGGTGCCGCGCCAATCCGCGCCACCGCACCACCCGAAAAAACGCCATGCGTGACGTAAACCCCGACGGACCGCGCGCCATCCTTCAACAGCGCCTCAGCCGCGTTGCAGAGCGTGCCGCCGGAATCGACAATATCATCCACCAGCAGGCAATCACGGCCATCAACCTCACCGATCACATTCATCACTTCGGAAACGCCGGCGCGCGGGCGGCGCTTGTCAATGATGGCAAGGTCCACACCCAGCCGCGCCGCAATGGCGCGCGCGCGCACCACGCCACCCACATCGGGGGAGACGATCATCAATTCCCGCCCGGCATAGCGTTCCTGAATGTCGCGCGAATACAGCGGTGCCGCGAAAAGATTATCCACCGGAATATCGAAAAACCCCTGAATCTGCGCCGCGTGCAAATCCATGGTCAGCACGCGGTTGGCACCCGCGGCGGTGATCAGGTTCGCGACCAGCTTGGCGCTGATCGGCGTGCGGGGGCCTGATTTCCGATCCTGCCTGGCATAGCCGAAATACGGGATCACGGCGGTCACGCGCCGCGCACTGCCACGCTTCAACGCATCCAGCGTGATCAGCAATTCCATCAGATTGTCATTGGCAGGGTAGGAAGTGGATTGGATGACGAAAACATCCTCACCACGCACATTTTCATGGATTTCGACAAAAACCTCCAAATCCGCGAAGCGCCGGATGGAGGCATTGGTGAGCGGAATGCCGCAAGCGGCGGCTACAGCTTCAGCCAAGGGGCGGTTGCTGTTGCAGGCAACAATCTTCATGCCGGGGGGACTCCGCACGCAGGGGCAATGAAATGAGACGGCGTGTTACCTAGCAATGTGACGCTTTGGTGTAAATCGCACGCGGCAGATTGCGCCAGATTACGCATCCTCCAGCCTTGCCGAAAGCTCCAGCCATTCCTCCTCCAACCCCGCCACTTCCTTGGCAATGGCGGCGCGGCGGGTATTGGCCCAGGCGATATCCTCGGGTTTGAAGCGGGCATAGGTGTCAGGGTCGGCCAGGCGCTTTTCGATCAGCGCGGCTTCCTTGCCGAGCTTGTCCAGCGCCGCTTCCACCGCCTTGAGCCGCGCACGCAGCGGTTGCAAAGCAGCGCGGTTTTCCGCCCTTTCGCGACGGGCTTCGGCCCGCGCGCCGCCAGCTTCCCCCCGAGGCGCAGAACCCCGCGCCGCTTCGGCCAGCAGGGCGCGGTAATCATCCAAATCGCCATCAAAAGGCGTCACGCTGCCATTGGCCACCAGCCACAGCCGATCCGCCATCAATTCCACCAAATGCGGATCATGCGTAATCAGCACCACCGCGCCGGGGAAATCCGTCAGCGCCTTCACCAGCGCATCACGCGCATCAATATCCAGATGGTTCGTCGGTTCATCCAGAATAAGCATATGCGGCGCATCGCGCGTGGTCAGCGCCAATAACAGCCGCGCCTTTTCGCCGCCCGAAAGCTGCGCGACGCGCGTATCGGCCCTATCCGCATCCAGCCCGAAACGCGCCAATTGCGCGCGGCAGGCGGTTTCAGTCGCCTTCGGCAGCGCGGCCTGCATGTGGGACAGCGGCGTGCCGGCAAGGTCCAATTCTTCCGCCTGGTGCTGCGCGAAATAGCCCACGCGAAGCCGCTGATTGCGGAACATATCGCCGCCTTCCGGCGCCAGCCTTCCCGCCAGCAGTTTCGCCAGCGTGGATTTGCCATTGCCATTGGCACCCAGCAGCGCCACGCGATCTTCCTGATCCAGCCGCAAATCCAGATTGCGCAGAATGGGCGGCCCGCCATACCCAACGGAAGCCCGCCGCAGCGACAGAATGGGCGGCGCCAGCGCATCCGGCGCGGGGAAGGCGAAATGCACCGGCTGATCTTCCACCAGCGCTTCCACGGGCGGCAGACGTTCCAACGCCTTCAGGCGCGATTGCGCCTGGCGCGCCTTGGTGGCCTTGGCGCGGAAGCGATCCACAAAGGCTTGTATGCGCGCCCGTTCCGCCAGGCTTTTCGCATTCTGCGCCTGTTGCTGCGCCTGACGTTCCGCGCGCACCCGCAGAAAATCCGCGAAATTGCCGGAATAGAGCGTGATGCCCCCGCGATCGAGATGCGCAATGGCATCCACGCAGCGTTCCAACAAGCCGCGATCATGGCTGACGACAATCGCCGCCCCCGGAAACCGCGCGAGCCAGCCTTCGAGCCAGAGCGTTGCCTCCAAATCCAGATGGTTGGTGGGTTCATCCAGCAACAACAAATCCGGTTCCAGAAACAGCGCGCGCGCCAAGGCAACACGCATCCGCCAACCGCCGGAAAACTCCGAGAGCGTGCGGGCCTGCGCCGCCGCGTCAAAACCAAGCCCGGAAAGCACGGCGGCAGCACGCGCCGGCGCGCTATCGGCGCGAATGGCGATCAGCCTTTCATGAATTTCCGCAACGCGGGCGGGATCAGCGGCGGTTTCCGCTTCCGTGAGCAAGGCCGCGCGTTCTTCATCCGCCGCCAGCACGGCTTCCAGCAGGCTGGCCGCGCCCACAGGCGCTTCCTGCGCCACATGGCCCATGCGCGCGCGGGCAGAGAGGCGAATTTCCCCGCCATCCGGCTGCAATTCGCCGATAATGGCGCGCAGCAGCGTGGATTTGCCGGCGCCATTGCGGCCAATCAGGCCAATCTTGCGCCCATCATCCACCTGCAAGCCCGCACCTTCCAACAAGGCGCGCCCGCCGAGGCGTATGGTGAGGTCGCGGATAGCCAGAACGGTCATGCGCGCGGGTTGTGAAGCAGGGGGCGGGGCGCGTCAAAGGGGGGAGGGGGAGACCCGCTTTGGATCAGGCGGCGCTTTTCAAAGCGCGCCGAGGCTTGGTGGGGGCGGCTTCCACGGAAAGCTTCAGGCGCAGCCCGACGGCGCGGGCAGCGCGCGCCATGGTATCAAGCTGGACCGAGGCATTTTCCGGGTCCAGCAAACGGCCAAGCTGCGTGCGGCTGGTGCCGAGCCGCGCGGCAAGCGCCGTTTTCGTGACACGCTGCGCCTGCATCTGCTGCTCCAAATGCCAGATCAGCACCCGCTTCAAGGCGACCGCTTCCACATCATCTCGCAGGCCTTCTTCTTCCAGAAAGGCATCGAAGCTGGAACCGGTGTGTTTGTTTTTCGTGACCATCCCAATCATCCCTTTTCGTGTTCCGCCTTACGCGCCAAAGCCAAGGTCAAATCCCGCGCCGGTGTTGCCGGCGTCTTTTTGATGAAACCATGCAGCAAGACCATGTGCTGGTTCCGGTCCACATAAAACAACACCCGCGCGATACGGTTTTCGAGCCTGGTGCGAACCTCATGCAGGCCCTGACCCATGGGCCGACAGAGCGGCATGCCCAAGGGCCAACCCCATTCAACCGTCCTTATATCCTCACCAATCGCGCGGCGTTCCGCTTGTGGCAGCGATTTGAGCCATTCCCGCACCGGTTCCGCTCCGCCTGCCGTTCGGAAGAAAAAGGCAGGAACGCGAGGCAGAGAAGGCGCTGATGGCTTGGCCATTATGTACCTTTTAAGGTGCGAAATTGCAAGCGAAAACCGCGCGGTGAGCATGCAAGGCGCGCCTGCCAAGGCGTATGGTGAGGTCTCGGATAGCCAGAACAGTCATGCGCGCGGGTTGTGGCTTACAGGGAGGGAGGCGTCAAAGGGGGGGAGGGGAAGTGCGATGGCTCCATCGTGATTACTGGTAATTAATCTTTTACCCCTTGTGGTGGAAATCAACCGCTGATTACACTTGCAGAAACGCAATCAATCGGATCGGGGGAAATCCATGCCGTCTTTGGCCTTGCTGTCGCGGTGCTGTGGCGTGCTTATCTTGGCTGCTTTCCTCTCAGCCTGCGAAGGGCCGGGCTTTCGGAAGGATAATTCGGGACAGACCAATCAGTTCACTGACTGGGCGCCAATTGAACCAGCGCAGCTTTCAGCCAATCTGATTGGAGTTCTTTCTGGCTTGCCGCTTAAGGATGCGCAGCGGAGTCTACGCAATAATGGCACGGTTCAACAAGACCGGGTTACAATCACGGATCGTGGTTGGGCCTCAGTAGAGCGGATCAATACCCGTAATGGCTATTTTGGCATTCAGTCTTTCAATACGCTCGGATCGCGGACTGAGTTCGAGGGATGGGTGCGGGGCCGTTTTCCCCGCGCCAAGGCACTTGAAATTCTTGAGGTTATCCCCGTGACCCATCCTCGGACTGCGACACGCGGTTTTGTGGCGACCCTTGAGGGTACTAATCAGCAAGACCAAAAGTTCCGCTGCGCCACGGCCTATGCCGGCTATGGTGAGGCTAGGCTCTCTGCGACCTCAACCGATATTTTCCGGATTGAAGATTTCAAGTCAACGGTGCAGGTGATGCTTTGCACCACGCGGCCTTCAGCCACATTGTTGAATGACCGAATGCAGCGCGTGGCGTTTTGACAATGACGCCGAGGCTTCAGATCGGTGTAAGGGGCACGTCCTCTCTTGGCGATCTAATGAAGTTCGTGCTCTAGGCCGGCCTGCCTTCTATGACGTTTCGGCCAATCTGATAGCAATGCAACGCACAGGGGAAATGGCGTATCACCACGCCATCCACTGTCGTCTCGGCTGTCTTGCTACGAGTTGATGCGCCAACGGGGACGGGGTAGCGGGGGTTCTTTCTGGCAAACTCAATCAACCCCTTCAATTCGCCTGGGCTATCCACAAAGCGGTCCGACCATTTGATTTCATAGGCCCAGGCTGGCCGCAAGGTGGCCGGGTCCACACGCACCAGGTCAACCTCCCTTTCCTGTCGGCCCGATTTCCAACGCGCGTAATGGATATTGCTCAACTGGTCGGAATGGAACCATTGGCTGAAGATGGCGGTCTCAGCCATATTGCCCATCGCCTCATCATTTTCGGTCAGCGGGACAAACAATGCCGCCCTCATGGAGGGGTTCGTCAGATACGCCTTGAACTGGCGCATTCTTTGGAATGTGCGGCCGGAATCGTCAACGCGGCGAACGCGGACAATCAGGAAGGCCGCTTCAAGATATTCCAGATAACGGGAAATGGTGTTCTTGGCGACGCCCGAGCTTGATGCCAGACCCTCAAGGCTGATTTCCTGACCGGAATGATAGGCGATCGTGGTGAAAAGGCGGTTCAGTTCCTGAATATCCTGAATGCCGTAAAGGCTCGGCAAGTCGCGGAGCAAAACCTTGTCCACAATGTCTCGGCCAAGATAGCGCTGAACATTCTGGCGTATCTGTGGGTTGAGTACCGCTTCGGGATAGCCACCGAAATTCAGATAATCAATGAATGCGCTATTGAGTGCAGCAATATCCGTTGTCGTGAAGCGGCGGTTATGTCCCTGGTGGTTGGGGCGGATCAATTCATCCTCCAACCCCATGAAATTCAGGAATTCGGCGAAGGTCAGCGGCGGCAGGAAAAAATCCGTGAAGCGCCCTGCTCCGGATTCCTGACTTTTAAGGCGTAAGGCCGCAGCCGCTGAACCAGATGCAATGAATCGCGTATTCGGGAACTTGTCGGTCAGAACCTTCAGATGAGTTTCCCAATCCTTCAGATACTGAATTTCGTCGAAAATGATGATCCGGCGGTCAGATGGCTTATGCCCGGTTTGCTTTTCGAAAAGCGCAATCAATTTTTCCAGCGGCATGGCGCTATAAAGCGGCGTATCAATGGACGCGAACAGAATATTCCTTGGCGGAAAACCGTCCTTGAGCGCATGGTCCACCATTTGTTGCAGCATGACCGTTTTGCCGACACGCCGCGGCCCCATCAGAATCAAGGCGCGCCGAATGTCCCAATTCAGGGCAAGCTCTCTGAGCTGTCCAAAATAGGCGCGGGTATGCGTGAACGCCGTGGGCGTAGCGCCCCCTCGAACGGCCCACCACGGGTTGTCACGTTCCAGGCTTTGCAGAATGTCGTTTTCAGCTATTTCCAGCATGGTACCTGCCCGCGTCCATTTAGTATCATTGCCTTGATGTTATTGCAACATTTAGGATAAAGCCCTGATTACGCTATGGGATTCCCGTCAGAATAACGTCCCATGAAGCCCATCCACGCGGCCAGCGAGGGGGGCGCGCGGCGAATGAGGATGTCGGGGGCAGGAGGGGTCCACCCCACCCCCATCCGCTTGACGCCCCCGCCCCCAAAGCGTAAACCCCCGCGTCTCGCCGCAAGGCGCCGGCCCCTTTGCCCAGGTGGCGGAATTGGTAGACGCGCAGGTTTCAGGTACCTGTGGCCGCAAGGCTGTGAAGGTTCGAGTCCTTTCCTGGGCACCAGTTTTTCTCTTTCCCAAGCGGCGCGACCAATGGGTTCCACCCTCTTCTCCCATGCCGGCGTGACCATCCGGCTCCATCGCAATGATCTGCCGGATGGGCTCGATCTTGGCCGTATGGTCGCGATTGATACCGAAACCATGGGGCTCAACCCGCATCGGGACAGGCTTTGCCTGGTGCAGCTTTCTTCCGGTGATGGGTCGGCGCATCTGGTGCAAATCAGCCCAGCCTCGCTTGGCGGGCGTGGGGCGGATGCGCCCAATCTCAAGAAGCTTTTGGCTGATCCGGCCGTAACGAAGCTGTTTCACTTCGCGCGCTTTGATGTCGCGGTGCTGTATCATGCGCTTGGCGTTGTCACCGCGCCTGTCATCTGCACCAAAATCGCCGCCAAGCTGGTGCGGACATTCACCGATAGGCACGGGCTCAAGGATTTGTGCCGGGAATTGCTGGGCGTTGATCTTTCCAAGCAGCAGCAAACATCGGATTGGGGGGCGGCGGAACTCTCGCCCGAACAATTGGCCTATGCGGCTTCTGATGTGCTGCATCTGCATGCGCTTTGGGCTAAGCTGGAAGGGCTGTTGAAGCGCGAAGGCCGGCTGGATTTGGCGGAGGCCTGCTTCCGCTTCCTGCCGGCGCGCGGGCGGCTTGATCTGCTGGGTTATGAGGACCCGGATATTTTCCATCACTAATCGCCTGGTTAAGGCCGCTGGCATTTTTTTTGCAGGGCGCGCCCCTGAATTGATTGACCCCTGAAGGCCGCCGCCGCATAGAAGGTGGCGTGAATGATCTCGGCCCCCATCCAGACCTGACCGAAGGCCGCCGCGTGCTGGCTTTGGAAGCGGATGCGCTGCGCGCGCTTTCCGATACGCTGGATGATGGTTTTGTGCGCGCCGTTGGGTTGCTGGCCGGCGTGACAGGCCGTGTTGTTGTCTCCGGCATGGGGAAATCCGGCCATGTGGCGCGCAAGATCGCCGCGACCATGGCTTCCACCGGCACGCCGGCGCTGTTTGTGCATCCGGCGGAAGCCTCCCACGGGGATTTGGGGATGATCCTGGCGGGCGATGCGGTGCTCGCACTTTCCAATTCCGGGGAGACGCCGGAATTGGCCGATTTGATCGCGCATTCCAGGCGCTTCAGCCTGCCGCTGATCGGCATTATTGGCCGCGCGGAAAGCACTTTGGCGCGTGCTGCCGATGTGGCGCTGGTTTTGCCGGCGGCGCCTGAAGCCTGCCCGATGGGGTTGGCGCCCACCACCTCCACCACCATGCAAATGGCGCTGGGGGATGCCTTGGCGGTGGCCTTGCTGACACGGCGGGGTTTTACCGCTTCGGATTTTCGCGTGTTCCACCCAGGCGGCAAGCTCGGCGCGCGGTTGTCGCGCGTGCGGGATTTGATGCATGGCGCGGCGGAATTGCCCCTCGCACCGCCTGATATGCCCATGGAAGCCGCCATTCTGGCCATGACCGCGCGGCGCTTCGGCTGCCTTGGCGTAGTGGGCGCGGATGGCGCGCTGGCCGGCGTGATCACCGATGGCGATTTGCGCCGATCGCTGGAAGCCTCGGGCGGGGCGGCGCTGCTGTCTCGTCCAGCCGGTGAGGTAATGACGCGCAACCCCCGCGCCATCAGCGGCGATATGCTGGCGGCGGAAGCGCTTGGGCTGATGAACAAGCACGCCATCACCGCGCTTTTCGTGGTGGATGAAGCGCGACGGCCCATCGGCATTCTGCATATCCATGATTTGTTGCGCGCAGGTGTGGCGTGAAGAACCGCGCGCCTGATGCCCCGGTCATGGTGACCCCGCGCGCGCCCAGGCGCATCACGCCGCCATCGCGCCAACGCCGTTCCCCCTCGGCTGGGCAAATGGCGCGGCGGCGGATGATGGTGGGCGCGCTGAAATGGCTGGTGCCAGGCGCGGGGATTGCGCTGCTGTTGATCATCGCCATTTGGCCAGAGCTGGAAAACGCGGAAGACCGCGCGCGGGTTTCCTTCCGTCGTGTCGCCCAAACCGCGCCAGAGGCGGTGCGGATCGTCGAGCCCCGTTATCAAGGCGTGGATGAACAAAACCGGCCCTATACCGTGACGGCATCGGTGGCGACCCAGGGGCAGAATCAGGACATTGTTGACCTGACCGCGCCGCGGGCGGATTTGCTGATGACCGATGGCTGGGTCTTGCTTGAATCGCGCGAAGGCCGCCTGAACAAGGCGCGCAACCATCTTGATCTGCGCGGTGAGGTAACGCTGTGGCATGATGGCGGCAATCTGCTGGTCACTGAAGAAGCCGCCATTGAATTGAAGGAAGGGGCTGCTTCCAGCGACAAGCCCGTGGCCGCGCAAGGCCCCTTCGGCACTTTGGTGAGCGAAGGTTTCCGCCTTTATGAAAAGGGCGCAGTGGTGGTCTTTACCGGCCAATCGCGCGCCCTGCTGGAAGGCCGGCAATGATCCGCCGTATTGCCTTGGTGTTATGTGTTGTTGCGGGCGTTGCCTCGGCACAAATGGCTGAGCTCAATCAGGGTGGCCCCATCGAAGTCACGGCGCGGGATGGCATTGAATGGCGCCAGAATGATCAATTGGTGATCGCGCGCGGTGCGGCGCAGGCGGTGCGCGGCGGGGTCACGATTGATGCCGAAATGCTGCTGGCACGCTATCGCCCGCGCGGCGGGGCTCCGGCAGAAACACGCCCACCCAGTGAAGGCCCCGGTGGCGCAAGTGAGATTTGGCGCCTGGAAGCTGAAGGCAATGTCGTGATCACCACGGCAACGGACCGGGCTGAGGGTGATCGCGCGATCTATGATCTGGATCAGGCGGTGATGGTGCTGACCGGCAATAATCTGCGCCTGACCTCGCCCGATAATGTGCTGACCGCGCGCGACAGTGTGGAATACTGGCCGCAAAAGCGCATGGCGGTGGCGCGCGGTGATGCGGTGGTGGTGACCAATGATGGCCGGCGCGTGCGTGCTGATGTGCTGGTGGCCTATTTCAAGGAAGCGCCAACGGAAGCCGGCGGCGCGCCGCGCCCACAGGCTGCGCGCGGTGCGGGCGAAGGCGCGCCGGGGGCAGGCAGCAATCTGGAAAAGGTGGAAGCCTATGGCCGGGTTGAAATCCGCACAGCAGAAGAAGTCGTGCGCGGGGATAGTGGTGTCTATACACCGCCCAATGGGCTCGCGCGGTTGCTTGGCAATGTGCGGATTGTGCGCGGGGACAATACGCTGACCGGGCAGGAAGCGATTGTGAATATGCAAACAGGTATTTCGCGCCTTGTCGCAACGCCGGGTGAACGCGTCCGCGGCCTGATCGTGCCCGGAGAAGGCCAGAACCTTCCCGCACCAGGGGCGCCGGCACGATGAATGAGGCGCCGCAGATGAAAGTGGTTCCGGGTTCCGGCGGGCTTTACGCGACGAGTCTTGGCAAGCGCTACAAGAAGCGGCCTGTCGTGCGTAACGTATCGCTTTCAGTTCAGCGGGGCGAAGCGGTGGGGCTGCTTGGCCCGAATGGCGCCGGCAAGACGACCACCTTTTACATGATCACCGGTCTTGTGCAGCCCGATGAAGGGCGCGTGATGATGGATGGGCATGATGTGACGATGCTGCCCATGTATCGCCGCGCGCGGCTCGGGCTTGGGTATTTGCCCCAGGAAGCCAGCATCTTTCGTGGCCTGACGGTGGAACAGAATATCCGCGCCGCTTTGGAAGTGGTGGAACCTGAAGCCGATCGGCGCGCCGCGATGCTGGATGAATTGCTCGCGGAATTCGGCATTGCGCATTTGCGCCGCGCGCCGGCTTTGGCGCTTTCGGGTGGTGAACGCCGGCGCTGCGAAATCGCGCGCGCCTTGGCAACACACCCTTCCTATATCCTGTTGGATGAACCCCTCGCCGGGATTGACCCCATCGCGGTGGGTGAAATTCGCGATCTGGTCAAGCATTTGAAGGATCGCGGCATTGGCGTGCTGATCACGGACCATAATGTGCGCGAAACGCTGGAAATCATTGACCGCGCCTATATCCTGCATGATGGCAAGGTGCTGATGGAAGGCAACCCGCAGGAAATCGTGGCGAATGA
>JBIKXA010000050.1:0-20299 GCA_044356015.1 Roseomonas sp.
CATCTGCTTCATCTTCACATCGTAATCATGGTCATCAATATTCGGGCGAACCTTGATTTCCTTGATTTCGACGACCTTCTGCTTCTTGCGCGCCTCATTCGCCTTTTTCTGCTGTTCGTATTTGTATTTCCCGTAATCCAGGATCTTGCAGACAGGCGGCACCGCATTGGGTGAGATTTCAACCAGGTCCAGGCCCACATCATAAGCGCGGATCAGCGCTTCGCGGGCGGACATGACGCCGATCATCTCTCCGGCGTCATCAATCAGGCGCACCTGAGGGACGCGGATTTCATCATTGATACGCGGGCCTTCACGCGCTGGGGCCTGCTGGGCGGCGGGCATAGGGGGTCGAGCTATGGTACTCTCCTGTCGAGGTTATCAGAACGGCGCTTTTATGGGCTTTTGGGCGGCGTGCTGCAAGTTTTGGTTGCGGAATAGGGCGCCGGAGCACCCCATTTTCCCGTCACTGTGGCGTCAGGCACGCAAATCAGGCGGTGTCGCCTCAGCGGCCAGCAGCGCCACGGCATCAGCAAGTTTCAGCGTTTCCTGATCCCGCCCGGGCAGGCGGCGGAGCACGATGGAGCCTTCTTCAGCCTCTCGCCGGCCAATCACGGCCAGCACGGGCACGCGCTGGTCAATATGATCCACCACCTTGCGGTTGATTTTCTCGTTTCTGAGGTCGAGTGAGGCCGCGACTCCGGCCTTTTGCAGCGCCGCCGCCGCCTCACGCGCGAAGGGCGCGGCTTCATCCACAATGGTCGCCACCACCACCTGCACGGGGGCGAGCCATAGCGGGAAGCGCCCGGCATGTTCTTCAATCAGAATACCGAGGAAGCGTTCAAAAGACCCAAGGATGGCGCGGTGGAGCATGACGGGGCGACGGCGGGAGCCATCTTCGGCGACATATTCCGCATCCAGCCGTTCGGGCAGCACGAAATCCACTTGCAGTGTGCCGCATTGCCAATCGCGCCCAATGGCATCGCGCAGCACGAATTCCAGCTTGGGGCCATAGAAGGCGCCCTCCCCAGGGTTCAATTCATATTCAACGCCGGCGATGCGGCAGGCGTCTTTCAGCGCGCCTTCCGCCTGATCCCACACCGCATCCGTCCCCGCGCGCCGCGCCGGGCGGTCTGAGAATTTCACGCGGAATTCCGTAAAGCCGAAATCGCGGTAGATGGAAGACAAAAGCGCCACGAAGCGCACCGTCTCATCCGCGATCTGTTCCTCAGCGCAGAAGATATGCGCATCATCCTGCACGAAGCTGCGCACGCGCATGATGCCATGCAGCGCGCCCGAGGGTTCATAGCGATGGCAAGCGCCGAATTCCGCCATACGCATCGGCAATTCGCGATAGGAACGGAGCCCCTGATTGAAAATCTGCACATGGCAGGGGCAATTCATCGGCTTCAGCGCCAGCACGCGGTCCTTTTCGTCTTCATCTTCGACGCGCGCCGTGAACATGTTTTCGCGGAATTTTTCCCAATGGCCGGAAGCTTCCCACAGCTTGCGATCCACCAGCTGCGGCGTCTTCACTTCCTGATACTCAGCAATATCCAAGCGCCGGCGCATATAGGCTTCCACCGTGCGATAAAGCCGCCAGCCCTTGGGGTGCCAGAAGACGGAGCCCACTGCCTCATCCTGCAAGTGGAACAGCCCCATTTCCTTGCCGATCTTGCGGTGGTCGCGCTTTTCCGCTTCTTCCAACTGCAACAAATAGGCGTCGAGTTCCTTCTGGTCGCGCCAGGCGGTGCCGTAAATCCGGCTCAACATCGCGTTGCGGTGATCGCCGCGCCAATAGGCGCCGGCCACTTTCATCAGCTTGAAGGCAGTGCCGATATCGCCCGTGCCGCGCATATGCGGGCCGCGGCACAAATCGGTCCAGGCGCCTTGCTTGTAAATGCTGATGATCTCGGTCTTCGGCAAATCCTGGATCAATTCGGCCTTGTAGCGTTCGCCCTTGGCCGAGAAGAAACGGATGGCTTCTTCGCGGTCCCATTCTTCACGCACAAAGGCATCATTGCGCGCGATGATGTCGCGCATCTTCGCTTCAATCGCGGCGAAATCTTCCGGCTTGAAGGGCTCATTGCGCGCAAAATCATAATAGAAGCCGTTTTCGATTGAAGGGCCGATCGTCACCTGCGTGCCGGGGAAAAGTTCCTGCACCGCTTCGGCCAGCACATGGGCGCAATCATGGCGGATCATCTCAAGCGCTTCGGGATCGCGGCGCGTGATGAAGCGCAGCTTGGTATCCTGTTCGATGGTCGCGGAAAGATCGCGCAGCTTGCCATCCACTTCCATGGCCAGCGCCGCCTTGGCGAGGCCAGGGCCAATGGCGGCCGCGATAGTCGTGCCCGTCACCGCGCCGTCAAATTGGCGGATGGAACCATCGGGCAGGGTAATCGCGGGCATGAACAGAATCCTATGGGTTGCAGAGAGGCCGGACCATGGGCAGAGGCCCCTTCCGGGTCAAGCCGTTACGGGGTTTTGAGTGATCAATTCCTGAAGCGCGGCCTGCACATCGGCGACCGGCAGGCCGGCCAAGGGCTGGCGCCGCAGCACCGCCACGCGCGGGCCACGCGGGGCGCAAAGGGCGGGATCGCTATCCTCACCGAATAAGGCAAGCGTCGGGCAGCCGGCCACGGCGGCGAGGTGCGTCGGGCCGGTGTCATTGCCGATGCAAAAGGCCGCGCGGCGGGCGAGGGCGGCGATATCGGCGAAGCTGGTCTTGCCCGTCAGGTCATGCGCGCCAGGGGCGGCTTTGCTGATGGCGGCACCCAGGCTGGCCTCAGCCGGGCCGCCCAGGATGACAGCCGGGATATCCAGCGCCGCCGCCAAGGCCGCGAAATGCGCGACCGGCCAACGCTTGGCCGGGCGTCCGGGGGAGGCGCCGGGGATCAGCAGCGCGAAGCGCGCCGGCAGGGCAAAGCGCGCGATATCGGCATCCAGCCAGCCAAGCTCGGGCGCCGGGAAATGGTGGATCCCGGCCATTTCCAATTGCTCCCGCTGGCGTTCGACCGTGTGCATGAAATCGCGCTTCGGATTGGCATGCGGGTGGGAAGCGCCGGCGGCAATGCCGGACCATTCGGCGCCCCGCCCAACCAGCCAGCGATAGCGCGATGACCGACCGGAGGTCTGCAAATCATAGACCCGCGAGAAACCTGCGGCGCGCAGCCTCCGCCCCAAGGCCCAAAGCCCGGCCAGCCCTTTCGGGCGGCCATTTTCCCAAACCTGATCAAACCACGGCGCCTGCCGCGCGAGGGGCGCGAAGGGCGGGGTGGTGAGCAGCGTGATCTCGGCGCCCGGGTGATGAGCGCGTATCGCGGCAAAAGGCCCGAAAGCCTGGGCAAAATCCCCCAATGCGCCCAGCTTGATCACCAGAATGCGCGGCGTCATCCGATCAATTCCCGATAGACGGCGATGGTCGCGGCCTGCATGGCTTCAGTCGTATAGCCTGACAGCACCGCCGTCCGCGCCCTGGCGCCCAATGCTGCGCTTTCGGCGGAAGGCAGGGCCAGCGCCTTGCCGATGGCGTCAGCAAGTGCGGCGGCATCGCCGGGCGGGATGCGCCAGCCGGTGATGCCCTCGGCCACGGTTTCGCGCGGGGCGCCAAGGTCACTCGCAATCACGGGCCGCGCCATGGCCTGGGCTTCGATCACGGTGCGACCAAAGGCTTCCGCATCGGTGGAGGCATGCACGACAACATCCGCCAGCAGCAAAGCCGCCGGCATATCGGTGGCATGGCCTACAAGCCGCACGCGGTCTTTCAGCCCCAGGCTTTCAATGCGGGCCAGCAGTTCCGCCTGGAAGGCCGGGCGTTCCGCCGCATCGCCCACCAGCAGGGCAAATGAATCCCCCGGCAGCCGCGCCATGGCCTCCACCAGCACCATCTGCCCCTTCCAGCGCGTGACGCGCGCCGGCAGCATGATGATGCGCTGGCCTTCGGGCACGCCCCAAGCGGCCCGCAGCGCAGCCAGCCTTTCGGCACCGACCAGCGCCGGGTCAAAGCGCCGAGGGTCAACGCCGCGCGGAATGACCCGCAGCTTCGCCTCCGCCACGCCATGCCGGGTGCGAATCAGATCGGCGATGAAATGGCTGATGGCAATCACGCGATCCCCACGCGCCATCACGGAATTATAGAACCGCTTGCCGGGGAAGCCTTCATTATAGGCGCCGTGATAGGTGGTGACGAAGGGCAGCCGGCAGCGCCGCGCCGCGATCAGCGCGGACCAAGCGGGCGCGCGGGACCGCGCATGGATCAGTTCCACCCCTTCGGCCCGCGCCAGCCCCGCCAGCGCCGCCGCATTGCGCCAAATGGCCCAAGGCGATTTGGCGGTCAGCGGCAGGGTGATGTGCCTGGCGCCCAAGGCTTCCAGCGCCGACACCAGCTCCCCACCCGCTGAGGCCACAATGGCGCGAAAGCCCGCGGCTATTTGCGCCTCGGCAATCTCCAGCGTGCCGCGCTCCACGCCGCCGGAACGGAGTGCGGGCAGCACTTGCAACAGGGCAGGGGGCGGGATCGGCATGGGCAGTGGTTAGCCCGGATTGGCGCAAAGGGCGACAGAAGCAAACGCAAACCCCCTTGCGAGCGACGCTGCGGGGCGGCATTGAAAGCACCGTGACCCTTTATTACGCCGCCATGGTGCTGCTTTCGATCGGCGCCTTCATCCATTCCAAAAGCCCGGCGCCCGAAATGCGTCCGGCTTCCGAAGCGGCGTCTATCTTTTGGCTGTGGCTGTCGCGTGCGGCGTTTGTGACCTGGATCGCGCTGATCGTCTGGGGGTTTCGCGAATTGCATTGGTCCCAGCCGGTGGCGGCGGTGATGGTATCCCTGGTTGGCAATGCGGTGATTGCGATGCGCGGGCCGCGCAATGCCTGGCCAATGCTATCCATGGTTTTCAGCGCCTTGGGTCTGGCGGCCGCCGCCATCATCTTCCTGGAGGGGCTGGGCCCCCAAGGTTAGTTTGGTTCCTGTTCACCTTCGTTCACAGCAACCAAACCAACAGCTTTTTTGATCGTATTTTCCGAGTCGCCAAGTGTTCCCACTTGGCTTGAAAATACTCAACCCGCCGGGATCAGCTTCACCCGCCGGCCATCCACCCCAAGCGCCAAGCGGCCAGACCGCAGCGCCAACGCCGCTTCGCCAAACACTTCCCGCCGCCAGCCAGAGAGTGCCGGCACATCATCCTGCCCCGTGGCCAGCCTTTCCAGATCATCCCCGGAAGCGAGCAGCCGCGGCGCCACATCATGCTCCTCCGACTTCGCGGATAACAACACCTTGAGCAGGGCGACCAGCGCGGGGGAGGGCGGCGGCCCGGCCTTTTCCTTCTGCAATTGCGGCAATTCTTCTTCCCGCAGCGCGCGCGCCTGGCGAATGGCGGCGAGCAGCCCCTCACCGGATTTGCCCTTGGCGAAATTCTCGGAAATGCCCCGCGCGCGGGTGAGCTCCGCCGGGCTATCGGGCATGGTGGCCGCGATTTCGAGCAGCGTGTCATCCTTCACCAGCCGCTGGCGCGGGATATTGATGCGCTGGGCTTCGCGTTCCCGCCAGGCGGCGATGGCGCGCAAAACGCCCAAAAACCGCCGGTTTGAGGTGCGCGGGCGAAGCTTTTCCCAGGCCGTATCTGGGTCAGTCAAATAGGTCGCGGGATCGGCGAGTGCGGCCATTTCCTGCCCCACCCAATCAACCCGCCCTTCCCGTTCGAGCCTGAGCGTGAGGGAGACGAAAATCTTGCGCAAATGCGTCACATCCGCCGCCGCATAGGCCAATTGGCTTTCGGAAAGCGGGCGGGCGGACCAATCGCTGAAGCGATGCGCCTTGTCTATCTGCACCCCCGCCAAAGACCGGCAGAGCGAATCATAGGACGCCTGATCCCCGAAGCCGGCCACCATGGCAGCGATTTGCGTATCAAACAGCGGGGTCGGCACGGCGCCGAATTTGAGCAGAAAGATTTCCACATCCTGCCGGGCGGCGTGAAACACCTTCACGACATGGGGATTGGCCATCAATTCACCGAGAGGCCCCAGATCGAGCCCCGGCGCCAGGGCGTCCACCTCGGCCACCTCATGCTGGCCGGCCAATTGCACCAGGCAAAGCTCCGGCCAATAGGTGCGTTCCCGCATGAATTCCGTGTCAACCGTGACAAAGGGCTCATGCTTCAGCCGGTCACACAGCGCGGCGAGGCTGCCGGTATCGGTGATCAGGGCGGGGCTTTGGTCGGCTGCCGGGGCGGCATGGCGGCGATTCATGGCGTTTTCTTACAGGGGCGGGGCCCTCGGGGAAAGCGGTGGGGTTGACAGAAAGCGCGCCCTGATGCGCTTTCCCCCGCCTTTCCGCCCCCTTTGGATGATTGTTTCGCCATGCACGCTTATCGTACCCATCATTGCGGCGCGCTCCGCGCCACCGATGCCGGCTCCATTGCGCGGCTTTCCGGCTGGGTGCACCGCAAGCGCGACCATGGCGGCCTGCTGTTCATTGATTTGCGCGACCATTACGGCATGACGCAATGCGTGGTGGCGCAGGGCTCGCCGGTGCTGAAACTGCTGGAAGAACTCCGCCCCGAAAGCGTGATTACGGTGACAGGCGATGTGGTGCCGCGCGAGGCCGGCACGGTGAATGCCAAGCTGCCAACGGGTGAAATTGAACTCCGCGTGCGCGAGGTGGAAGTGCAATCCGCCGCCGAAGTCCTGCCCATTCAAGTGGCGGGTGATGCGGAATTCCCCGAAGAATTGCGCCTGCGCTATCGCTTTTTGGATTTGCGGCGGGATCGCCAGCATCGCAACCTGATGCTGCGGAGCCAGGTGATATCTTCCATCCGGCGCCGGATGATTGATCAGGGTTTCACCGAATTCCAAACCCCGATCCTGACCGCATCAAGCCCCGAAGGCGCGCGGGACTTTTTGGTGCCCGCGCGGCTGCATCCGGGCAAGTTCTACGCGCTGCCGCAGGCGCCGCAGCAATTCAAGCAGCTATGTATGGTGGCGGGGTTTGATCGCTACTTCCAAATCGCGCCGTGCTTTCGTGATGAGGCGTCGCGCGCGGATCGTTCCCCCGGCGAATTCTACCAGCTTGATTTCGAAATGTCCTTTGTGACGCAGGAAGATGTCTTCGCCGCGATTGAGCCCGTGCTGGCCGGCGTGTTTGAGGAATTTTCGGATTGGACCGGCACCAAGCGCGCCGTCACACCCGCACCTTTCCCGCGGATTCCGTATCAGCAGGCGATGCTGGAATATGGCTCTGACAAGCCGGATTTGCGTAACCCGATCAAGATCACCGATGTCAGCACACATTTCGCCGGCGGCGGCTTTGGCTTGTTTGCCAAGGTGACGGCGTCCGGCGGCGTGGTGCGCGCCATTCCGGCGCCGGGTGCGGCGGGGCGTCCGCGGTCCTTCTTTGATGGGCTGAATGATTGGGCGAAAGCGGAAGGCCAGGGCGGGCTTGGCTATATCGCCTGGGATGCTGATGGCGCGAAGGGGCCGATTGCCAAGAACCTTGAAGCGGATCGCGTGGCCGCCATTGCCGCCGCTTGCGGGCTTGGCGCGGGTGATGCGGTGTTCTTTGTGGCGAATAAGGAAGCGGATGCCGCGAAATTCTCCGGCGCCGTGCGCAACCGTGTCGGGCGTGATCTGGGCTTGCTCGAAGAAAACGCCTACCGCTTCTGCTGGGTGACGGATTTCCCGATGTATGAACGCAATGAGGATACCGGCCAGATCGAATTCAGCCACAACCCGTTTTCCATGCCGCAAGGCGGGCTGGAGGCGCTGAATTCCATGGACCCCTTGGACATCAAGGCCTTTCAATACGATATTGTCTGCAACGGCATTGAGCTTTCCTCAGGCGCCATCCGCAACCATCGCCCGGATATCATGATCCGCGCCTTTGAAATTGCGGGCTATCCGGCGGAGGAAGTGGAGCACCGCTTCGGCGGCATGTTGAACGCCTTCCGCTATGGCGCGCCGCCGCATGGAGGCTCGGCCCCCGGCATTGACCGGATTGTGATGCTGATTGCCGATGAACCCGCGATCCGCGAAGTGATCCTGTTCCCCATGAACCAGCAGGCGGAAGATTTGATGATGGGCGCGCCGGCCCGCGTGCCGCCGGAACGGCTCAAGGAATTGCACATCAAGTTGGACCTGCCGCCGGTGAAGGGTGGCAAGCCCGGCTGATCCGCCGCTTGGAAATTTTATTGTGAAAGATCAATTCTGATCGGCCGGAATCGGCTATATTGAACGAAAGCGGCCCCTGCCGCCCGGAGCCTCCGATGCGGTTTTCTGCCCTTCTTGCCCTGGCCCTGATCCTGCCCGCAGCCCCCGGCCTTGCCCAGGGGCTGAAGGATGCGCCGGCGGCTGCCGCGCCACTCGCGCCGCTGACGGCACGCGCGCTGACTTCCCATCGCGGCATTTACGAACTCAGCTTGGATCGGGCGCGGGAAAATTCGACCATTGTCGAGGTTTCCGGCGCCATGCTCTATGAATTGATTGACGTTTGCGAAAGCTGGACCACGCGCCAGCGTTTTTCACTCACCATCCGCAACCGCGAAGGCACGGAACTCGAAACCGGGTCCGATTACGCCACGCTGGAATCCATGGATGGCCGGACACTCCGCTTCAGCCTGGTTCAGGTGACGCAGGGCGCGGTTTCCAGCCGTGTCGCCGGTCAGGCGGAGCTTGGCGCCGATGGCAGCGGTATCGCGCGCTAAAGCGAACCGGAGGCGCAGGAATTACCCATCCCGCCGGGGACGCTTTTGCCCAATACCCATACCATCGCCGCCTTGAATGCTGCGCGCGCCGGCCAGCGCCTGCTGGTGGCGCCGATTTTTGACGGCACCTCGGCCGATGGCGCGCAGCAGACAACGACATTCCTGTCGCCCTGGCAGGGGCCGCAGCCCATTGCCGAAGCGCCGAGCCTTTCGACGCTTGGATCATCACGCATGCGTATCGCGTTTTTCGAACCCGATGCCGAACAGGCGGGCGGGGCCAGTACGCCTTCCTATGAAGTCTCGCTCCGCTATTTCGAGAATGGCGTGGCGAATGACATGATCATGGATTTCGGCGATTTCACCGTGCGCGCCAAGCTGGTGCGGCTGGAAGACGCGCCGGGCGGTTGTTGAAACCTTTGGTGCGCGCCTGGTTCACATTCGTTCACCAGACACTCACCAAATTTTGATTTGATCGCATTTTCCGAGCCGCCAAGTGATTCCACTTGGCTTGAAAATGCTCACGCCCGCCGCAGATTCCACAAGAACGGATTCGGCCCCTGCAACACGCCTGAGAGATCGCGCCGGAAAGCGGTGCGTAGCCGGAACAGACCCGTCGGCGCGAAGGGCAGCGATTCCCAGGTGATTTCCTGCAAGCGGCGCATCGCGGCATCCTGCGCTGCCTGATCCGCGGCATTGATCCAGGCTTCCACCTGCGCTTCCGCCGCCGCATCAGTTGGCCAACCGGGCCAAGCCGCCTGCCCATTCATGCGAATGGCGAAGCTGACGGCGGGATTGGCGATGGTCGCTGCCGGGCCATTGGTATTGTGCAAATGCCAGCCACCCTGCGCCGGCGGATTCCGATTGGCGCGACGCGCCAAAACCGTGGCCCAATCGGATTCGATCGGCTGCATATTCACGCCAAGCTTGCGCATCAATTCCACCGTCAGGCGGCCTTGCTGTGTCACGGCGGGGAAATCGCTGGGATTGATGTGGATGATCGGCTCGCCATTATAACCCGCCTCGCGGAGCGCAGCGCGGGCGCGGTCCATGGCGGCTTCGCCGCGTGCGGCGGGCGGAAATTCAACCACACCCGGCAGGCCGCAGGGGAACATGGCGTGGCATTCCTGCCAATCACCTTCCAGCGCCACCGCCGACATGAAATCCGATTGCACAATCACATCGCGAATGGCGCGGCGCACCCGCACATCATTGAAAGGCGCGTGCAAATGATTGAAGCGCAGAAAACCCAAGAACCCGTTCGGGTCATAGATTTGGGTTTGCGTATTTCTGTCCCGTTCCAGCACTGGCACCAGATCGGGCAGCGGATATTCGATCCAGTCAATTTCCCCGGTGCGGAGCGCTGCCGCCGCCGTGCCGCCATCCGGAATCCAGATCATCTCAAGCCGGTCAAAATGCACGCGCTTGCCGCCGGATGCGGCTTCGGCGGGTTCATCGCGCGGCACATAGGCATCATTGCGCGCATAATGGCTGCGGCTGCCTTGAACATATTCGCCGGCAATAAAGCGCCATGGCCCGCTGCCGATCATGTGTTCCAGGCCAAGCGACCGATCGCCCGGATTATTGGCGATGCGTTCGGGCATCATGAAACAGGGCGAAGAACCAGGCTTGGCCAGCGCATCAAACAGCGCCGGGAAGCGCCGATGCAGGCGGAATTGGATGGTGCGATCATCAGGCGCGGAAAGCTCCGCCGTTGCGCGCATCAGGATTTGGCCGAAGCCATCGCGGCTTGCCCAGCGGCGGATACTCGCCACACAATCGGCGGCGCGCACGGCCTCACCATCATGCCAGCGGAGCCCCTCACGCAGGTGGATTTTCACGAGCTTGCCGTCATCCTCAACGCTATGGCCCTCCGCCATTTGCGGGCGCGGCTGTAGCGCGCGATTGGCGCCATAGAGCGTGTCAAACACGCAATAGGCATGCGTGGTGATGATGGTGCTTGGGCTGAAGACCGGGTCCAGATTCGTAAGCGCGGCCTGCGGCATGAAGCGCAGCGTGCGCGCGCGGCTTGGCTGCGCCAGGGCAGGGCCGGCCAAAGGCGCCGCAATGGCCGCGGCCAGAAGTGAACGACGATGCATCCCCATTCCTCCAATGCGGTTCGAAAGGCATGGAAAAGAGGAAGCTTCAGCCCAGCACGCGCCAGCACCCGCCATGGGGCGCAAAACGCGAGCGAAGGGGCGATGCACCCTTCCCTACGCCGGTCCGAACCGGGTCAGGTTCCAGGGGTCGCGGGTGAAGCCCGCCTCTCAGCCCCAAAAGGGCTCCCCCAGGTGTCTCAACGGTTAAATTGCGCCTGAAGCGGCCAATCCGCAAGGGTCAAGGTGGCGCGGCGGCGCGCACAGGCTAGAATGGGGCGACAAGTCATAAAGGGAAGCGCCCATGTCCAGCACCATCGCCCTGCCGCCCGTCATTCGCCTGCACCCGGAAGATGGCGTGGTGATTGCGCGCATTCCGCTCACACCTGGCACCGAAGTGGCGCCCGGCATCAGCGTGGGCGAAAGGCGTATCCCGCCTGGCCATAAGGTCGCGATCCGCCCGCATGCAAAGGGCGAGCCCATTCGCCGCTATGGCCAGATCATCGGCTTTGCGACGGATGCGATTGAACCCGGCGCCTGGGTGCATACGCATAATTGCGAAATGGGTGATTTCGCGCGGGATTACGCCTGGGGGCAGGATGCGAAGCCCACGGATTACGTGGATGTGCCGGCAAGCTTCATGGGCATTCGTCGTGCCGATGGTCGCGTGGCGACACGCAATTACATCGGCATTATCACTTCCGTGAATTGTTCCGCCCATGTCGCGGAATTGATTGCGCGGCAGTTTGAGAAAAACCCGATCACCGGCGATGATCCTTTGGCGACCTGGGGCAATGTGGATGGCGTGGTGGCGCTGACGCATAAGACCGGCTGCGGCATGACCATGGATGAACCGCTGCGCCTGTTGCGCCGTACGCTCGCCGGCTTTGCGCGGCATGCGAATTTTTCCCATGTGATCGCGATTGGTCTTGGCTGTGAAGTGAATCAGCTTGGCCCCATGCTGGAAGAACAACGCCTGACCGGGCGCCTGCGCGGCATGGATATTCAGGATGCCGGCGCGCGCGCCACCGTGATGAAGGGCATAGATTTCGTGAAGGAAGTGCTGGCGGAATCCAATACCGCCAAGCGCGAAGCCGTCCCCGCCTCGGAACTTTGTGTCGCGCTGCAATGCGGCGGTTCTGATGGCTATTCCGGCATTACCGCCAATCCCGCCCTGGGTGCCGCTTCCGATTTGCTGGTGCGCCATGGCGGCACGGTGATCCTTTCCGAAAGCCCGGAAACCTATGGCGCGGAACATTTGCTGACACGCCGCGCGGTTTCGCGTGAAGTGGGCCAAAAACTTGTTGATGTTATGCATTGGTGGGAAGACTACACCGCCCGCCAAGGTGCGGAGATGAATGCCAATCCATCACCGGGCAATAAGGCAGGCGGCCTCACCACCATTCTGGAAAAATCGCTTGGTGCCATGGCGAAGGCCGGCACCACCAATCTGGTGGATGTCTATCGCTATGCCGAACCCGTCACCGCCAAGGGTTTCGTTTTCATGGATACACCTGGCTATGACCCGGTGGGGGCGACGGGACAGGTGGCGGGTGGTGCCAATCTGGTTTGCTTCACCACCGGGCGCGGTAGTGTTTTCGGCATGAAGCCCGCGCCTTCCATCAAGCTTGCAACCAATACCACCATGTATGATCGCTTGTCGGAAGATATGGACATCAATTGCGGCACGGTGCTGACGGGTGGCGAAAGCGTGCAGGCATGCGGCCAACGCATTTTTGAGTTGATGCTGCGCACGGCTTCTGGTGAACCCACAAAAAGCGAAGCGCTTGGCTTCGGCGCGCAGGAATTCGCGCCCTGGATGCTGGGAGCAACCATGTGACCAAGGCGGAAACCAGGCGAGAGATTCTGCGCATCGCGCAAGCGCTGGATCAGGCGGGCATGATGCCTTCCAAATCCGGCAATGTCTCCGCGCGCGATGGCAAGGGTTTCATCATTACACCCGCCGGGTTGCCTTACGCGCGCACCAGCGTTGCTGATCTGGTGGCAACGGGCATGGATGGGAAGGTGACGGGCAAGGCGCCCCATCGGCCGTCTTCCGAATGGCGGCTGCATGCGGCGATTTACGCCGCGCGGCCCGAAGTGATGGCGGTGGTGCACACACACTCACCGCGCGCCACCGCGCTTTCCTGTGCGCGCAAGGGCATTCCGCCCTTGCATTACATGGTGCTGCTGGCGGACGGGCCGATTGCCTGCGCGAAACACGCCACCGCGGGCACGCAGGCGCTCGCGGAAAACGCGGTCAGCGCCATGGCTGGGCGGCGGGCGGTGCTGCTTGCCAATCACGGTGTGGTGGCGGTGGGTGCGACGCTGGCGGCTGCGCATGCGCTGGCCTTGGAGGTTGAAAACCTCGCCGACCAATATCTTGATTTATTGGCGGCGGGGTTGAAGCCCGTGTTGTTGACCGAAGCGCAACTGGCCGAAGCTGCGGCGCATTTTGCGGGGTATGGCAGGCGTTGACCATTCTAAAACCAAGAAAAATCACTTGGCGGCCAGGAAAAGGCGACCAAACAAAAATTGTCGGCGTATCCTGTGAAGGAAAGCGAACGGGGCGCGTTCTGAACTCTGGCTAGCGGGCCGGCGGTTAATCGCTAAGCGCCTGTTGCCGGGCGTTGTCGGCGCAGCCGCGACCACCAACCTATCGGGACCGGTCCTGGGACGGGCACATCCAATCTGCTGCAGACCTCTGTCAACACCTCATGCACCAGCCGTAGCCCGTCCGGGTCGCCGGTACGCGCCAGTTCGTTTGGCGGGCGCAGTGGCTGCGCCCGCATGCGGGTGGACCACGGTTCTCCCCAGGTGGCCTTAGCGAGTCTTTCGTTGCTGCGTGCCCAGCGCGCCTCCATTGAGGCGTAGAGCGCCTCATCATAGCCTTGGAAGCCTTCGACATCCGCACCTCGTGCCCGCGCGACATCCTCCACCAGGCGGGTTACGCGGCGCGCCTGCTCATCGCCGTGACCACGGCGCAATCCGGCCGCCGCGAGGCGGCGGCAAGCCTCAATGGCGACGGGGCCGGCACTGCGATTTTCCAAGCGTGTCAGGTCTTCGGGGGTCAGCAGGTGCCCTGCGCGGTCCAGGATTCCGGCAGCATTCCAGACGCGCTTGATAAGCGGATCCAGTGGCGAGGCGTGGAGCGGCAGGAGCAATAGACCTTGGTCGCAGGCCGCCTGCCAGGGCAGTAGCCGTGCCGAGAGGTCCAGCGGCTTTCGCGCACTCCAGCGGCGCAAATGGCCAGCAAAATCCGTATCACTACGCAGAAAAAGCGTGTTGATGGTGTAATGGGAATTGGCCGATTCCGCAGGCGCTTTCACAACCGCCAATGCCTTTGTGCTGCAGCCGGCATTGTTCAGCAGGTTGCGTAGACGCCGCAGTATCGCCCCTTGCGGGTTACGATGCGCCAGGATTTCTTGGCTGAGAATTATCGTGTCGGCATCGCAACGAAGCTGATCTTCCAGCTGCGCGAATAACTCATCTGGTCGGCGGGCATCCATCGCCTCAAGCAGGTGCTGATGACTGAGATGCGGGGCAGCGCCCGCCGGGGTCAAGTCAGGGTAAAGGATCCCGAGATCACGGAGCGCGGCGCGGTGCCGCGTCCAGACGAATTGTAGCGACGTCGAGCCGGTCCTTGGTACCCCGATATGGAGGATGGCTCGACGCATTCTCACATGCTTGAAGCTTGGCGTCAGCCGCCGCTGGCGACAAGTTTCTGCGTCTGCTCACCAAGCCCGGCAATGCCAAGCTTCATGGTCTGGCCGGCCTTCAGGAAGATCGGCACCGGCTTCTTGCCAAGCCCCACACCTGGCGGCGTGCCGGTGAAGATCACATCGCCAGGATTGAGCGTGATGCATTGGCTGACATAGGACACGATCTGCTTCACGCCGAAGATCATGGTCTTGGTGGAGCCATTCTGTTCGCGCACGCCATCCACATCGCAATACATGGAAAGGTTCTGCGGATCAGGGATTTCATCCTTCGTCACCAGCCAGGGGCCAAGCGGGCCGAAAGTATCAAACCCCTTGCCCTTATCCCAGGCGCCGCCGCGTTCCGCCTGCCATTCACGCTCAGACACGTCATTGCCGACCGCATAGCCCGCGACGTAATCCAGCGCCTGATCTTCCGAGACATACTTCGCGCGTGTGCCGATGATGATGCAAAGCTCCACCTCGTAATCGGTTTTCACCGACCCGCGCGGGATGACAACATCATCATTCGGGCCTTGTAGCGCATTGAGCGATTTCAGGAACACAATCGGTTCCTTCGGGATCGGCGCGCCGGTTTCCGCCGCGTGATCGGCGTAATTCAACCCGATGCAAATCAAATTCTTCATGCCCGTGACGGGCGGGCCAAGGCGCGGATTGCCGGCGACCTTGGGCAGGGAATTCACATCCACTGCCGCAATCTTCGCGAGTGCGGCGGGGGAAAGCACATCACCCGTGATATCCGGCACAACACCGGAAAGATCACGAATGACCCCGGCGGCATCCAGAATGCCCGGCTTTTCCTGGCCAGCAGGGCCGTAACGCAGCAGTTTCATTTACGCCTCCCTCAATTCGAACGGCGGGCGCGCACATGCCCGAAAAGTGCAAGGCCAATCCCACCAAAGGCCAGCGCCTGAATGCTGTTCAGCGGCAGGGTCACGGCACCCGCGGCAAGCAGCAGGGCGATCAGCATGGAGATGCATCCCAGCATCATATAGGCGGGCATCGCCATATCCTCATTCATGCCGGCAAGCACCACGGCACCCATGGCACCCATCATCGGCACGGCAAATTCACTGGCCATTTCTTCCTCCTTCAAGATAGCGGGTTTGGCTTCCTACAATGTCCAGCCGCCGTCAATCACAATGGCTTGGCCGGTGACGAAAGCGGCCTCCTCGGACGCCAGATAAAGCACCAAGGCGGCCATTTCCTCGGCCGTGGCCAGCCTTCCCATGGCCTGGCGCGCGACAAAGGCAGCGCGGGCGGCTTCCACCGAACCGGCGGCGGCGGCATTGGCCGAGATTCGATCGTGAAGCGATGGTGTATCCACCGTGCCGGGGCAAAGGCAATTGCAGCGAATACCCTGGGCGACATATTCGGTCGCGATGGATTTCGTGAGGCCCACGACAGCGGCCTTGGTGGTGCCATACAAAAAGCGATTGGGCGCACCCTTGATGGACGAACAGGCGGAAGACATGTTCACAATGCTGCCGCCGCCGCGTTCCAGCATGGCCGGGATGAAGGCCTGCGCCACTTTCCACATGGCGCGCACATTCAGCGCAAAGCCGAAATCCCAATCCTGATCGGTGCAGGTCAGGATGGTGTTCTGATGCACAAAGCCCGCGCAATTGAACAGGATGTCCACCGGTCCGGCAGCGCGGGCGGCGGCGGCAATGGCCGCATCATCCAGAACATCCAGCACCGCCGTGGTGATGCCTGGGGCCGTAAGGGTGCTGAGCAAAGCCGCATCGCGATCCGTTGCCACCACCCGCGCCCCTTCGGCGGCCATGGCGAGCGCTGTGGCGCGGCCAATGCCCTGGCCTGCTGCCGTCACAAAACAAAGCTTGCCATTCAATCTGCCAGCCATTCGGCTTTCCTCCCGTGAAATTCATCAGCGCAGGGCTACCAGGGCGCGATTTGGGCATGGTGTCATATCCCAGGCCCCCGGGGAAGCTATTTGCCCCCACAATCCTGAGCGTGTTTCCCATGCAAATTCGCTCACCAGAAGCATTCTAAACTTCTGTTTTATCGAACTTTCCGTGCGGCTTGGCGCTTCCAGGAGGTTTGAAAAGCTGCCGAGAACATTAACGCGCGACTCGCATCTTCGTGATGTTTCTTAATCGGTTATAACCGGGATTTTAATGGACAAACCACAACCATTCATGAGATGAAAATGGAACAATTTCTACCCAGGAGCGATTCCAAAACGGCGCTACCTTAAAAAAGGTGAAAAGAAATGATGTTCGCTTTACGCCAAAAGGCGATGGCGGATATGTCGATGGAAGCAAGCGAACCGGATTCAAGCCGCTTCGCGTCACGGCATTATCCCCACCGCCGGGAAAGCTAGCCATGTCGGCATCGCGGAAGGCGCGCATGATGCCTGCAGCTAACGCATCGGCTGAGGCGCCAGATTTACCTTCCTTCACGGATACCCATGTGCTGCGCGGTATTCTGGATGCCATGCCCGCGCGCGTTTCCTATTTCGATTCAGATCGAAATTATCGTTATAATAACAAGGAATTTTATGATTTCATGGGGCTGGAGCCCGAACAGGTATTGGGACGCAACGTGGCGCAAGTGCTGGGGCAACAGCCATCAGACGAAACACTGCCGCAGGTGGAAGCGGTAAGGCGGGGCGAAACCGCCCGCACCGAAGGCTGGCGCGACTACAAGGGCCAGGGCCGGCGCTATGTGGAAACCATCTTCATGCCGCTTTTCGAACCGAGCGGTGAGATGGATGGCTATTTCACGCTGGTTCGGGATATGACGGATCATCAACGCCAGACGGAAGAATTGCTGTGCCGAAGCCAGCAATTGGAAGGCGTGATGCGCGGCATTGATGACGCGATGGTGCTGTTTGATGCCGATCTGCGCCTTGTGCTGTGCAATCAGGGCTATCTGGATCTGATGGATTTCCCCAAGCGGCTGGGCCAGCCCGGAACAAGCATGGAAAGCCTGATCCGTGATCGGCTTGCAAGGGGCATCTTCTATGGTGATGAGAGACCAGATCGGCCAATCGAAGAAACGATCCATGCGCGGATGGCAGCCCATGCAAAGATCAAGCGGGAAACGCAGAATATCTATAAAGTTCAGGGAAAATGGATCAACATCCGCCGCCGTCGCCTGCTGGATGGGTCTTTACTGGTCACGCATACCGACATCACCGCGAAGTATGAAGCGGATCGTGCCAAGCGCGCGCAGCGCGAAGTTTTGCAGCGTGTGGTGCAAATGGAAACCAATGCCACCCTGCTGGCCGGGCTTGGGCATGAAATCAATAATCCGCTGGCAGCCATTCTGGCGAAAGCAAGTGGTTTGATGCGAAAAATCACTGACCCAAGCCTGACCCGCCATCTTGAATGCATCTGTGAAGCCGCAGAACGCGCCGGCAGGATTGTTCATAGCCTGATGCGCAGCGCCCGAAGGCGCGAACAACGCCACGAACCCATGGATATTTCAGCCACCATCCGCCTGGCGCTGGAACTCGCCTGGGCTGATGGCCCGCCGCCCGGGCTCGATTTTCAGTTGGAAGAAAAGCCGGACTTGCCGAAATTCATCGGTGATTCGGATCAAATCGCGCATGTGATCGCCAATCTGGTATCCAATGCCACTCAGGCTTTGGAAGCGGCCAATAGCCAAACGCCCAAGCGGCTCAGCATTTCACTCGGCACTCAGAACAGTCACATCATCCTCCGCGTTGCCGATAATGGCCCTGGCGTGCCCGCCGCAATACGCGACCGGATTTTTGAACCCTTCTTCACCACAAAACCGCCGGAGAAGGGCACAGGCGTAGGATTGGCTTTGTGTCGCGCCCTGGCACAAGCCCATGACGGCAGTCTGGAACTGGAAGACACCCCAGGCGGCGCCAGCTTCGTGCTGCGGCTGCCTTTGCAGACGAGTGCTTTTCAATCCTGCGCCATGACTTTCACATAGCTGCCCGGCGCATCTTCCAGGGCGTTTTTCGGCTGCCGCGCCGGCACTTGCGCGGGGTCCTGCCCGGCAACCCAGCGCTGCCAATCGGGCCACCAGGAACCGGCCAATTCCGTTGCGCTCGCCAACCAGTCCGCAGGCTCCGCTGGCAAATCCGTATTCACCCAATGGCTATATTTGCCGGCATCCGGCGGATTGACCACGCCCGCGATATGTCCCGAAGCCGCCAGCACAAAGCGGATAGCGCCCGTATAGGTCTGCGTGGCGCGATAGGTGGAAGCCCAGGGGGCGATATGGTCTTCCCGTGTTGAAAGAATGTAAGTCGGCAGCTTGATTTTCCGCAGATCAAGCTTGACGCCGAGCAATTCAATCCCGCCCGGCTTGATCAGATCATTCTGCTGATACATCCGCCGCAGGTAGAAGGAATGCATCCGTGCCGGCATGCGCGTTGAATCATCATTCCAGTAGAGCAAATCAAACGGGAAGGGGTCCTGCCCCAGCAGGTAGTTATTGACCACAAAGGACCAGATCAGATCATTGGCGCGCAGCATATTGAAGGTGGTCGCCATTTCACGGCCTTCCAGGAAGCCGCGCTTTTGCATCTTCGCTTCCAGCGCCTGCAATTGTTCCTCATCAATGAAAACGCCAAGTTCCCCCGCTTCGGCGAAATCCACCATGGTGGTGAAGAAGGTTGCGCTTTTGATCCGCGTGTCTTTCTTGACCGCCATATGCGCGAGTGTCGCCGACAGCAGCGTCCCCCCCAGGCAATAGCCAATCGCATTGACGGATTTCTCGCCGGTCGCCTTTTCAATCGCGTCCAGCGCCGCATAGGGGCCTTCCAGCATGTAATCCTCAAACCCCTTTTCGGCGAGGCGCGCATCCGGATTGACCCAGGAAACCATGAAAACCGTATGGCCCTGATCCACCGCCCAGCGGATGAAGGAATTTTTGGGGCGCAGATCAAGGATGTAATATTTGTTGATCCAGGGCGGCATGATCAGCAGCGGGCGCTTCAGCACTTTGTCCGTGGTGGGCGTATATTGGATCAACTGCATCAGGTCGTTCTGGTAAATAACCTTGCCCGGCGTGACAGCGATATTCTCGCCCACCTGGAACTTGCTCTCATCCGTCATGCGGATGCGCAGATTGCCCTGGCCGCGTTCCAGATCGGTCAGCAGGTTGGAAAGCCCCTTCAGCAGATTCTCGCCACCCGTTTCCGCCGTGCGGCGCAGCACTTCCGGATTGGTCAAGGCGAAATTCGTGGGGCTCATCGCATCCACGAATTGGCGCGTGTAAAAATCCACCTTCTGGGCGGTTTTCTCATCCATGCCCTCGGCCTTATTGACCAAGCCTTGCATGTAGCGGGCGGAAAGCAGATAGCTTTGGCGGATGAAGTCAAACACTTCATTGTCGCGCCAGGCTTCATCCTTGAAGCGCTTATCCTTCTGGTCTTCGGCGATCACGGCCGGCGCCGGTTCACCCATCATGCGCCGGGCGGTATTTTGCCAAAGGGTCAGATAATCCTGCCAAAAGCCGATCTGCGCCTGCATCAGCTTGGCGGGGTTGGCCATCAGCCGCGTGGTCATGTCCAGAAAGGCATTGCCGATATGCATCGGGTCGGCCTCACCGGACGTATCCGCCTGGCGCTTCAGGAAATCCGCGACGATGCGCTGGCTGCGTTCCGCCACATCGGCCATGGTGCGGCTGACCAGCGCCGGATCGGGCAGGCGGAAAGAGGTGTTGTCGCTTTCGGCCATGGCGGGCTTCCTGGCAAGTTTCTTCCGGACGCTTCGCGCCGCGCCCGTTTCAGGCTAACCCCTTTCGCAGGCAGGGGCGCATGAACAGGCATCGCGAGACAACCGGAACC
>JBIKXA010000201.1:0-6231 GCA_044356015.1 Roseomonas sp.
CGGTGCGTGCCGAATTTCGCGCCATTATCGGCGATGATCTGGCGGCGATCATCCCCGGCAGCGCTGAAGCCATGCGGCTGAAGGCGGCGCTTTTGGAAAAGGGCTGGTGGAGCCAATATCTGGAAGTGGGCATTGGCCCGGATGCGGAGATTTTCACCAAATGCCCTGCCATGGCTTCTGTCGGCACCGGCAGCAAGATTGGTGTGCATCCTGTCTCTGCCTGGTCCAACCCCGAACCGGAAGCGGTGATGGTGGTGAATGGCAAGGGGCGGATTCAGGGTGCTGCACTCGGCAATGATGTCAATTTGCGGGATGTGGAAGGGCGCAGCGCCTTGTTGCTGGGGCGTGCGAAGGACAATAACGCCTCTGCCGCTCTGGGGCCGATGATCCGGCTGTTTGATGCGGGCTTTACCTTGGAAGATGTGCGGCGCGCGGAACTCAGCCTGAGCATTAAAGGGCGCGATGGGTTTGAATTGGCGGAAAGCGGGCCGGTGGGCGCGATCAGCCGCGACCCGGCGGATGTGGTGGCGCAAATGATTGGTGCACATCATCAATATCCGGATGGCGCGGTGCTTTATCTGGGCACGCCGTTTTCGCCGGCCAAGGATCGTGGCGCACCGGGCAAGGGTTTCACGCATCATGAAGGCGATGTGGTGCGGATTGCATCGCCCCGGCTTGGTGTATTGGTGAATGAGGTGGATCGCACCGATGAATGCCCGCCCTGGCGTTATGGGATTGGGGCCTTGTTTGCGTCACTTGCCGCACGCGGATTGCCGCGCGCATGAAGGAAGAAACCGGGCGGCTTGATCGCGGCGATGGCGTGCATCTGGCCTGGCGGCGCATCGCCGGGCGCGGGCCGGGTGTGGTGTTTCTGGGCGGCTTCAATAGCGACATGACGGGCAGCAAGGCGGAATTCCTCGCGGGCTGGTGTGCGGCGCGCGGGCAGGCTTTTTTGCGCTTTGATTATTCCGGCCATGGAACATCCGAAGGGCGGTTTGAGGATGGCACGATTGGCCGCTGGGCCGAAGATGCGGCCTGCGTGATCGCAGCGCTGACGGAAGGCCCGCAAATCCTGATCGGGTCATCCATGGGTGGCTGGATTGCGCTGCTGCTGGCCGCGCGCCGCAAGGTGGCGCTGCGCGCGCTGATCGGGATCGCCCCGGCGCCGGATTTCACCGAGGATTTGATGTGGGCGGAATTTTCACCCGCGATACGAGAGGCCATTATGCGCGATGGTGTCTGGCATCGGCCAAGTGAATACGGCGCGCCTTATCCCATTACGCGCGCCTTGATTGAAGATGGCCGCAACCAGCTTTTGCTGCGGGGGCCGATTGCGCTTGACTGCCCCTTGCGCATTTTGCAAGGCCAGCAAGACCCGGATGTACCCTGGCGCCATGCGCTGCGGATTGCGGAAGCGGTGACGGGCGGCGATGTGCGGGTTACGCTAATAAAAGACGGTGATCATCGGCTTTCGCGGGAGGGGGATTTGGCGGTGTTGGGGGAGACGGTGGCGGGGTTGATTGGGTAAGGGTGGATGCATGCGACATGGTCGCTTGGCCGACTAGGCTTGAATCTTTCAGGCAGAATTTATTGATATGGTAGGGGATAGTCGCCCGACACATGTAACGGACATCCTAATTCAGAAATCGTTCATGTCAGTTTTGGGATATGAGTTCCTTCTGCCGGGCTTTGGTTTTGCCTGCCGCTCCTGCAAGACGTGGCGTCGCCACGGCTTCGGGGCGCGGCCACCTTCGGAAAGTAGAAGTTGTTCTGTTTGATCGGGCGAAACACAAAGTTGTTTTGATAACTCCACCATCAATTCGCAATATTTGTCATATGCGGCCGCTGTTGTCCTGCGCGAAACCGTCCATGATCGGTCCAAGGGAACAACTTCGTATCCACAAAGGAGGTTCATTGAATTCCCTGTCCACTGATCCAGGATGAAATATCCGGACTCTGGCTTCCGAAAAAAGAAAATCAATTTCGTGAAGAAAGCCACACTTAGACCTTGGATCGGGTCTTCAGCAGCAAATACGTTGAAAGCAGCACCTTGGCTGAGATCTTCTTCTCTTAATCGAATAAGGGCGCCCTGAATGCGTTCGCGATGGCGCCACGCGTCCCTACCATGATTGCGGCGCTGCCCGCCCCAAGCCATGATACAGAGATAGGCGGTCAAAACGTCTACTGCAGGATCGCGACAAAGCTCTCGTAATTCCTCCCGCGAGAGAGGGCGGTTATGGGTGGCGATAGCCCCCGGCAACTCATGAGGCGGCAGCGCTTGAGCCCATCGGGCTGGCGCTTGTGCCCGCCCCCATGAGCCAGAATCTGCCATAGAGGCTTTCAGTACTTCAAGGTGTTGCTTTAGGAATGGCAATGTTGATCCCTCTTTAAAGTTGGAAAATTTCTCTTATTCCTTATGGCATGTGGCCAGCGGCTCAAAATTGCGCCCCCCGATCACTCCCTTGAGAAAAGCAGATTTTAAGTCTGATGTGTCTACCAAATCCACCAACTGGGCTTGCTATTAACCCACCATGAAGTCAACAACAGCTCCAGTTTCATTAATGGCCCGCATCTTCCACCCCTTATAGGAGGTGGACATTGCTTGCATATGCAACCCGACAGATGAATCCTGACCAACAGTTTGTACCGTCGTCCAAAGGCCCGTTAATGGATTCTGTACCTGAATATCAATCATGATTCTCCCCTATATCATTGATGATTCGATGTCAATTTCTTTTTGCAAGGGACAACAATTATGCGACTTCGTGCAGAAGTTGTAATCCGTAATCAGTAAGACGAACCCCGTTGACGCGGCGTCCATTCAAGGGATTGATCGTAAGAACCGGTTTAAGAATGGCTTTATTATCATCAAGAAATATCAATGAAGCTTGCATGGTATTCTTATACTGTTTCATCACGATGGTTCTACATAGGGCATCCAATCCGTGACCGCAGCCGGCGGCCACAAGATTATCGAAGCCCACCTTTCTATTCAATCGGGGCACTGCATCCTTAGATGAAAGCCTACCCCGTGATTTGGCTCCGGCAAACCACTTAATCCAATGTCTCAAAAATACTCTATCGTCTAACTCTTGCTGATTGGCATGACGAAAGAGCATGAGTTCCTCCAACCAGAAGCAGCCAAATCAGCTACTTCGAACGTTCCGATAAGAGAATTTTCGGAATTTGTCAAGTATCGGCCCCTGAATCCCATTAAGCACCCTTCCCACGCCCACCCGAAAACGCCACCAGCACAATCGCCACCGCCGATGCCGCGGCGACCGAGCAGATGACAACTTCGGTGACCGAAATCAGCCGTCAGATTCAAAGCTCCTCCGCCAAAACCCAGGAAGCGGTTCAGAATGCGGCCCGGACAACGCAGCAGATCAATCTGCTTGCGGAGGCGGTCGGTCGCATCGGCAATGTGGTTGAGCTGATCAACACCATTGCTGCGCAGACCAATCTTCTCGCACTCAATGCCACCATCGAAGCAGCGCGCGCGGGTGATGCCGGCAAGGGCTTTGCGGTGGTCGCCAGTGAAGTGAAGGCCCTTGCAGCCCAAACGGCGAAGGCAACCGCTGAAATCAGCGATCAGATCCTGGGTGTGCAAAGTGCCACCAACGCCGCGGTGGTGAATATCAGCGAAATCTCCCAGGCGATTGGGGAGCTTGAGCATATTGCTTCGACAATCGCCGCGGCGATTGAAGAGCAAAATGCGGTCATCGCTGATGTCGCAAACAACGTAAATCGCACATCATCCTTGAGTGATGGCGTGCGGGGCGACGTATCTCTCGTCGTGAAAACCGCAACTGAGAGCAGCGCTACTGCTGCCCGGGTGCTCAGCACCGCGCAGGGCCTCGCCGGACGGTCTGATGATCTGTCCCGCGCCATGACAGGCTTCATTGAACGCGTGAGGGTGGCGTAACGGAGAGCTATCCGCCTGCTCAAACGAAAGGCGTGATCCTTCCCACGGGATCACGCCAGCAATGACCCCAAATCTTGGCGCTGGCCGCTACATGACGGTCAGCGCCAAACCTTATTCATCCATGCTTGCCGCCAGGCCTTCACGATAGCTCGGATAACGCCAAGCGATTCCAAGCGCGGCCTTGGTCGCCGCATTGGCCACACGGCGATTTTCGGACCAGAAGGAAAGCGCCATGGGCGACATGCTGGCGCGGGCTTCTGCAAAGGGAATTGCAGGCGGTGGCGCCATGCCCAAAAGCCGCGCGGCTTCTGCCATGACTGCCGCGCTATCGGCCGGTTCATCATCCACGAAGTTCAGCACCCGGCAGCCTGGTGCGGGCGGATGACTGATGGCGGCCATGATTGCATGGGCAATATCGTCGCGGTGAATGCGGCTGAAGCTATGGCCGGGCTTCACCACGCGCCGGGCGACACCCGCGCGCAATTCGGCGAAGGGTGCGCGACCCGGCCCGTAAATCCCCCCGACACGGCAGATATCCACAGCCGCGCCTGCGGGCCGTGCCGCCCGCCAGGCTTCTTCTGCTGCCAGCCGCCTTTGGCTGCGCGGCTGGCCGGGGGCAGGTGGCGTTGCCTCATCCACCGTGCCACCGCCACGATCGCCATAAACCCCGGTGGTGGAAAGATATCCGATCCAGCGTTGATTGCCGGAAGCAAGCGCGGCGGCGTGGCGCCGCAGCACAGGGTCCCCGGCTTCATCGGGCGGCGTTGTGATCAGCCAATGGGTCGCTGCGGCGAAGGCCGGGCCGGCGTCATCGAAGCGGATCACCTCAATCCCTGGCGGCGCCTTCAGCTTTTCCGGTTGGCGAGAGGTGGCCACCACCTGCCAGCCGGCGGCGGCGGCGGCCTCGGCCACGGCGCGTCCCGCATAGCCGAGCCCGGCAATGATGAGGCATCTGTTTTCTTTCATGGTTTTCCCGCCACGCATCCACAAAATTCAATCACGCTTTCGCGCATATGCTACCATTACAAGCGGCTTGGGCGACATAGCGGGTCATGACGCAACGGCCATTGAAGCGGATTGGGGTTGCCACGGCGCTGCTGGTTTTGGGCGTGGTTGGCGGCTTGTGGCTTTCGGGCGTGTTTTCCTCTGCACAGCAGGATGCCGCGCTGCCCGTGCCACCGGAACCGCCCCGCCTATCCGAAGCGCTGGCCCAGCTTAGCCTTGGTGAGGCGGATGCGGCGGCCGAGGCTTGGGAAGGAATCGCAGCGCGCAGTGAAGCCGGGCTTGCCGCGCGCGCGGCAGTGTTTGGCCAAGCGGCGGAGGCTTGGCGCGCGGAAAACGGGCCGGTGGGCTTAATCAGCCGCGATCCGGCTGATGTGGTGGCGCAAATGATCGGTGCACATCATCAATATCCTGATGGCGCCATGCTTTATCTTGGTACGTTGTTTTCGCCGGCCAAGGATCGTGGCGCACCGGGCATGGGTTTCACGCATCATGAAGGCGATCTGATGCGGATTGCATCGCACCGCCGCCTGACTTCACCGAGGATTTGATGTGGGCGGAATTTCTGCCTGCGGTGCGCGAAGCCATTATGCGCGATGGTGTTTGGCACCGCCTGAGCGACTATGGCGCGCCTTATCCCATCACGCGCGCCTTGATTGAAGATGGCCGCAATCAGCTTTTGCTGCGCGGACCGATTGCGCTTGAATGTCCCTTGCGTATTTTGTAGGGCCAGCAGGATTCGGGTGTGCCCTGGCGGCCTGAGTGACTCCGCTGGGTTTGATGATGCTGTAGGCTTCGCACCGCATAAGGAAACGCCCATGTCCGATTTGCCGAACCAGGTGGATATTGCCGAGGAAGGCCCGCGTGAGGGCTTTCAGATCGAAAAGAACCCGATCCCGAGTGCTGACAAGATCGCGCTGATTGATGCGCTGTCGGCAACCGGGTTGCGGCATATTCAGGTGGCTTCTTTTGTCTCACCGAAACTTGTGCCCGGCTGGGCCGATGCGGAAGCGGTTGTCGCGGGATTCACGCCCAAGCCTGGCATTCACTATACGGCGCTGTGGTTCAATGCTGCGGGGCTGGATCGCGCGCTGGCCTTCAAGGATCGTCTGCATCTTTTCGGTTCCATCAGCCTTGCGGCGTCTGAGGCATTTTCGCTGAAGAACCTGAACCGCGATCGTGCCGGGCAGATTGAAGCCATGCGCAAGCAAACAGCGGCGCATCTGGCGGCCGGCGTGCCGGTGACGCGCATTGGCCTGCAAGCGGCTTTTGGCTGCAATTATGCGGGCGATGTTTCTCCCGCA
>JBIKXA010000202.1:0-6193 GCA_044356015.1 Roseomonas sp.
TCATTGATTTGATTGGAATGGCACCGATATCTGTTGACGATCTCCTCCGGCGCTGTCACCTCTCACCCCCCGCGCTCCAGGCGGCGCTTGCCGATCTGGAACTGGAAGGCCGGGTGGATATGCTGCCCGGCCATCGGGTAGCGCTATCCGGGCGAGGGTGAATCGGGAAAGCATGAGCGACGTTGTCGTTGTGGAATCGCCGGCCAAGGCGAAGACGATTGAAAAATATTTGGGCCGGGATTTCACGGTTTTGGCCTCCTATGGCCATGTCCGCGATCTGGAAGAAAAGGATGGCGCGGTCCTGCCCGATCAGGATTTCGCCATGCTTTGGGGCAAGGACCCGCGCGGCGAACAGCAGGTGGGCAAAATTGCCTCCGCCCTTAAAGGTGCGAAGCGGCTTTTCCTCGCCACCGACCCGGATCGTGAAGGGGAAGCGATTTCCTGGCATGTGAAGGATATGCTGGCCGAGCGCGGGGCGCTGAAGGGCAAGCATGTTCAGCGCATCACCTTCAATGAAATCACCAAGCGCGCTGTGCAGTATGCGGTGGCGCATCCGCGTGATTTGGATCAGCCGCTGATCGAAGCCTATCTGGCGCGGCGCGCCCTCGATTATCTGGTGGGCTATACGCTTTCGCCGGTGCTGTGGCGGAAGCTCCCTGGGTCGCGTTCCGCGGGGCGTGTGCAATCCGTGGCGCTGCGCCTGATTTGCGAACGCGAAGCGGAAATCGAAGCGTTTCGTGCGCGTGAATATTGGACCATTGAAGGCCGCTTCACCACGGCCGCCGGCGCGCCTTTCACCGCGCGGCTCACGCATCTTGAAGGCCGCAAGCTAGAACAATTCGACCTGCCGGATGAAGCGGCGGCGATGCGCGCGAAGAAGCTGGCCGAAGGCGGCAGCTATAGCGTGGCGTCAGTGGAAAAGCGCCGCGTGCGGCGCAATCCGCCGCCGCCCTTCATGACCTCCACGCTGCAAATGGAAGCATCGCGCAAGCTTGGCATGGGCGCGCAGCAAACCATGCGCACGGCGCAGGCTTTGTATGAAGCCGGCCACATCACCTATATGCGGACCGATGGTGTGACCATGGCGCGCGAAGCCATCGCCGCCATTCGTGATCACGTGAAAAGCGAATTCGGGCCGAATTACATGCCCGCCGCGCCGCGCGAATATGCCTCCAAGGCCAAGAACGCGCAGGAAGCGCATGAGGCGATCCGGCCCACGGACGTGACGCGCAGCCCCGAGACGATGGGCGGCGAATTGGAAGGCGCTCAGGCCAGGCTTTATGAGCTGATCTGGAAGCGCGCGGTGGCGTCCCAAATGGCCTCGGCCGAGATGGATCAAACGGCGGTGGACATCACCGCCAAGGATGCCCGCGCGCAATTCCGCGCCACCGGTTCCGTGATTGCCTTTGACGGCTTCCTGAAGCTGTATCGCGAAGATGAGGATGATCGTGCGGCCGATGCGCGCGCCGGCATCGCGCCCGGCAGCGCTCCCGCCGAGGATGAGGATAGCCGCATCCTACCGCCCATGCGGGAGAAGGAAGCGCTGAAGCACGGTGACATCGCCGCAAGCCAGCATTTCACCCAGCCGCCGCCGCGCTATTCCGAAGCGTCGCTGGTGAAGAAGCTGGAAGAATTGGGCATTGGCCGGCCTTCCACCTATGCCTCCATCCTGCAGCGCTTGCAGGATTTGAAGTATGTTTCGCTAGAAAAACGGCGTTTTATCGCGCAGGATTTGGGACGGATGGTCACCACCTTCCTGGTGCGGTTTTTCGAAAAATATGTGGATACCGGCTTCACCTCCGCCATGGAGGAAAGGCTTGATGAAATCTCCGGCGGGCGGGCGGAATGGCGCGCAGTGATGCATACCTTTTGGGATGAATTCTCCCGCGCGGTGGAAGCGACCAAGGATCTGAAAGTGCGCGATGTGATTGACGCGCTGGATGAGGATTTGGGGCCGCATATCTTCCCCGCGCGCGGCGATGGCACGGACCCGCGTGTGTGCCCAAGCTGCGCGGCGGGCCGGCTTGGCCTGCGGCTTGGTCGCGGTGGCGCCTTTATCGGTTGCTCCAACTACCCGGAATGCCGCTACACACGCCCCTTCGGTGTTGGTCCCGCGGATGGTGAAGGCGCGGGCGGCGACCGCGAATTGGGCAAGGATCCCGCGACTGGCCAGGCGGTCACCATGCGGCGCGGCCCTTACGGGGTTTATGTGCAGCTTGGCGAACCCGGCACGGATGCCAAGGGCAAGCCCACCAAGCCACGCCGGGCGAGCCTGGCTGCCGGGCAGAACCCGGATAACATGACCCTGGAAGCGGCACTTGGCTTGCTGTCCCTGCCGCGCGTGATTGGCATTGATCCTGAAAGCCAGGAGGAAATCACGGCGGGGCTTGGGCGTTTCGGGCCTTATGTGCGCTGTGGTAGCATCTTCAAATCGCTCGATAAGGATGATGATGTCCTGACCATCGGGCTCAATCGCGCGATTGTGCTTTTGGCCGATGCGCGGTCCCGCATTCGGGAATTGGGGCCGCATCCGGAAGACGGAGAGATGGTGGTGGTGCGCAAGGGCCGCTTCGGGCCTTACGCGCAGCATGGGCGGACCGTCGCCAATCTCCCGCGCGATCTGGCGATGGAAGACGCCGCGCTTGCCGATATGGTCACGCTGCTTGCCGAAAAGGGCAAGGAGATGAAGGCGCGCGGTGCCGCCGCCCGCAAGGGTGCGAAGGGTGGCGCGCGCAAGGTCGCTGCCGCAGCTGCACCCGCCAAGGCGAAACCAGCCGCCAAGGCGAAACCGGCAACAAAGGCGAAGGCTACTGCCAAGCCAAAAGCCGCCACCGCTAAGCCGAAGGCCGCTACCACCAAGGCCAAACCTGCGGCCAAGGCCAAAGCCAAGCCCGCTGCCCGCAAGAGTAGCCGCTGAGATGCCGCGTCGCGGCCCGCCGGTGAAGGGCCATAAGGCCCGATCCCGCGCCGCCGCCGGCCCGGCCGCCAGCGCCAAGCGGCGCGGTGCGACGCGCCAAGCCGCTGAGGCAACCGGCGCGCTTCCTTCCAAGGCGGCGCTGCGCGGTTTTCTGGCCGAAGCCAAAGGCCGCGTAACCAAATCCGAAATCGCCCGCGCCTTTGGCCTGACGACGGATCAACGCCCGGCCTTGCGGCAGATGATGCGCGAATTGGCCGAAGAAGGTGGGTCAAGCCCTGCCGGCAAGCGCGCCATCATCGCGCCGGGGCGGCTGCCCGATATGGCGCCGGTGGAAGTGACCGGCACGGACCCGGATGGAGACCCCATCGCGCGCCCATTGCAATGGGAGGGTGAGGGCCGCCCGCCGATCATCTATATGCGCCCGGAAGGCAAAGGCCGCCCGGCGCTGGCGGTTGGTGAACGCGTGCTGGCACGCCTCAAGCCCATCGGTGCCGGCAAATATGAAGGTCGCACATTCAAGCGCATCGCGGGCAGTGCGCCGGCGCGCATTCTGGGCGTTTATGAAGAAGGGCGCATCATCCCGACCGATCGGCGCCAGAAGGGCGAATGGATTGTCCCGCCAGGCGAAGCCGGTGGCGCCAAGCCAGGCTATATTGTGCTGGCCGAACCCTTGCCCGCCACGCGGCATTTCGGCCCCAAGCCGGCGCGGATTGTGGAAAGCCTGGGTGTGATGGGCGAACCGCGCTCGGTTTCGCTTATCTGCATCCATGCCCATGGCATCCCCGATATCTTCCCTGCGGAAGCCTTGCGCGAAGCCGAAACGGCGAAGGGTGTCTCCGCGCGCGGGCGGGTTGATTTGCGCGACCTGCCGCTGGTGACGATTGATGGCGATGATGCGCGGGATTTTGACGATGCTGTCCATGCCGAAGCCGATGGCAATGGCTGGAAGGTCACCGTCGCCATTGCCGATGTCGCGCATTATGTCGGCCCAGGCAGCCATTTGGACCGCGAAGCCTGGGCGCGGGGCAATTCCGTTTATTTCCCCGATCGCGTTGTGCCCATGCTGCCGGAAGCCCTTTCCAATGGCTGGTGCAGCCTGCGCCCGCGCGAGGATCGCGGCTGCCTTTTCGTTGAAATGCGCTTTGATGGCGCGGGGCGAAAAACCGGCCATCGCTTCGGGCGCGGCATCATGCGTTCTGCCGCGCGGCTCACTTACGAACAGGCGCAGGCGCGTTTTGAGGCGGGCAGCGAACCGGAGGGCTTGGCGCCTGGCCATATGGCAAGCCTTTACGGTGCCTTCCGTGCCTTGCTCGCGGCACGCGAGGCGCGCGGCACACTTGATCTTGATCTGCCGGAACGGCGTGTGCTGCTGGATGACAAGGGCCGCGTCACCGCCGTGGTGCCGCGTGCCAGGCTCGATTCCCATCGCTTGATCGAAGAATTCATGGTCGCCGCCAATGTTTGCGCGGCGGAGGAACTCGAACGCCTGATCCAGCCCTGCATGTATCGCGTGCATGACCGGCCTTCGGAGTTGAAGTTGGAAGGGCTCAGGCAATTCCTGCGCAGCATGGAATTGTCGCTCCCACCTGGGGATCGGCTGCATCCGCGTGATTTCGCCGCATTGCTCGCGCAGGTGAAGGAAAGCCCGCATGAACGGCTGGTCCATGAAACCGTGCTGCGCAGCCAATCCCAGGCGGCCTATGCGCCCGACAATCTGGGCCATTTCGGCTTGGCCTTGGCGCGTTATGCGCATTTCACGTCACCCATTCGGCGCTATGCGGATTTGCTGGTGCATCGCGCGCTGATCCGTGGCTTGAAACTTGGCTCTGATGGCTTGGCGGAAGTGGAAGCGGCGCGTTTTCCGGAAACCGGCGAACACATCACCGCGACCGAGCGCCGTGCGGCGATGGCGGAACGGGATGCGGTTGATCGCTACCTTGCGGCATATATGTCAGAGCGCGAGGGAAATTTATTTGCCGCGCGCATTTCCGGGGTGACACGCTTCGGCCTCTTTGTCACTTTGGAGGAGAATGGCGCGAGCGGAATCGTACCGCTTGGCTCATTGCCGGATGATAGATGGGATCAGGACGAAGCCACGCAGCGCCTGGCTGGTCGCAGGACAGGCTTGACCTTTACGCTGGGTCAGGCGGTGGAAGTGCGCCTGAAGGAAGCGACCGCGCGCACGGGCGGGATGGTGTTTCACATCATGCAGGGCATTCCAAAACGCGGTGGTCGGCCCATGCCGCCACGGCGGGGGCGGCGCTGAGCACGCGGGCCTGCGTTTTCTTTGTTTCGTTTGCTTTCCTGATCCTGTTGATTGCCCCCGCCCTGCCCTTGGGGGCGGCCTTGGCGGCGGAAGTCCCGCGCGCCGGGGTGCATGAAGCCATCGCCCCCTTCCCGCGTGAGGAAATGCAGGGCGTTTTCGCTGCGGGCTTCGCCGCCATTCTGGAACGGCATATGGAACGCGCGCTGCCCAGCGATCTGATCACCTGGGCCCTGGCGGGCTTCACGGCGCATGATCCAAGCCTGCGGGTTGAACGGCAGGGGCGCGAATTGCGCCTGATGCGCGGGCGTGGTGCCTTGATCAGCCGGGTGCTGCCCAGTGATTCGGCGCGCAGCAAGCCGGAAGCCATTGGGGTTACAGCTGCCGAGGCGTTGCTGCCGTTTCAACAAGCTGCTTGGGCAGCTTCTCCGGCACTTCGCAATCAAGGCCGGGATGGGCTGCTGCGCGCCAGTTTCAACGCTATTTTCGGCCATCTTGACCCTTTCAGCCGCTACGTGACGCCGGAAGAGGCGCAGCTTGCCCGCGAACGCCGGCTTGGGCAGGGCAGTGTCGGCCTCAGGCTTGCGGCGCAGCGTGGCCAGGTGGTGGTGGCCGCCGTCACGCGCGATGGCCCGGCGGCGGCGGCAGGGATTCGCGTCGGTGATCGGCTTGTCACGGTGGATGATGAAATGGTCTTCGCCAATGACCTGCCAGGCGCCGAATTGCTGCTGGAAGGCGCCGCAGAGACCGAGGTGACGCTGGTGACGCAGCGCGCCGGGCGCCGGCGGAATGTGACGCTGCAGCGGGTTGCGCAGCGCGTGGAAACCGTGACGGCGGAAACCCGCGATGGGGTTCTGCATTTGCGCGTCTCAGGCTTTACCGCGCTGACCTCGGCCCAGGTGACGGGCTTTGTCGAGGCCGCCTTTGCTGGCGCCAACCCACCGCGAGCATTAGTCTTGGATTTGCGCGGCAATCGCGGCGGTGTTCTGGCCCAGGCCGTGGCGGTGGCGGAT